>JBGSJO010000030.1:0-17297 GCA_041741895.1 Pontixanthobacter sp.
CTTGCGGCTGGCGCGCTCGGCGCGGGCGGCGAAGTGATCGGGGTCATCCCGGAAGCGCTGGCGGGCAGCGAGATTGCCAACACCGATTGCACCGAATTGCGAATTGTCGGCGGGATGCACGAACGCAAGGCCGCCTTCACCGATCTGTCTGACGGGTTCATCAATCTGCCCGGCGGCGTCGGCACGATGGACGAGATGTGGGAAGCGGTCAGCTGGGCGCAATTGGGCTATCACTCCAATCCCGTCGGGCTGCTCAACGCCTTCGGATTCTATGACCATCTGGTCGCTTTCAACCGGCACATGGCGGACGTCGGCTTTGTCCGTCCGGCACATCAGGGCATTCTGATTGCGGAGGAGACTCTCGACAAACTGCTCGCCCGGATGGCAGACTACACGCCGCACACCCCGATTTTCCAGATGAAGGCCAGCGACCTCTGACCGAACGCAACCATCCCGGGACGACGAATGCGAAGCGCATGCTCGCGCCGTCACGGATCATGCGCGCCACACCCGAACAGGCGGGCGGCGGGCGGCAGCGCGCCTCGCTGGTGGCCAAGGCGCGACTGGCGATCAAGCAAGGCTCCAAAAGCTTTGCCGCCGCATCCCGGCTGTTCGACCGGACCACCCGCGAACGGGTCTGGCTGCTCTATACCTGGTGCCGCAGGTGCGACGACATTGCCGACGCGCAGGAAAAAGGCGGCGCGCTGGGCGACCAGGGCGACGCGGCCAAACGGCTGCGATCCATCAAATTGCTTACTCAGCGCGCGCTCGACCGGATGCCGACGGCTGATCTGGCCTTCGATGCCTTTGGCCAGGTTTCCCGCGAAACCGGGATCACGCCCGAAATGGCGGGGGATGTCATCGCCGGTTTCGCGCTCGATGCAGCCGATTGGCGGCCCCGTACCGAAAAGGACATGATGCAATATTGCTACCATGTCGCGGGCGCGGTGGGGGTGATGATGGGCGTGGTCATGGGGGTGGCCAAGGATAACGAGGAGATGCTCGACCGGGCATGCGACCTCGGCCTGGCGTTCCAGCTCAACAATATTGCCCGCGATATCGAGGAAGATGATGCGGCTGGCCGCTGCTATCTGCCGCTGGAATGGCTGGCCGAAGCGGACATTCCGCCGGGCCAGCACATGAAACCGATGTTCCGCACCGAGCTGGTCGGCCTAGTCTCGCAATTGCTGGATATTGCCGAAGTGCATGAAGCGGCTTCGCGGCTGGGCGCGCAGAAACTGCCATTCCGCAGCCGCTGGGCGGTACTGAGCGCAGCGCGGATCTATGGCGCGATTGGCCGCAAGGTGCGCAAACAGGGCGCGGCGGCATGGGACCACCGGATTTATATTTCCGGCGCGGCCAAGGCGCGGCATGTTGCTGCGGCATATTTCGAAGCGCTGGTAAACCGGCCCAAACCGCCGCCGGAAATGCCGCGCTGGTCACGCCGGGATTTTGCGCAGGTAGGGGCCCCAAAACCGGCGCCTGATTCCCCTGAAACCGAAATTACCTGGTAGTGATAACCTCCCGCATGGTGCCGGGCGGGCTCGGACGGCGAAACAGCTTGCCCCCCTCGCTCCACAATACCACCAGCAGGGCCAATAGGCCGCACACCAGCAGCGCCATCGCAATCGGGCGCGCCGTGCCGTCGAATGCCTGACCGATCGCCCCGCCCAGCAGCGCGCCGGTGACCATCCGCAGGAATGTCTGGCCTGATGCTGCTGCCCCGGCGATATGCATAAAAGGTTGCAGCGCGATCGAGGAGAAATTGGCCCCAATAAAGCCCAGCAGCGCCAGATTGATCGCCATCAAGGGCACGAATTGCCACAAGGACTGGTCGGCATAGCTGGCGGACCACACCTGAACGCCGCTGACCGCGATGATCGCCAGCAATGCGGTGTGGCTGACCCGGCGTGCGCCAAACCGTTCCACAATCCGCGAATTGGTGAAATTGGCCAGCACCAGCCCGCTGACCATGGCCGCGAAGACCAGCGCGAAATCATCGCCCGCACCAAAGGTCTCGCCGATTAATTGCTGCGATGAATTGAGGAAGCCGAACAACGCACCGAACACCAAGGCACTGCCGAGCACATATCCCAGCGCGCTTCGGTCTGTCACCCCGCGCAGCATATTGATGCCGATATTCCGTATCTCCAGTGACTGGCGGTTTTCCAGGGTCAGTGATTCTGGCAACCGCCACCACACCCACAGGCCAACCATTGCACTGGCTAGTGCCATGGCATCGAAAATCACCCGCCAACTCGCGACCATCAGGATCGCCTGGCCAACCGCCGGGGCAAGCAGCGGAACCAGCATGAAGGTCATCGCGATCAGCGACATCATCCGTGCCATCCGGTCACCGCCTACGCGGTCACGCACGATGGTGGCGGGCAGCACGGTCAGTGCGGCGCTGCCGAAGCCCTGAATGGCCCGCATCGCCACCAAGGTTTCGAAATCGGTCACCACCGAACAGGCAAGCGACAGGACAAAATAGAATATGATACCAAAAAACAGCACCGGCCTGCGCCCGAACCGATCGGCAAAGGCACCCGGCACCAATGCACCAATGCCGGACCCCAGCAGATAGGTCGCGATAATCAACTGGCGGTCATTGCCCGTCGCGCCAAGATCTGCCGCCATGGCGCCAAGCGCAGGCAGCATCGCGTCGATACCGAACGCCTGCAGGCTCATCAGCATGGCCATCATCGCGATCAATTCACGCTCGCCCAATTCCGGGCGCGATCTGGATTTGCTGATACCCATGAATTCCCTTGGCCTGAATGGCACTCTCGGCGCAAGCGGCCCAGCGGTCTTATTTTGAAACCGGACGCCCCGGCCAATCTTTTGTTCCGATGAATTCGTATGGCGGCTATCCTTCACCGCGATGACGGACGCCGATCAGATGGATTCCCCCGATAATGGTGACGGGACAGATGGCGAGGAAGCCATCGGCCTGCGCAAGATCATCCATGTCGATATGGACGCATTCTTCGCCAGCGTGGAACAGCGCGACAACCCGGAACTGCGCGGAAAGCCAGTGGCCGTGGGCGGCGCGGGCGGGCGCGGCGTAGTGGCCGCCGCCAGCTATGAAGCGCGCAAGTTCGGGGTCCGCTCCGCCATGCCCTCCGTCACTGCCAAGCGGCTGTGCCCCGATCTGATCTTCTGCCACAGCCATTTCGACACCTACCGCGAGGTTTCCCGGCAAATCCGCGCGATTTTCCGCTATTTCACGCCCCATGTCGAACCCCTGAGCCTGGACGAGGCCTATCTCGACGTGTCGGACGATCTGCGCGGAATCGGTTCTGCCACCCGGATCGCCCAATTGATCCGCACGCGCATCCACGAAGAAACCCGGCTGACCGCCAGCGCAGGCGTGAGTTACAACAAATTCCTGGCGAAACTGGCCAGCGACCAGAACAAGCCGGACGGACTATGCGTGATCCGCCCGGGCGAAGGCGCGCAATTCGTGGCCGCCCTGCCCGTCCGCCGGTTCCACGGAATCGGGCCGAAGGGCGCGGAAAAGATGGCCCGGCTGGGGATTTCGACCGGCGCCGATCTGGCGGGCAAGGACATCGCTTTCCTGCGCAGCAATTTCGGCAGTTTCGCCGATTACCTGTTTCGCGCCGCCCGCGGGATCGACCTGCGCCCGGTGCGCGCCAACCGGGTCCGCAAATCGGTGGGCGGGGAACGGACATTCAACGAAGATATCTCCTCCGGCGCGGCGCTGCGCGATACGTTGGAACGGATCGTGGATATTGTGTGGGAACGGATCGAAAGTGCCAAGGCGGCCGGCCGCACGGTCACGTTGAAGATGAAATATAATGACTTCACCCAGGTGACCCGGGCGAAATCGTTGCCGCAAAATGTCGCGGACAAGGATGAGTTCCGGGCAATCGCCCGCGCCCTGCTGGGGGAATTACTCCCCCTGCCCCTGCCGATCCGGCTGATGGGCCTGACCCTGTCGAATTTGGCCCTGTCGAATTTGGAAGCGGGCCGGGCGGACAAACAGCAAACCCTCCGCCCCGATACCGCGCAATTATCCCTGCTTTGACGGATTGCGCCACATGTCCAGCCGCCGCCGGGTCAATTGGCTGAGCGGTTCGGGCAGTGAATGGAGCGGGAAAAACCGCGCTTCCACAATTTCGCGGTTATCGGGTTTGGGTTTTCCCTGCACCTTGGCCGCGAACACATGAATTGCATTATGCGCCCCATGAACGCATTCCTGCTGCACCCCGACAAATTGCAGCTGCCCAGGCTCGCACCCGGTTTCCTCGCGTAATTCACGCCGGGCGGCATCCTCTGGCGGTTCGCCGCGATTGATCCCGCCAATGGGGACGGACCATGAACGCGAACCATAGCTATGCCGGACCAACAGCAACCGGTCATCCAGATCGGTGGCGATCACCGATACGCTGGTGATTGCAGGTTTGCGCAATCGCCACCAAATTTTTCGCATGCCATGGGCGGCGCGGTAGGCCAGCCGGTGCAGCGGCGCGGGGATCAGGTGAAGCATGTCACCTCCAGTCCGGATTTTTCTGCTGCTGCGCGAAGCAGGCGCGCAACTGGCAAATCATGCGCCCCGGCGGCCGCGGCATCGAACACGGCGCGCTTGTCATCCCCGCGAATGACAAACATCAGCGCATCGCTGTCCACCAGCGCCGGAATGGTCAGGGTCACGCGGTCGAACGGTGCCTCTGGCGGCAGGGGATCGGGCGTCAGGCGGCGCACCATCTGCGGATCGTCAACCTGCGGATCGGTGTTGGGAAACAGCGAAGCGATGTGGCCGTCCGCACCCATGCCCAGCCATGCGAGCGCGAAATGCGGCACCTGCGCCGCGCCTTCCCCTGCCTGATCGATGATCGCCACCACCTGCGCGCCGACCGTTTCCAGCAGCGCGCGGATGCGGCCGGTGTTGCTGGCATCGTGATCTTCCGGAACGATCCGGTCATCGCCCGGCCAAACCGCGATCCGGTTCCAGTCGAGCGAGGATTTCGTCAGCAGTTCGAGGATCGGGAAAGGGGTCGATCCCCCCGGAATGGTTATCGCGACCGGGCCTTCAGCCTGCTGCAAGGCAGTGCCAAGGCGGCGTTCGATCCACGCGGCTATCGAGGCATCATCGGCATGTTCGCGAATTGTCAGTTGGCTCATCGCCCACTCATACCAAAAAGGTCGCCTACGCCTAGTGGCCTTGCAGCCTGGCGGGCGACCTTTCCGGGGAAATGAATTTTCTTGGAAACCTGCGCCAAGCCCTATTTCAGCGTCTGGGCCAGGAACCAGACGCGTTCTTCCGCCATGTCGGTCCACCCATCCAGCAGCCCGTCAGTGGCATTGTCGCCCGCCTGTTCGGCCAATGGCTTCATTCCTTTGAGGCGCGCGACCATCCTGGCGTTATCATCGTGCAATTCCTGCACCATCGCTTCTGCGCTCAGCGAGGTATCGTTCTGATCCTTGATCTGGGTGTATTTCGCGACCGCGCCGATCGAAGTCAGCGTATCTTCGCCCAATTTGCGCACCCGCTCGCCGATGGCGTCGATCTGGTCGCGGATTTCGATCGCCTGTTCATCGAACATCAGATGCAGGTCGCGAAAACGCGGCCCGGCAACATGCCAGTGAAAGTTCTTGGTCTTGAAATACAGCGCCAGATGATCGGCCAGCAGCCCGTTGAGCTCGCCTACAAGCGCGGTTTTCGAATTGTCGCCTTTTTTGGCCATGGTGGCATTTCCTTTTCTGAGATGGATTCAACAGACCAACGGCCGGATCGGCGCTGGGTTTCCGTAAAACTCCCCATCACATCAATCGATAAAAGCGATCAACCGATCAATCCGCGTGCACTCAATCCGATTATTATCCCGGCCAGCAGGATGATCCCCGCCAGCACCAGACGAACCGGGCGCAGGGGCCGTTCGTCTTCAAGAGATTCCGCCATCAACCAGCCCAACGTCACCGCGGCGCCAGCGCCCAAAGCGCCGCCGATCCCGGCCAGCACGGGCGCGCCGGTGGCCGCGGCAATTGCAAAAATCAGGAACCGTCCGGCGTCGCCCAATTGGCGGGAAAACAGCACCAGCGCGATAGCGCCGAGGGACCGGGTCGGCTCCTTCGCGGCTTTGACCCGGTTGGGCCAGGCCAGTTCCGCCCCCGCCAGCACCATGGCGATGGCAACCAGCATGGTCTTGCCTTCGCCCGGCAGGACTTGCGCGGCCGCCTGCCCTCCCCATGCCATGATGCCCGCCGTTGCAATCGCAACCAGCCAGCCGGTCCCCAACAGACCGTAACTGCGCCCCAGGCGGAGAGACAATTGCGCCACCAGCAGCTGATCCCGGCTGCCGATGGATGTCACCAGCACAGCAATAAAGGCGAGGAAGAAGGACGGCATGATACCGCCTTACCTTGGATTGCTCAGGCTTGCCACGGGCCGGTGATCGCAACGGTCACGGTCGGGCTGAAAGAATTGACGAACAGCACCCTGCCATCGGGCGAGAAACACGCGCCCGCCGGTTCGGTTTGCACCCGCAGCCGCGCCAGCGGATAGGTCTGCCCTTGCGGCGTAATCCCGCGCAGATAATTGTCGACCACATCGGTATATTGGTCTTCGCACACGATCAGATGGCCATTGCCCGCCACCGTCAGATTGTCGCCGTAATTGAACTGGTCCGGCGATGTGGATTCGAAGAACAGGGTCAGCGCATCTGGCCTGCCCGCTTTGCCAGGGCGCAGGCGGAACACCTGACCCAGCTTGGCCGCGCCGCCGTTGGTGCAGCAGAAATACATCTCGCCGTCCCCCATGTGAATGCCTTCGCCCCGGGCGAACAGTGCCGCGCCGGCCGCCGAGCCGCGTTTTCGCAGGTCATCCTCGGGCGCCTCCACATTGTCCAGGTCGATCCAGCGGACCGCCTTCATCACCCCAACTTCAACTGCGGCAGTTGTCCAATTCCGGTTGTCTGCAGTGCCATCGGCCAGCACCAATGCCTGCAATCGGCCGCCTTCTGCCAGTTTTCCGGGAACCTTGGGAATGAAGCGGTAGAGCAGGCTATCACCGCGATCTTCCGTCATATAAACATAACCGGTCGCCGGGTCGACAACGGCGGCTTCATGGTTGAACCGTCCCATTGCCGTCAGCGGCGCGGGATTGACCAGTTGTCCGGCATCGGCGGGCACTTCGAACACCCAGCCGTGGGATTTTCCATTGCGGTCGGTCACTGGCACGACTGCTTCTTCGCAGGTCAGCCAGCTGCCCCACGGCGTGGTGCCGCCAGCGCAATTACGGATCGTCCCGGCCAGCGAGCGATATTGCTGTTCCACTTCCAATGTGCGGGCATCCAGAACGATCGTGGTCGTGCCGCCGGGCATGATTTTGCCGTCGATCCGGTCATAGCCCATCGGAATTTTACCGCCGGGGTCCTTGTCCGGCATCAATTCATGATTGCGGACCAGCGCCAGCTTGCCACCCCCCAGATCGAAACAGCCCATCCCGTCCGCGGCATCGGGCACGGTCAGCCCGTCATCCATCGGATCGCCCAGCTTGGAGATCACCCGGTAGGAAAAGCCCTGCGGCAGGTCGAACAATCCGTTCGGATCGGGCACCAAAGGGCCATATCCCGCAAGCGCAGGGGTGGCGGCAATGGCGCCCGAACGGGCCGTGCATCCGCTGGCCAGCAAGGCGGCAAAGGCAGTGCCGGTGACAGACAGGAAACGGCGGCGGTCGGTAGCAGTAAGTTGGTCCAAGATACGACTCCGGAAGTGGGGGCAGGATATCCAGCTATGTGGGGCACATGTCAGATGAATGACAGTCCTCGTTCGTATTTCCTACTTCCACCCATTGGTTGAGAAGTAGGATGATATCTACAAGCGGGTAGTCCAGATCAAATGATGGTAACACAAGGTGATTTCGACCCTCAGCTTGCTTCGGCCTCGGCCGAAATCAGAAAGAAGTTCAAGCCGGACTGAATCAGTTCCCTCCCGCTCCAAATATCGTCTGGGCTCCAGACAAAAAGCGAAATTTTCATATCATATATGAAATGATTTGCCAAAAGCCGATATAGGTTCTACCCCCACTTGGCGACCCGAAGGGCTGGAGTACTCCAACCTTCCACTTTTGCCCAACGCTCTGAAAATGAGCGTTGGGCTTTTTGCTACTTCCGACTTATGATCGGGCGGTTGATCAAAAACCAGCGAAATAAACTGTAGTTCGAAATGCCAGATTACACCAAGATTAAGCTGATAAACTTTCTGGTCGCTTTGCGCCGCCTTCCGCCCTTGTCGGAATTATCAGGCGAAGAAGAGCGGATACTATTTGAGCTGAAAGCGGTGTGGGACCAGCAAGGCGCATTGTCAGTGTCAGATGTTTATGACCTGGGCGAAGGCAAATCATCGTCAACATCTTATCGATTGTTGATGGGGCTCAAGGACAAGGGACTAGTCGACATCTCAGTCGATGAGACGGACAAGCGCAAGCGCCACGTCGAATTCACACCTGCAGCTAATAAGCTATTTGCGGCCCTCAGCTGAGAATGGAACAAAATGGTGGAGTGCTCCAATTCAAGATTCAGTTCGCCGCCTTCATTGTGGTCCTGTACGTAGCGCTCTATTATTTAACAGGTCTCTTGGCCGCAGAAAATCTTCCCGTCGCCGTTGCTTCGCTTCTTTTTTTGCCCGCATTCGCCAGACTGCTTGGCTTCCTAGTAATTGGCTATTGGTCGATCCCTGCCCTGTTCATTGCTGGCCTATTCTGCGTCGACCTTGGCCTAGGACTTTCAGATAGAGTTCTCGTCTCAGCCTTCATTGCAACGGGTGCTCCACTGGCAATCGGCACCACAAGCCGCCTTCTGCAACTGCAACCAAGCCTGACCAATCTGACACCAATACGGCTGCTCTGGCTCTCGCTCGCAAGCTCGTTCGGAAATATGATCTTTTACAACACAAGCCTTGTGTTGGTCGGTCTCGGCGGATTCCGACCGAAGGTGCTCACCGCAACCTTCTTAGGCGATGCGCTTGGAACTTGGGCAATTATCTATGTGATCAAGTTAAGCCTGACTTCCTGGGGCAGGTGGGTCCAGAACCGATAGCTGTGCCTAGTAGCAGAGGCACTGGATCGATCGGATCATATGAGTCCGATTGGGGATTCCTGTTGTGTTGTGATGTGCGAGTTTGCGCGCATGCGCAAAGGTATTTCCTTCACCCTGTCTGCCAGCGATCGTCAGCGACTGCGGGCGATCATCGCTAATCCTATGAGTTCGCAGAAGCACGTCTGGCGAGCGTGGATTGTTCTTCTGGGCGGCGAGAGCCGTGGAACCTCGGCTATCATGGCCGAGACCGGCAAGTCCAAGACCTGCGTTTGGCGCTGGCAAGAGCGCTTCATGCACTAAGGCGTCGATGGTCTGCTGCGGGATAAGTCCCGGCCTCCCGGTAAGGCACCGGTTCCGCCCGACCGCGTAGCTGAGATCATCAGGTTGACGCAGGAGCCGCCGCCCCACGAGGCGACCCATTGGACATTGCGCGCGATGGCGAACGTTGCCGGCCTGGCAGCCTCGACCGTCCAGGCGATCTGGAAAGCGCATGGCCTCAGTCCGCATCGCTGGCGGCAGTTCAAGTTGTCCAACGATGCGGCTTTCGCCGAGAAGCTTCACGATATCGCCGGCCTCTATGTCTCGCCGCCGGCTCATGCGGTGGTGCTGACCTTCGACGAGAAGTCCCAGATCCAGACACTTGACCGCACCCAGCCTGGCCTGCCGATGAAGAAGGGCCGTGCCGGAACCATGACCCATGATTACAAGCGGCACGGCACGACCACGCTGTTTGCCGCGCTCAATGTGCTCGACGGCACAGTCATTGCCCAGAACATGCAGCGGCACCGGCATCAGGAGTTCATCCGCTTTCTGGGTCGGATCGAGCACTAGATCCCGAAGGACAAGGCCATTCACGTCATTCTCGACCACTATGCGGCACACAAGAAGGACAAGGTTCAGGAATGGCTCGTCCGCCATCCGCGCTGGACCTCCCACTTCACCCCGACCTTGTGCTCATGGCTCAATGCTGTCGAGGGCTTCTTCGCAAAACTGACCCGTCGGCGGCTCAAGCACGGCGGCTTCCATTCGCTCGTCGATCTCCAGGCCGCGATCAATCGCTTGATCCGCGAATACAACGCTAACAACCCCAAACCCTTCATCTGGAAGCCCGATCCTGATGAAATCATCGCAGCTCGAAACCGTGGGTTCCAAACGTTGGAATCAATCCAGCTGCAGACTTAGAGCCTGATTCAAAATTTATCAATGGTAGCAATATCTTGCGATACGGCGGGTGAGAATGCGGAGGTTAGCGATATAGGCCCATGCGGTTACACTGGAGATGGATTGCTCCCAGTCTTTGGCAAGGCGGCGGCATCTGCCAATCCAGGCAAAGGCACGTTCGACGACCCATCTTCTGGGCAAGAGTTCAGAACCTTTGGCACGATCTGATCGCTTGATGATTTCGACGGTCTAGTCTCCGTGCCCTTTGAGCGCACCGCGCAATTTATCTCCCGCATATACTCCTCACGAGCGGTATCATTCCAGGCCATGCGTTCCTCCATCTTCTTGACAAAGACGGTTGAATCACAAACCAATCATATCGCTCAACTACTTTTTAATCGGGCTCTTAGTCTTGCTTGATAGCCCACCGACATCCTTTCCAAAGGTTGAGCATTCTGAAGGGCGCGAAGCCACTTTTCGAGGAAAGAGGCTATGGTGTATTCAACAAGTCGGCCGCACAATTTTCTTTGGTCGGCATGATATGGCCTCAGTGCCCAAATGTCAGTTCAAGGTACTGCATTGCGAGGTTCTGATCAGGGTGCGCGAGATCATACACAGGCCAGCGCGGCGCTAGATGTGACGATCGTCAACGGAGCTTTGCCGCACGATCATGTCAGATCTTCGCCGAAATCCCGTAGCAGGTCTCGGTTAACGAATTTATGCGCCAGGGAAAAGGCCGCTCCTCGCTCAAGATCGAGAAGGGCTAGAGTAAAATGTGCGCAAACGAGACAGTAGTGGAAACGCAGCCTTGACTGCGTAGCAAGCCTGCTCAATATCCAAGTTATCTGGCGTATTAAGGTTTTACCGGCAATAAATTTTGAAGTGGGATCGGGGGCCAAATATCGACTACTCTGTCAAACAGGCAGGCGCGGCAAAAGCAGGCGAAAAGACAAGCAACGATCGGATAGAGTCTGGTCTTGCGGAGATGGGTAGTGTCTCAGGGCGAGAACTTGTGGGCCAACCTATTTCCTGGCCTAACATTGTTTTTTTGTTGGGCATTCTCGCCATCGCAATTCCTACTATGTTTTTCGTAGCGCGGGAAACGTGGACCGGTGAGCAGGGCGCCCATGGTCCGATCGTCCTTATGACTGGCCTTTGGCTGCTATGGCGCGAGTGGCCCAGTGTGCGCCACCTTTCTGAAGCGCCAGCAAGCTGGAAAGTAGCAGCGCTGATAGTTCCGATGCTATTACTTTATATGCTGTCGCGGATTACCCAGATCATCGAGCTTGAGGGATACCTCATGTACGCAGTTTTGGTAATTGTGATGTATAGCTTGACCGGCTTCAGGCCGCTTTTCGCATTAGCATTTCCGCTGATCTACCTTGCCTTCATTTTTCCACCACCCGAGACCCTCATCTACACATTTACTCTACCGATCAAAATCGCGATCAGCGAGAGTGCGATCGCGCTACTTCAGGTTTTCGGGTATCCAATTGGCGGAACCGGTGTGGTGATCCAGATCGGTCAATACCAGTTGCTCGTTGCTGCGGCTTGTGCGGGCCTTAATTCCATTGTCTCACTCTCGGCGTTGACGGTGTTCTATATCTATATTCGGCATAAGAATAACCGAAGAATGCAAATCGGGCTTCTATTATTTGTGCTTCCCGTCGCCGTCGTAGCGAACTTCCTGCGCGTACTGATCCTGATATTATTGACGTATCATGCTGGCGAAGCGACGGCGCAGAGTTTTCTTCACAATTTAGCAGGACTAACGATGTTTGCACTAGCGCTGGTGCTTATTTTCCTGATCGATTTGACCTTGGGGCGTTTCTTTCGGCGGGCTCGCACGACGGAAGATGTAGGAGCATAAGGCAATGGTAGAATCTCATGAATTGAATCATTCACTTCGGGCGTTTAGCCGGCGTAAGGTTTTGCTAGGAATGGGGATGGCTTCGGTTGCGGCAGTTGCGCAGGCTCGCCTTCCGGCGCCAAATCGCGAACCATTGGCGAAAGAAAAGTTAGCCGCTTTGGTCCCCAACCAAATTGGAGAATGGACATTTGCTGCAGAAAACGGCTTGATCCTGCCGCCTGAAGATGCGCTTTCGGATAGGTTATATGATAATCTCCTAACCCGTATCTATACTAGTCCGGCGGGCAAAGCGGTTATGTTACTGATCGCATACAACAATCGTCAGGACGGGGTAGTACAGATCCACCGGCCAGAGATATGCTATCCGGCGGGAGGCTTTGTTCTTTCCCCTACTATCAGCTCCGAAATTGCTTTGCCGGCGGGACAATCCTTACCCGTACAGATTTTTTCGGCCCGCGGGCAGGCGCGTGATGAGGTCGTCTTGTACTGGAGCAGGATCGGAAGCGATTTCCCGCGTAAATGGTCTCAGCAGCGTCTCGCAGTGGCCCGGGCCAATTTGAACGGAGTGATCCCCGACGGCTTGTTGGCGCGGGTTTCGACATTCGGCTCTGATATCACAGGTGAGGCGCCGGTATTAAAGAGATTTGTCCTCGATATGGAGCGCGAGGCACCTGCACTCTTGAACAATTTGCTTTTCAATACTCCGTTGAAGGCTTGAGCGGGATATTTCGAGAACGACAATGAAACAATATGGGGTGACTGAAAAATGACAGATATTCTTGGCAAGTCGGGATCCGGTCGCAATCTTCGCAGCATAACCACGCTGTGCATGGTTAGTGCGCTCAGCCTCCTCGCCGCGTGCGACAAGGCTCCGGAGGGCCAGGTTGTCGCCGTGGTCAATGGCGATGAAATCACCCAACAGGAACTCAACGCCGAATTAGGCAATGCTTCTGGCGCAGAGGGTGATCAGATTGAGGGAGTACGAAACGCAGCCTTGGAAAGTGTAATTAATCGCCGCTTGCTGGCTGATGTCGCGCGTGACGAAGGTATTGACTCAACCCCTGAATTCATCATTCGGCGTAGGCAAATGGAGGAAGCGCTTCTCGTCCAATTGTTGAGCCAGAAGACCGCTCGCGATCTTAAGCAACCGTCCTCAGGGGATATCGATCGCTTTACTGTTGAAAACCCACAGATTTTCGGTGAAAGAACTTTGTTCTCAGTCGATCAAATTCGCTTTCCCACGCCAAATAGGAAAGACTATCTGAAGGCGCTTGAAGGCGCTAAGACCATGCCAGAAGTCATTGCCACGTTGAACAGGCTAGGTATCAAGTTTGATCGCCGGAATGCCCAAGTGGATAGTGCCACGCTGGCCCCTGATCTTTTCCGACAGATACGGAAGGTTGGTACAAGTGAACCGATAATCATCCCCAACGGGCCGACTGTAACAGTCAGTCAGATTCTTGCGATGGAATCGAAAGCACTGACCGGCGATGACGCACGTCCAGCGGCTTCTGAAGGGCAGCAACAACAGGCGATCCGGAAGGCGCTCGAAGAAAAACTCAAGAAGGCAAAGTCCGTTGCCGGTATCGACTACCAACCTGGTTTCGGGACACCAGGCGAAGGGGGTAAAGCTGTGTTAGAAGGTGCTACGAATGTGCCTTCGCAAGGTGAATAGCCGGGCCCCAAAGAGGTCGAGATCGGGTGGGCTTGTGACTCAAATCGGGCTAGTAATGGTTTCGTCAAATGTTGAGACAGCGGCGTTAATTCCGGCGCGTTCGCTCTTGGCATTGCCGTTCGCCCTCTTGCCACTCGCTGTCTGAGTGAGCGCTTTAAATGCTCTTTAATTCGCTCGAATTCCTGATCTTCCTCGCGGTTGTCTATGCGCTGTACCGCGCGTTACCTTTCCGCGGGCAGAATTGGATGCTGCTCGTTGCCAGCTATGTGTTCTACGGTTGGTGGGACTGGCGCTTCCTGTTCTTGATGATCTTTACGACTTCGGTTGATTACTGGACCGGTCTGATGATTGATCGGGGGCGGCTACGAAGCGCGGAGATCGTCGTCCCCGTCGTGTTCCTCTCGTCTGCCGCGCTCGTGCTTGTAGGGTGCGACGTTGGGGAAATTCTGCGTGTCTTGCGTGGCGGTGGGAGGAGCGCTCCCGTCTTGACCTCGTTCTTACCCTATGTGCTGATCGGGATTCCGGCCTTCTTGATGATCGGGACGCTCACATACCGGCTTCTCACATCAATGTCGGAAGATCGGCGGCGCCGCGCCAGTGTGGCGCTCAGCATCGTCGTCCAGTTGAGCGTCTTGGGCTTCTTCAAATATTTCAATTTCTTCACTGAGAGTCTTGTCGAAGCGCTCGGCTCGGTCGGGATTGTCGCGCAGGCGAGCCGGTTCGAGATCGTCCTGCCGGTCGGAATCTCTTTTTATACCTTTCAGGCTATGAGCTATTCCATAGACATCTATCGCCGCGAGCTAAAGCCCACCGATCGCTTCTTTGATTTTGCACTCTTCGTGTCATTCTTTCCGCAGCTGGTCGCCGGCCCGATCGAACGCGCCAAGAACTTGCTGCCGCAGATCAGCCTTCCCAGGGCCGTAACCAGCGATCAGATACAGCGGGGGGTGTTCTTGATCGTCTTCGGCTTGTTCAAAAAGGTCGCAATCGCCGACGGAGTGGCGGGCCCGGTCGATACAATCTTCGGGAGTGGCGGCACAATCACTTGGGCCGATGCATTCATCGGCACATTGCTGTTTACGATTCAAATTTATACCGACTTCTCCGCCTATTCGGATATCGCACGCGGGGTAGCAAAACTGTTTGGCATCGAACTGATGGTCAATTTCCGCCAGCCTTATTTCTCGAAATCTCCACGCGAGTTTTGGCAGCGCTGGCATATAAGCCTGTCGACCTGGCTTGGCGACTATCTTTACCGGCCACTTGGTGGGAATGGTGGCAGGCTAGCTTTCACCATACGCAATCTCATGCTGACAATGGTGATTGGTGGATTGTGGCACGGTGCTGCATGGAACTTTGTACTGTGGGGGTTCTATAACGGTTTGCTGATTTCGCTTCAACGTCTAACATACGTTTTACGCGGGAAACGAGCGTTTACACAAACTTTGTTGACCGTAACACTAATGTTTATCGGCAATGGAATTCTTATTCTGTATGGGCGTTTATTGTTCAGAGCGGAATCGTTTAGCCAAATATGGCTTTTCACGTCTGTCTTGGCGACGGGAAGCGGGGGCTTGGATTACGGCGGAACGATGCCGCGTCTTTCGGCTGTTGGCGGTGTCCTCCTCTTAACTGTGTGGGAGGTGGCTCAGTACCGCCGCGGCGGCGATGCCCGGTTCTATCGCGAACTACCGCTTCCAATTGTCGGCTTTGCTGTCGCGTGCATGATTTTCCTTACTTTCATGGGGACGAGCAATGAGCCTGCCGAGTTCATCTACTTCCAGTTCTGAGACGGCGCTTATCGGACGTCGGCGTGCTCTCAAGCTGAGCGGTTGGGTCTTGCTGTTTCTCATCGTCTTCGACATCGGGGTAAACCTGCTGTTCGCTTATCCACCCGATCCCAGAGACGTCAATCCCAATCGCTTGCAGATGTATTTCGATTACGGCCGATCGATGGAAGGCCGCCTTCGCCGCGGTACACGGGCCGATCCGAAGCTAACCGCGCCCATCACTCTGGCTGGCTGGTACACTCCGTTGGTAGCTGTGCAGCGCGAGCCGAAGCCGTCGGGCCAAGTTGTAACGATCTATGGTAATTCGCAATCGGTTCGCCTGGCCGATGCCCTGCAGAATTCTTCCTTGTCTTATAGCGCGAGGACTGTCGCTGCACCCGGAGCCACCGTCAATTGGGCCTATGGAGCGTTTCTGAGGGACGAGGGCGCGAAGCAAGGTGAGGCCGTGGTCCTCACGATCATGCCGTCCAACTTGCCGATGATTCGCACGATGTCGGCCATGACCTGGAACACCAGCTTCGCTATGCCGTATACCGCCGACGTTTTTGAATTGGAAAATAGCGAGCTAGTGCGGCACAAACCGCCTTACGAGACCTTTGAGGATTATGCCTCGCGGCTTGATGACAAGGCGGCCTGGCACGAGGCGAGAAAGGTCTTCGCCCGGTACGACTCGTTCTATGATGCTTTCCTGATGGAGAAGACCGTACTTGACCATTCGACGATCGTGCGGCTTTTGCGCCGCGGCTGGGCACAGCGTCGTGATGCGCGCGTGCGCCAAAGCTCGCTCAACAGGAGGGGCTTTAACCCAGCCGATGACTCAGTCGAGATCGCCAATGCGATTATCGCCCAGTTCGCGGCCAAGGCTCGACTGCAAGGGCTCGTCCCAGTCATCTATATAGTCAACAGTAGGGGATATGGGGACCAGATGTTCCGCGCGCTCGTCGACACGCTCGAGAAGCATGGAATTCCCTATGTCAGTAGCCATCTGGTGGTCGATCCGAATGATCCGCGCAACTATTTGCCCGACAGCCACTTCACCGATGCCAATGACCAGAAGCTCGCCAATGCTCTAGATCGTGTGCTGAACATTGAGTTGGGACAGTTGACGGGGCCTCATCAGTATCGGGGAGCAGTCCAATGACATTTATTGTCCCGCCTTTGGTCTAAAACCCCCGACTTTAGTCGGGAAGGGCTTCAGCCACCGACTCGCTCGATAGCCGGTATCCTCGGGAAAGTGAGACCGCCTGAAGGGCGTGAAGTCTCACTTTCCCGAGGATACCGGCTATGGGCTATTCCACTGGCAGTCACACGCTTTTTCACCATCGCTATCACATCGTCTGGGCACCCAAGTATCGGTACAAGGTGCTTCACGGCGAGGTTCGCACGCGGGTGCGCGACATCATCCGGCAGGTTTGCGCCGAGATGGGCGTGACCATCGTCAGCGGAGCGCTGTCACGGGATCATGTCCACATGTTCGTCGAAATCCCACCCCACATCCGGGTCTGCGACTTCGTGCGCATGGCCAAGGGACGCTCGTCGCGCAAGATCCAGCAGGAGTTCGAGCATATCCGCAAACGCTTCTGGGGCCAGCGCTTCTGGGCAAGGGGCTACTTCTCGACCACCTCGGGCAATATCACCGACGATGTCATCATGAACTATCTGGACAAGCATACCGCGCCCAGCAAACCCGGCTTCAGCCCCGCCTCGTGAACCTACCGGCGTCAGCCGGTGAGTCATTCAGT
>JBGSJO010000031.1:0-5919 GCA_041741895.1 Pontixanthobacter sp.
GACCCACACCAGTTCGGTCTGAGTGGCATCACGGCGGAACAGCGCCTTGTAGAAATCTTCCGCCAGGGCAGAAGACGACACCAGCAGCTGTGAATCGGCGGTCGACATGATCGCCGCCAGCACCGCCGCCAACAAACTACCGGCCACAATGGGATGCATCATTGCCTGAATCAGCGCCAGGAAGACGGTTTCGGCATCGCCAATACCCTCTGCGCCAAGGAAGCCGATACCTACCCAGCCGACCAGCAGCGCAGCGACCAGACAGATGGCCGACCAGGACACCGCAATACGCCGTGCAGTGGGCAGAGCGGCGTCATCACCAATGGCTTTGAAGCGCGCCAGAATATGCGGCTGGCCAAAATACCCCAGCCCCCATGCCAACAATGAAATGATCGCAACAAAACCCAAGGGATTGCCTTCGATATCATTGAAGAAGGTCAGGAGTTCCGGGTTGCTGGCTTCCATCCCTGCCCGGGCTACATCCCAGCCGCCCATGGCATTGAGCGTTATGATCGGCACTATCACCAACGCCGCAGCCATCAGCAGACCCTGGATAACATCCGTCCAGGAAACCGCGAGAAAACCGCCGAAGAAGGTGTAGGACACGATGACCAGGGTGCCTACTACCACGGCAATCTGGTAATTGAGCCCGAAGGTGCTTTCAAACAACTTGCCCGCTGCGACCAAGCCCGAGCTGGTGTAAAAGAGGAAGAACAACAGAATGAACACGGCTGAAATCACCCGCAGGGCACGACTCTTGTCTTCAAAACGATGTTCGAAATAAGCCGGCAGCGTCAGTGAATCGTTGACCGCGTGGGAATACACCCGCAAACGCCGCGCAACGATCAGCCAGTTGAGCCAGGTGCCAGCGAGCAAGCCGGCGGCGATCCAGGTGGCCTCGTAACCGGCCACAAACGCATAGCCGGGCAAGCCCAGCAGCAGCCAGCCACTCATGTCCGAGGCGCCCGCGGACAGAGCAGCGGTACCCGGGCCAAGGGAGCGTCCGCCGAGGATGTAATCGGAGAGGTTGTTGGTTCGCTTATAGGCGACATAGCCGAGGGCCAGCATCACCGCGATATAGACCGCAAAGGTCGCAGTCACAATGCCTATGTTATCAGTCATGTTGTTGTTCTCTCATTTTAGTGAACAGTCAATGTTCTGTTATTGGTATGGGAAGTACTGATCAATTCCCTTTGTTCCAGGACGGCAACCCATTGCTGCCGTGTTGTTGCTCAGGGCTCACCATTACCCAACGATAACAGGCTGGCGTTGCCACCCACCGCCGTGGTGTTGATGGTGCGTGTCCGTTCAGTGACAAAGCGCAGCAGATAATGCGGGCCACCGGCTTTTGGCCCGGTACCGGACAGACCCATACCGCCAAACGGCTGCACGCCGACTACGGCACCGATCTGGTTACGGTTGATATACACGTTGCCGATGCGCACCCGCCGGTCGATATGCAGCGCCGTGTCTTCGTTGCGGCTGTGAATGCCTAACGTCAGGCCAAATCCGGTGGCATTGATCTCGTCAATCACCTTGTCGAGACTGTCATTGCGCCAGGTAATGACGTGCAGAACCGGCCCGAAGTGTTCCCGGTCCAGCTGTTTTATACTCTCGAGGCGGAAGGCTACAGGCGCCACGAAGTGGCCATCAAGGCCCTCTGGCAAGGGTGTTTCAGCGATCAGGCGGTCAGCTGCCTTCAACGTCTCGATATGCTTGAGCAACGCATTGCGCGCGTCAGCATCAATAACCGGCCCCAGGTCAGTCGCGCGACTGAAGGGGTCGCAGACATGCAGCTCCGCCATAGCACCCGTTAGCAGCTCCATAACCCGTGGGGCAATATCCTCTTGAATGTACAACACCCGCAAGGCCGAACAGCGCTGCCCGGCGCTGGTAAAGGCCGACTGCACCACATCCTTGACCACCTGCTCCGGTAGTGCGGTGGAGTCCACCAGCATCGCGTTCTGACCGCCGGTTTCAGCCACCATAGGGGCGATGGCGCTGTCTCTGGCGGCCAACGCGCGGTTGATCAGATGCGCGGTCTGGGTCGAACCGGTGAAGGCGACGCCGGTAATCCGCGGATCAGCAGTAATCACGCTACCGACCTGGGCGCCATCCCCCGGCAACAGAGCCAAGGCGTTACCTGGCAGACCGGCCTCGAACATCAGTTCAATACAGCGCACCGCCAACAGACTGGTCTGCTCGGCGGGTTTGGCGACCACGGTGTTACCAGTGACCAGCGCGGCGGATATCTGGCCGATAAAAATCGCCAGCGGAAAATTCCACGGGCTGATGGTCGCGAACACGCCGCGTCCGGCCAGCGACAGGCGGTTTTCCTCCCCCGTCGGACCCGGCAGGATCGTCGGCGCGGCGAACAACCGGCGCGCTTCGGCCGCGTAATAGCGCAGGAAATCGACCGCCTCGCGCAGTTCCAGCACCCCGTCGGGCAAGGTCTTGCCCGCTTCACGCTGGCACAGCGACAGGAATTCGTCAGTATGTTCTTCAAACAGATCCGCCGCCGCCTCCAGCAGGATCGCGCGTTTCTCGCCGCCCAGCGCGTTCCAGCCCGGCTGGATCGCCTCCGCGCGGGTAATCGCGTCGGCCACTTCCTCCGCCAGCGCGTCGCGCCGGGTGCCGATTTCCACGGACAGGTCGTGCGGCATGGTGATCGGCGCGACTTCGCCCTCAGCGTCCGAAACGAAGGTCGGCTGTGCGTGCCAGCGCCGCGATTCCAGCGCCGCGACGCGGGTCATCAGTGGTTCACGCACCAGCGGATCACTCAGGTCGATCCCCGCACTGTTGATCCGCCCGGGGAACAGGTCACCCGGCAGCGGGATCGCCGGATTGCGCTTGGGCTGGATCGCGGCCAGGTCTGTCACCGGATCGGTGGTCAGTTCCGCCACCGGCACGTCAGCATCCGCCATGCGGTTCACGAAGGAGGAATTGGCCCCGTTTTCCAGCAACCGCCGGACCAGATAGGCCAGCAGTTCCTTGTGCCCGCCAACCGGGGCATAGATCCGCACCGGGGTGCGGGTGTTGCCCTCCAGTTTGGCGAGTTCTTCGTAAACATCCTCCCCCATGCCGTGGAGCCGCTGGAATTCGAACGCGGACTGACCTCCACTTTCCTGCGCAAGCGCCTTGATTGCGCCGACCGTATAGGCGTTGTGGGTGGCGAAGGCGGAATAGATCGCATCGCCCGCCGCCAGCAATTTCGCGGCGCAGGCAAGATAGGAAACATCGGTCGAAATCTTGCGGGTGAAGACCGGAAAATCCGCATATCCGCCGACATGGCTGATCTTGATTTCGCTGTCCCAATAAGCGCCCTTGACCAGGCGGACCATCAGCCGCCGCCCATGATGCCGCGCCAGCCGGATGGCCCAGTCGCACAGGGGAAGTGCGCGTTTCTGATAGGCCTGCACCGCCAGGCCGAAGCCGTCCCAGCCGCCGGCGAACAGATCATCATCGCTGACCAGCGCCTCGATGATGTCCATCGACAGTTCGAGCCGCTCGGCCTCTTCCGCGTCGATGGTGAAATGGATATCCGCCTGGCGCGCCTGCATCGCGAGGGCTTTGAGGATCGGCACCAGCGCCGCAGCGGCCTGATCCGCATGCAGGAAATCATATTTCGGATAGAGCGCGGACAGCTTGACCGAAATACCCGGTGAATGGACCATGCCGCGCTCCGCTTCCCGGCTCAGCCGCGTGATCGCGCCGGAATAGGCCAGCCGGTAGCGTTCGGCATCGGCAAAGGTCATCGCCGCCTCGCCCAGCATGTCGAAACTGTGGGTCAGCCCGCGCGCCCGTTCCGGCTTGGCGCGTTTGAGCGCTTCTTCGATGGTCCGGCCAAACACGAATTGCCCGCCCAGGATGCGCATGGCCTGCAGCGTCGCCGCGCGGATAACCGGTTCGCCCAGCCGCCCGACCGCCCGTTTGAGAGTTGCGCCCATGCCGCGCTGCTGCAGCTCGGGTCGGTCGAGCACTTCGCCCGTCAGCATCAGGGAAAATGTCGCGGCGTTGACGAAGGTGGAAGGGCTATCCCCCAGATGTTCGGACCATTCGACGCCGCCCAGCTTGTCGCGGATCAGCGCATCGGCAGTGGCATTATCCGGCACGCGCAACAGCGCTTCGGCCAGACACATCAGCGCCACGCCTTCCTCCGTCGCCAGGCCGTAGCTCTGCAGGAAAGCGTCCAGCCCGCTGGCCTTGCGCGCCCGTGCGCCTTCGATCAGCCGCCCCGCCAGCTTTGCCGCTTCGGGGTGGACAGCGGAAGCAGGTGCGCCTTCGCGCAGGCGCTGCTCGACACAGGCCTGTTCGTCCTGGCGGTAGGCGTTGCGGAGCGTTGCCCGGTCGATCGCGGTACGGGGCGGCGTATGAATGTTCATCGGGAGACCTGGGTTGGGATGGATTCGCGGGGCAAGCCGCCCGTCTGGACCCCGATCGAGAGCAGATCAAGCGTAGTGTAGCGGGCGGCGGAAAACTGAATATCCCGCTCGACATTTTGCCTTCGCCGCGCAACAGCAGACCCGGAAGCAATCATCGGGACAGGATCAATGGCAGGGCGGTTTTTCGATCAATGGCAGGTAGGCGACCGGATCGAACACGAGATCCGCCGCACGGTTACCGAGACTGACAATCTGCTGTTTTCGGCCATGACCCACAATCCGCAGCCCCTACATCTGGATGTGGAGGCCGCCAAGGCTTCGGAATTCGGCCAGATCCTGGTCAATGGCACCTTCACCTTTTCGCTGATGGTCGGCCTGTCCGTCGGCGACACCACGCTGGGCACGCTGGTGGCCAATCTGGGCTATGACAAATTGGTGATGCCGCATCCGGTGTTCATCGGCGATACCATGCGTGCCACCAGCGAAGTCACCGAGCTGCGCCAGTCGAAATCACGCCCCAATGCCGGCATTGTCACCTTCAGCCACCAGCTGACCAACCAGCGCGGCGAAGTGGTCTGCCAGTGTCTTCGTTCCGCGCTGCTGAAGAAATCTACGGCGTAATTTCACGCCCAGCGGCCTGATCCCTGCCCATCTGATCCCCGCCAAGCGCCTGCCACAGGATCACCCGTGCGCGCTGGGCCTGGCCGCGGGCGATGGCCGCCCGCTCCCCCGATGCATCGGCATTGCGGCGGGCATCCAGCACGGTGAGGAAGTCGGACAATCCGGCGCGGTAGCGGACATCGGCCAGCCGGGCGGAACGATTATTGCTCGCCCGTTCGCGTTCGGCCACGATCAGCGCGCGGTCTGCAGCCTGGACCAGGCCATATCCCGCCTCCGCATCTCCCAGCGCGGTAAAGACGGCACCGCGATAGGCCTGGAAGGCAATCCGCTTGTCCGCCTCTGCCCCGTCAATCTCCGCTGCTATGCGGCCAAAATCGATCAGCGGGGCAAGCAGCGATCCGCCGACCGAACCGGTCACGGCATCGCTTTCGAACAGCCCGCCGATATCGAAAGCCAGCAATCCGAGTGCGGCGGACAGATTGAGCGAAGGAAACCGCTGCGCTGCGGTTGCATAAAGATCGGCGTCACTGGCTGCCAGGCGCGCGGCGGCGGCGAGGACATCGGGGCGATTTGCCAGCAAATCCGATGGCACACTGGCGGGCGGCGCAGGCTGCGCGGGATCAGGCGCGGGTTGTTCCAGCGCCTCGCGTACTAGTGCGGCGGGCTGCGCGGTCAGCGTGACCAACCGGCCGATCAATTGCGCCCGCGCCCCCGGCAAGGCGGAAATCCGGCTGCGGCTGGATTCGGCAGCGGTTTCGGCGCGCACCCGGTCGAAACCCGGCGCGATGCCCGATCGTTCACGGATGTCGGCCAGTGTCACCAATGTCTCTGCCGCCACTACATCCTGTTCCAGTGCAGCTTCGCGCGCCGCCAGCGTGCGCCAGTCGATCACTGCCCCGGCCAGTTCGGCCAGCAG
>JBGSJO010000032.1:0-5491 GCA_041741895.1 Pontixanthobacter sp.
GTTGGCGTGGTGGGCGAAGGCGGCCGCGTGGTATCCGTCCCGGTCGAGGCCGGACAATGGGTGGGTGCGGGTCAGGTGCTGGCTGTGATCGATCGTTCGGTACAAAATCAGCAAGCCGCCAGCGCAGATGCGCAGGTGCAGGTTGCTCGCGCCGATGCCCGCCTGGCGCAGGCGAATCTCGACCGCGCCCTGCAATTGGTAGAACGCGGTTTCATCAGCAAAGCGGATGTTGATCGGCTGACTTCCACGCGCGATGCGGCGGCCGCTCGGGTGAATGTGGCCATTGCGCAGGCGCGCGAATTGCGCGAACGCAGCGCCAGATTGAACATCGTTGCCCCGTCCGCCGGCCTGGTGCTGGAACGAAATGTGGAGCCCGGACAGGTCGTGGGCGGCGGTTCCGGCAGTCTGTTCCTGATCGCCAAAGGCGGCGAGATGGAACTTCTCGCCAATGTGGGCGAGGTCGATCTGTCCCGCATGTCGATTGGCACGCAGGCACAAGTTATTCCGGTCGGAACAGACAAGGTCTTTAACGGCCAAGTATGGCAGATTGCTCCGGTGATTGATCAGACGAATCGTCAGGGTACGGCGCGGATTGCGCTGCCTTATTCGCCTGAATTGCGCCCCGGCGGCTTTGCCAGCGCGACTATCAAGAGCGGAACGATCATTGCTCCCATCCTGCCGGAATCGGCGCTTTTGTCCGATGATCGGGGAAGCTATGTCTACATCGTGGACAGTAAGAACAAGATTGTCCGGCGGCCGGTTAAGACCGGGCTGATAACCGCGGAAGGCATTGCCATCATCGAAGGTCTGACCGGCGCCGAGAAGGTCGTGGTCAGGGCCGGCGGCTTCCTGAATCCCGGTGAGACGGTGAAGCCGAGAATCGCGCGGCCGATTGGCGCCGCGGCTGCCAAACCGGCTTCGCCCAGCCTGAAACCCGCGAGCTGACAAGACATGAATTTCCGGAATATCTCCGCCTGGTCGATCCGCAATCCGATCATCCCGATCGTGATGTTTGTCGCTCTGACCCTGGCGGGAATACTCAGTTTCAACCAGATGGAAATCCAGAACGATCCGGATATTGAATTTCCGGTCGTAATCGTTTCGATTTCGCAGCCCGGGGCGGCGCCATCGGAAATTGATACGCAGATTACCGAAAAGGTGGAATCGGCGATCAGCACCGTCGAAGGGATCGATGTCATCACCAGTTCGGTCAGCGAAGGCAATTCGCAGACTGTGGTCCGGTTCGATATCGGCGAAGATGTTGATGATGCGGTAAACGAGGTCAAGGCGCAGGTTGATACGTTGCGCGGGGATTTGCCCGAAGGGATCATCGAGCCGCGGGTTTTCAAGGTTTCCACATCCAGCGATGCTTTCGCCAATTATGCGGTCGAATCTGAAGATATGACGATCGAGCAATTGAGCTGGTTTGTCGATGATACCGTATCCAAACGCCTGTTGGCGGTGCCCGGAATGGCATCGGCTTCGCGGCGCGGCGGGGTCGACCGTGAAATAAGGGTGATCCTCGATCCGGCGCGGATGCAGGCGCTCGGGGTTACCGCGTCGCAGGTGAATTCAGTCCTGCGCCAGACCAATCTCGATTCCGGCGGGGGCGTCGCGCAGATCGCCGGGTCCCGCCAATCGGTGCGCGTGCTGGGCAATGCGGAAACGGCCTACGAACTCAGCCAGCGCCAGATATCGCTCGGCGGCGGCCGCACGATCAAGCTGTCCGACATTGCCCAGGTGAAGGACAGCAACAGCGAAATCCGCACCATCTCCAAGGTCAACGGCAAGCCGGTAGTGACCTTCGGCCCGACCCGCGCCAAGGGCGAAAGCGATGTGTCGGTCTATGACGGGGCGCAAGAAGTAATGCGCCAGATCGAAGCCGAAAATCCCGGTGTCCGCTTCGTCGAACTGTCCAACAATGTGCGCTATGCCAAGGGGCAATATAAAAGCTCCATGGCGGCAATGATCGAAGGCGCGCTGCTGGCGATCGTGGTTGTGTTTCTGTTTCTGCGCGATTGGCGGGCCACGATCATTTCGGCCATCGCCATCCCGCTGTCCGCCATTCCGACCTTTTTCTTCATGGATTTGCTGGGCTTTACGCTCAACACCATGAGCCTGCTGGCGCTGGGCTTGGTGGCCGGGGTGCTGGTGGACGATGCGATTGTGGAAATCGAGAATATCGTACGCCATATGCGCATGGGCAAAAGCGCCTATCAGGCATCGATTGATGCGGCGGATGAAATCGGCCTGGCAGTGGTTGCGACTACGTTCTGCATCGTGGCAGTGTTTCTTCCCGTGGGCCTGATGCCCGGCATCGCAGGGCAATTCTTCAAGAATTTCGGACTGACGGTGGTCGCCGCAGTGCTGATGAGCCTGGCGGTGGCGCGAATGATAACACCCTTGATCGCTGCCTATTTCATGAAAGATCATGGGCCGGACGATCACGCCAATGGCCCGGTCATGGCTTTTTACGAACGGGTTCTGCGCTGGACGCTGGATAACCGGGTTGCACGGGCGATGCGGTCCCGACCGAATGCAGCGATGCAGTGGTGGTACGCGGTCATCGCAATCATCGCCTATGGGCTGATAATTGCTGTCTTTGTCGCCGCCTTGCAGGCCGTAATGGGCGCGATGGGCGCGCAGGAATTGCCCGACTGGCTGAACATTCTGTGCGGTATAATCGCCGGGATGATAGCAGCCATGATAATCGCAGCCGTGCTGAGATACATGGCCCGGTCCATGGATAATGGTCTGGGCGCCTGGTATGTGGACATGGGGGACCGGTTCCGGGCCCGTCTGCGCGATCACCGCGTGTGGATCATGGGCGTCGGCTTGGCATCCTTTGTCGCGACGATTATCCTGCTGGTGTCGACGCCAATGCAGTTCTTCCCCGACCAGAATTTCGATTACAGCCAGGTCCGGATCACGACGGTGCCGGGCACCACGCTCCCGCAGACCGA
Source organism: Pontixanthobacter sp. (assembly GCA_041741895.1). Classification (GTDB taxonomy): domain Bacteria; phylum Pseudomonadota; class Alphaproteobacteria; order Sphingomonadales; family Sphingomonadaceae; genus Allopontixanthobacter. The sequence goes on from JBGSJO010000032.1 coordinate 2,964, forward strand.
AGCAGTCGCCAAGGATGTCGAGAAAATCATCAAGGCCCAGCCCGAAACCGACACGGTGCTGGTCGTGGCGGGGGAGAGTCAGGCAACCTTGTATATTACATTGAAGGAAGACCGGGAACGCACCGGCCTGGAATACCAACGCGAAACTGCGCTGTTGTTCCGCGATATTCCCGATGCGCGGGTGAACTTTCTGCTGAACCAGCAGGGCCCGGGCGGCGGTTCCGGCCGCGACATTTCAGTCATGCTGTCAGGCAGCGATCCCAATTTGCTGGAAAAGACTGCCGCCAGTGTGGTCGAACAAATGAAGGGCATTTCGCTGATCAGGGCGCCTCGGATCGAAGCGGATTTGCGGCGGCCCGAATTGATTATCACTCCGCGCAGTGATCTGGCGGCCTCGCTCGGTGTAACCACAGCCTCGCTCAGCCAGGCAATTCGGATTGCCACGATTGGCGAAATCGACCAGAATACGGCCAAGTTCTCGCTCTCTGATCGGCAGGTCCCGATCCGAGTGATCCTGCCGGAGGATTCGCGCGACAAGTTGTCTACCATCCGTAATTTGCCAGTGCCCACAGCCAGTGGCGGTTCGGTGCCGCTTAGCCGGGTGGCCGATATTCGCTTTGGTTCAGGTCCGACCACGATCCAGCGCTATGACCGAGAGCGCCGCGTATATATCGGTGCCGACTTGGCCCCGGGCGCCGAAAAAGGCCGCGCTGACCTGGCGATCAAGGAATTACCCCTGATGCAGAATTTGCCGACGGGCGTGTCGAACAAGGCTGCCGGGTCGGATAAATTCCTCGAAGATCTGATCGGCGATTTTGCCGTCGCGCTGGTATCGGGCATCCTGTTGGTGTTTGCGGTACTGGTTCTGCTTTATCGCCGGTTGATGTCGCCGCTCGTCAATATGGGCTCGCTGCTGCTGGCACCGCTTGGCGGTTTGATCGCGATTAATCTGATCGGCCAGCCGATATCCATGCCGGTGTTCATCGGCGTGCTGATGCTGTTCGGGATCGTCGCGAAAAACTCCATTCTGCTGGTTGATTTCGCGATCGAGGAAATGGCCAGGGGCGAAGAAAAATTCATCTCCATCGTGGAAGCCGGGCGCAAGCGAGCCCAGCCGATCGTGATGACCACCGTGGCGATGACCGCAGGTATGGTGCCGACCGCCATTTCGTTGTCGGGTGACGGGGCGTGGCGGGCCCCAATGGGCACCGTGGTCATTGGCGGCTTGCTGCTTTCCACCCTGCTGACCCTGTTGATCGTCCCGGCTGGTTTCAGCCTGGCCGATGGTTTTGAAAAGCGTGCCGGCCCGTGGCTGCGGCACAAATTCCTGACATACCGGCCGGGTGATGAAGACCGCCCGCTGCGGGGCGCTGCGCCTGGCGGCGGCACGCCATCCGGCCTTGGGGTTTCTCCCGCCGAGTGAGCGTCAACCCCTCCTCCATGGCATCGGATCCGGCCGATCTTATTGCCGCCAATGCCCTGACCGCTGATCGCGCCCGCACCATGCGCCGGACCGCAACCGGAATGCTGGTAGTGATGGCGGCGCTGTTCATATTGGCCAGCCGTTACCAATCGCTACATCCGGCATGGGGCTATCTGCTCGCCTTTGCAGAGGCGGCGATGGTGGGCGGCCTGGCCGATTGGTTCGCGGTCACTGCGCTGTTCCGGCACCCGCTGGGCCTGAAGATCCCGCACACCGCGATCATTCCGGAAAACAAGGACCGGATCGCCGATACCATGGCGCAGTTCCTGCAGGACAATTTCCTCACCCCGGCAGTGGTCGCGCGGCGGATGCAGGCGATGAACCTGGCGCAGGCGGTGGGCGGCTTCCTGGTCGAACCACGCAAGGGAACTGGATCGCGGATCGGGGGCGGGGCAGCTGAATTGCTCGCCGGGATATTGGAATCGCTCGATCCCGAGCGGCTGGGCGGACAGGTCAAGGCAGGCCTGAAACTGCAACTTGCCAAGCTCGAAATCTCGCCGCTGCTCGGCCAGATGCTGACCGCCGCAATTGCCGACCGGCGGCATCTGCCGCTGATCGACGGCTTCGTTCGCTGGGCCGGGCTGACGTTGGAAGACAATGAGGAAATGGTTCGCGAGGTGATCCACGAGCGGGCCAATGCGCTGATCCGCTGGACCGGGCTGGACGAAAAGCTCGCAAATTCCGTACTCGACGGATTATATCGGCTGCTGGCCGAAGTGCTGGTCGATCCCGATCATCCCCTGCGCAGCAAGATCGAGGAAGGATTGGAAAAGCTTGCGCATGATCTGATCCACGATGCGCCGACCCGCGAAAAGGTTGAGAAGATGAAGCGCGAATTGCTGGACAATCCGGCGGTCGCGCGCTGGTGGGAAGGCGTATGGGAACGGATCAGATCCGGCCTGATCGCGATGGCCCGCAATCCGGACAAGGGTTTCGGCGGTATCCTCGGGCCGGGCCAGCTCGGCAGCAGCCTGTCGGAATTAGGTATCGCCCTGCGCGATGATCCGCAGTTGCAATGGCAAGTGAACCGTTTTGCACGGCGCAC
>JBGSJO010000033.1:0-20439 GCA_041741895.1 Pontixanthobacter sp.
TAGGACGGGGTCAGGATAGTCGGGCCGAGGTCGAGGCGGCCATAGATATACATCTTCTTCGCCTGATCCGACCCGTATCGGCTGAATTCCTTCATCTTGCCGACCGCGACCTGTTCCATCGCCTTGAACGCGGTATCGACAGAATTGCCGCCGCCAATCGGATCGAAGCCGAGATAGGCGCCCGTTTCGTCGATCGCGCTGCGCAATTGCGCCATGAAATCATCGTCTGACGTATTCACGACATGCTTCGCGCCGAGGCCTTTCAGCAGATCGACCTGTTCCTGCTTGCGCACCACATTGACCAGTGCCATTCCGTCTTCCAGACAGATACGGTTGAGCATCTGGCCCAGGTTCGATGCCGCGGCAAAATGCAGGATGGCCTTGTGGCCTTCCATCTTTGCAGTTTCGACAAAGCCCAGTGCAGTCATCGGATTGACGAAGGCGGAGGCACCATCTTCAGACGAAATATCGCCCAGCGGCAGGCACATGCCCGCTTCCGCAATGGAATATTGGCTGAATGCATTGCCGGGAACGCAGGCAACCCGCTGTCCAACCAGCGCCTGTGCGGCAGGATTGTCCCCCGCGGCGACTACGGTGCCCGCACCTTCGTTGCCCACGGGCATCCGCTGCCCGTGGCGGCCCTTGGAACCGCTGAGGAAAGGCTCGGGCATATTGGCGACGATCTTGCCGGGCGAATATTGCGCATTTTCCAGATCGGCCGCGCTGAACAACAGGGCGAGATCCGAAGGATTGATCGGCGCAGCTTCCATCCGCACCAGCACTTGCGCGCCCTTTGGTTCGGGGAAGGTCGTTTCGGCGACTTCAACCGTCAGTGTGCCATTCGATTCCAATGTCGTGAAAATCTGTTTTCCAACCCTACTCATCAATTCTTCTCCTGATCCAAATCCTGTATTTCGGGGTAATCGGCCGCCATAAAGTAGAGGCCGTGGGGCGGTGCGTTCAAACCCAATTCCTGGCGGTTTGCGGCGGCAAGGGCTTGTCCGATCTGCGATTCTGCCCATCGGCCCATGCCGACGAGTGCCAGGCACCCTACCATGGATCGGACCTGATGATGCAGAAAACTGCGTGCCTCTGTCTCGATAAAAATCCAGTCACCTTCGCGCCGCACATCCAGCCGGTCCAGCGTCTTGACCGCACTGTCAGACTGGCAATGGGCCGAACGGAAAGTAGTGAAATCGTGATGCCCGACCAGCGCCTGCGCCGCGCGGTGCATGGCTTCGTGATCCAGTTCGGGGCGGATATGCCAGGCCCGGTGCAGATCAATCGTCAGCGGCGCACGGCGGTTGCGGATGCGGTATTGGTAACTGCGCCGGATGCAGGAAAAGCGCGCGTGCCAATCATCGGGTTTGATTTCGCAGGCGGTGACCGCGATCGGATCGGGGCGGACTTTTGCGTTGATGGCTTCCATCAGGCGGAACGGGGCGAAGTCCCTCGCAATATCGACATGACAGCGCATCGCTAGGGCATGGACGCCGGAATCGGTCCTACCGGCAGCATGGAGCGTGACTTCCTCGCCGGCAACCGAGCCGATCGCCTGTTCGACCGAGCGCTGCACGCTTGGCCCGTGCTTCTGGCGCTGCAACCCCTGAAAAGGAGTGCCGTCGAATTCCAGGGTAACCGCGTAGCGGGTCACGCCAGTTCCGTCCCTTCCGGCACCGGCTTGCCGCGCAGGAAATCGGCGGCGTCCATCACCGGTTTGCCTGCCCGCTGGACGCGCAAAAGACGCAGCGCGCCGGTGCCGCATGCGATGGTGAGCGCATCGTCAAGAACGGTGCCGGCCGCGCTTTCACCTTCGGCAATTTCTGCCTTCAGTACTTTGATTCTCTCGCCGTCCAGTTCAAACCAGGCACCAGGGAAGGGGGCGAAGGCGCGCACTTGCCGTTCGATGGCCTCGGCGTGCCGGGCGAAGTCGATTTTCGCTTCCGCCTTGTCGATCTTGGGCGCGTAACTTGCTTCGGCGTCGTCTTGCGCAACAGGGTGCAGTATGGGCAGGTCGATCAGCGTCCCGACCATCAATTGCGCGCCGATTTCGGCCAGTTCTTCGGTCAATTCACCCGCTGTCTTGTCCTCCACCGGGGTGCGGGCGGTCGCCAGCATGGGACCGGTATCCAGGCCAGCCTCCATCTGCATGATGGTGATTCCGGTTACCGGGTCGTTCGCCAGGATCGACCGCTGAATCGGCGCCGCCCCGCGCCAATGCGGCAGGATCGACGCATGGACATTCAGGCAGCCATGTTTCGGCGCATCAAGCACCGCTTGCGGCAATATCAACCCATAGGCCGCGACCACCGCGATATCCGGTTTCAGCGCAGCAAATTCTGCCTGCGACCCGGCATTCTTGAGCGATGCCGGGCTGCGCACCGCGATTCCGCGAATCTCCGCCTCGACCTGGACCGGTGATGGTTGCAGTTTCTTGCCCCGGCCTGCCGGGCGCGGCGGCTGGGTGTAGACGGCCACGATAGTATGCCCCGCCTCGGCCAGTGCGGCCAGTGTCGGCACGGCGAAACCGGGCGTTCCCATGAAAATGATGCGCATGACTGGGTAGGTCGGCCTTCCTATTGCGGGGCGCAACCCCTATCCTCGCGCGCATGGCATCGCAAGAGATCGAGACATTGGCATCGGCCCTGGCACGGCTGCCCGGCCTTGGCCCCCGGTCCGCCCGGCGGGTGGTACTCTGGCTGGTCAAGCGGCGTGAAACCGCGCTGCTGCAATTGCTCGGCGCGCTGGAACAGGTGCGGGACCGGCTGGTGGAATGCCGGACCTGCGGCAATGTTGATACGCAGAACCCCTGCGGCATCTGCGCCGATCCCCGGCGCGATCAAACATCCATCTGCGTGGTGGAGGATGTCGCCGATTTGTGGGCGCTGGACCGCGCGAAACTATTTACCGGGCGCTATCACGTGCTGGGCGGCAAGCTGTCCGCGATGGACGGGGTGCGGCCGGAAGACCTGAACATCGGATCGTTGCTCGAACGGGTGGCATCCGGCGGGATCGACGAAGTGGTGCTGGCGATGAACGCCACGCTGGAAGGGCAGACTACTGCCCATTATCTGGCCGAGCGGCTGGAGGAATATCCGGTGCGGATTACCCAATTGGCGCATGGTCTGCCGGTGGGCGGGGAACTGGATTACCTCGACGAAGGCACTCTGGCGCAGGCGCTGCGGGCAAGAAGGCCGGTGGGATAGCGGTCCAAATAGCGGTCCAAACGCTTGCAGCCGGGCACAACCGGCACTAAATAGACGGCATGGCTATCTGTGAAATTCTCCAAGTGCCGGACCCCCGGTTGAAAACCGTGTCGACTCCGGTCGAATACTTCGATGACGAGCTGAAAGTGCTGGTCGCCGACATGTTAGAAACGATGTATGACGCGCCGGGTATCGGCCTCGCCGCCATTCAGGTGGGCGTGCCGCTGCGCGTGCTGGTGATCGATCTGCAGCCCGACGATCCCGATGCGGAGCCCGAAGTCTGCACCGCGCACGAAGGCCACCATCATACGCACCAACCAACGCTGAAACAGCCGCGTGTGTTCGTGAATCCCGAAATCCTCGAACCGGCGGAAGAACTGGCGACCTATTCGGAAGGCTGCCTGTCGGTCCCCGATATCTACGCCGATGTCGACCGCCCGGCGACCTGCCGCGTGCGGTATCAGGATGTCGATGGCACGGTGCACGAAGAACAGCTGGACGGCCTGATGGCCACCTGCATCCAGCACGAAATGGACCACCTTGAAGGAATCCTGTTCATCGACCATCTGAGCAAGCTGAAGCGCAATATGGCGCTGAAGAAGCTCGACAAGATGCGCAAGGCAGCGTGATCGCAACCTTCGCGGCCAGCCATGCCGTCATCCCAGCGCAGGCTGGGATCGAGTAAGGGTAAGGCCCACCCCAGCCTTCAGCCTGCACTGGGCTGACGATAATCGGGTGTAATTTTTCAATCCTCTGGCGTTCTTGCTCCGTTCTGCCTAGACATGGGATATGGACCCAGCTTTTTTCATTTTATTCTCGTTGTTCGGTGGCCTCGTTCTTGGCGGCTTTACTGGCTGGTTTTTCGGCTCACGTCCCGTGTCTGACTGGCGTGAGCGGTTTGAGGAACGCGATGCGGAGGCGAAGGCGGCCGTCGAGAAGGTCAGCCGGATGGCGCCCGAACTGGCAACCATGAGCGACCGTGCCGCGCGGGCTGACGATCTGGCGGCGAAGCTGGATGCGGCCCGCGAAGAATTGACCGGTCTGAAAGCGCGGGCTGCCGGATTTGAAGAGCAGAAACGACTGCTCGAAGAAAGCCGGGAGAAATTGCTCAAGGAATTCGAAAACACCGGGGCTGCGGTGCTGGGCAAGGCGCAGGAAGCGTTCCTCAACCGCGCCGACGAACGCTTCAAACAGTCCGAGGAAGCAGGCGAGCAGAAGATCAAGGCGCTGCTCGAGCCGGTGGGGCTGAAGCTGAAGAATTACGAGGATCAGGTGATCGCGCTGGAGGCCAAGCGGGTCGACGCGTTCGGCCAGCTGACAGGCCTGATCGACAATATGCAGAAAGGCCAGGAAGAAGTCCGGCGAGAAGCGCAGCGGCTGGGCAATTCGCTGACCAATGCGCCCAAGGCGCGCGGACGGTGGGGGGAACGCGCCTTGCAGAACGTCCTCGAACAATGCGGATTGTCGCAGCACACGGATTTCATCCTCGAACATTCGATCGACACCGCTGACGGGCGGCTGCGACCCGATGCGATCGTAAATGTACCGGGCCAGAAGAAGCTGATCATAGACGCGAAAGTATCGCTCAATGCTTATCAGGAAGCGTTTGAGGCGGACGATGACGAAGTTCGTAAACGGGCGCTGGGTGCCCATGCGAAATCGATGCGCAACCATGTCCAGCAATTGGGCGCGAAAAGCTATCAGAGCCAGTTCGAAGAAGCGCCCGATTACGTGGTGATGTTCGTGCCGGGCGAACATTTCGTCGCCGCCGCGCTCGAGACCGATCCCGATTTGTGGGATTTCGCATTCCAGAACGGGGTTCTGCTGGCCACTCCAACCAATCTGGTGGCGATTGCCCGCACGATTGCGCAGGTATGGCGGCAGGATCAGCTAGCCACAGAGGCACGGGAAATCGGCAAGGCGGGCGCGGAATTATACGAACGTCTGGCTACCGCAGCGCAGCATTTGAAGCGTGTTGGCGGCGGTCTCGAAACTGCCGTGAGCAATTACAACAAATTCGTCGGCAGTTTTGAACGCAATGTTTTGTCGTCCGGTAGGCGGCTGGCAGACAAGGGCATTGAAATCGGCAAGCGCGAGATTGAGGAAGTTCCCCTGGTGGAAAGCGCGCCGCGCTATACCAATGCCGATGTAGAAAATGACGGGGAAACCGCTCTCGCCGATCAATCAAGCGAGGCCAAAACCTCGTAAGCCAGCACGGCACCGGCGACGGCCGCGTTCAGGCTGTCCGCCCTTCCGCGCATCGGCATGGTGACGCGCAGGTCGCAGGCGTCCTCGTAGCCCTGCGGCAGGCCTTGCGATTCGTTGCCGATCAGGATGAAACAGGGTGCGGCATAGGGCGCACCCCGGTAATCCACTGAATCGCGGAAGGAAGCGGCGACCAGCTGACCCGGTCCGCCGCGCAACCAGACCAGAAAATCGCCCCAGGCGGCCTGCGCAATCTGCTGCGTGAAGACCGCACCCATGCTGGCCCGGACGGCTTCGACCGAGAAGGGATCGGCGCAATCATCGACCAGGATCAATCCGCCTGCGCCCACTGCATCGCAAGTGCGCAGCATGGTGCCCAGATTGCCCGGATCACGCAGCGCCTGCGCCACCAACCAGATCGATCCGGCGGTCCGGTCGAGCGCGTTCAGCGAAGTGTCGAATTCGGCAAACATCCCCGCCACGGCTTGCGGATTGTCCTTGCCGGTGATCTTGCTGAGAATGTCAGCGCTGGTCTCGATGACTTCGCCGCCTGCATCAAACACCGCACGTTCCAACTCGTCCAGCAAGGGATGCGGATCGCGACCTGTCGCCATCACCAGCATTTCCGGTAGCCTACTGGTTTCGCGGGCATCGGTCAGCAGGCGCAGTCCTTCAACCAGGAATTTGCCTTCTCGCCGCCGATTTTTCTTGTCACGCAGGCTGCGCAGATATTTGACGGTGGGATTGGAATAGCCGGTAATCTCGCGCCGGGACTGGCTGGTCATCAGTCCTCGCCAAATCCGTCGCAGACCAAGGAGCAAAGCTGTTCCAGAACATCCTCTGCGCCGTCCCCCACCACGATAAGTTCGACCGTATCGCCCTTTGCGGCACCCAGCATCATCAAGCCGAGGATTGACCCGCCAACAGCCTCATTGCCATCCTTGGCCACGCGAACCGCGACCCCATCGGGCAATGCGCTGACGGCGTTGACGAATTTTGCGCTGGCGCGCGCATGAAGACCGCGCTGGTTTACGATCAACATTTCCCTGCGATGTTCGTTCATCCCGCCCCCCCGCTTTTCTCCGCCTTGCCCAGAAATTCGGATGCCACGGTGATATAGGTCCGGCCCGCATCGCGTGCGGCGACAACCGCATCGCCAATGGCGCAAGTCTTGCGCGTTCCCGCCAGCCGGATCAGCATGGGCAAATTAATCCCCGCGATCACTTCGACCCGGCCCGCATCGAGCAACGAGATTGCCAGGTTCGACGGTGTGCCGCCAAACAGGTCGGTCAGGATGACCACGCCCTGTCCCTGTTCGACATTCTTGATCGCAGTAGCGATTTCCTGCCGCCGTTTCTCCATGTCGTCATTCGGACCGATGCAGACTGTGGCTATCGCTTCCTGCGGGCCCACCACATGTTCCATCGCATGCACGAATTCTTCGGCCAACCGGCCGTGCGTAACCAAAATCAATCCGATCATGGCTGCCTGTCGCTTTCGAATGGAATTGGCCTGGGGGGATGGAGCAATTTCATCATGATTGGAATTGGCGGAACCTCATGCTGGCGGCCCTTCGATCTGGTCGGCGGCACGCGAGCCCAAATTGCGATGAAGGACCGTGGGCGAAAATCCGACATCGCGCAAGGCCTCCGCCATAGTCTCTGCCGTATAGACGGAGCGGTGACGCCCGCCGGTACAGCCGAAGCCAATGTTTACATAGCTTTTTCCTTGCGCCTGATAGCGCGGCAGCAAGGTCAGCAATAAGTCGCGGATCTGGCCAAAGGCTGTGTCGAATGTCTGATCTGTACGGATGTGCTCACCAACCGCGGCATCAAGCCCGGTCTGTTCGCGTAATTCCGGTATCCAATGCGGATTGTCGAGAAACCGCATATCGAACACCAGATCGGCCAAGGGCGGGGCACCGCGGGCAAATCCGAAGCTGGAGATGATCAACGACATTTCATTCGGTGCGGTTTCGGCGAATCGTTCGCGAATAATTTGCTGCAGCTCGTTGGTAGCAAATTCGCTGGTGTCGATGATCGCATCGGCCCAGCGCCGCAATGGCTCCAGCAAATCGCGTTCCGCCTCGATTCCGGTATGGACCGGGCGGCCATGTGCCATCGGATGCCGGCGGCGCGTTTCGTTATAGCGCCGCTCCAATTCGCCGTTGCTGCAGTCCAGAAACAGGGTGGTGATCATCAGATCCTTGCGCCTGCTTAGCGCCTTTACCTCGTCGATAATTTCGGGCGGATTGAACCCGCGAGTGCGCGAATCGAAACCAATGGCGAGCGGGGGGCGGGGGCCATCCTGATCGGGATTCAGGATCAGCCGACCAAGCAAGCGGATCGGGAAATTGTCGATCGCTTCCCAGCCTAGATCCTCCACCACGCGCAGCGCAGTTGTCTTGCCTGCACCGGACAGGCCGGTGACGAGCAGAATATGCTGCCGCGTATCGTGTTTGGGAAAGGCCGAATCGACGGACATTACCGCGCGGTGTGGCCCTATTTACGCCCCATGGGAAGGGTGGATTCCACGCCGCTCGCTAGCGCCGCAAATGGCAGCCCGTGCAGGGCCAGTGCATATTCCGCGCGAATGGCTGCGGCAGCGCCCCTTGCGTCAAAATAGAGGGTAGGTATCGGTACACCCTCCAGCTCGATTTTTTTCGTAATTTCAACAAATCGAGGAGCATCATCCGACAGAACAAGCCGGAGCGACACTGGTGTATCGATGGTGGGTAGCTGGATGATACCCACGTTGCGGATTTCCAGTTTCCCGGAAATATTAGGCGGCGGGCTTGCCCATAGCCGACCGTTCCGGACGGTGAGAGCGACCCCGTCATCGCCGACCAGTTGGCCGCCGCGATCGAGCAGCATCAATGCCAGGCTGGATTTGCCGCACCCTGGCGGTCCCTCGATCAATATTCCACGCCCATCGATGGAAACGCATCCCGCCTGACGAAGGGCAGGAGCGCGCTGTGCCGGATTGGTCATGTTCGGTGACGAACCAGTTCCGGCAGCCGTAGGACCAGGCAGGCGCCATCGCCGCCATCTTCCCGGCCTTGCGCGATCAATGATCCGTCATGCGCCTCCGCAATTGTCCGCGCGATGGCCAATCCCAGACCGCTGTGGTCCCCGAATGCCTCTGCATCGGGCCGCAGGGAGTGGAATCGCTGAAATACTTTCTCGCGCGCATCTTCGGGAATGCCCGGGCCATTGTCGCAAACACTGAGGCACACCAGATCATGATCATGGCTGATCGTTACCGAAATGGTATCGTCCAGCGGTGAAAAGGAAACGGCATTGTCGAGTAGGTTTTCGATCACCCGCTCCAGCCGCGCTGGCACACCCCACACCCAAGCACCGCTCATGGGCGCCTTCAGTTCAATCTCGCGGCCCTCGTTTTCGCCCCTGCTTTCGCGGGAATTGATTATGGCTGCTGTCAATCGCGCCAGATCCATCTCTTCGAACACGGCGCGTGACAATTCGGCGTCGATCCGGCTAGCATCGGCGATTTCGGTTACCAGCCGGTCGATCCGCCGGACATCATGCGATGCAATATCGGTCAGCTGGCGGCGCAATTCCGGATCATCGACCCGGACCAAGGATTCGATGGCGCTGCGCAGGCTGGCCAGTGGGTTCTTGATTTCATGGGCCACGTCAGCGGCGAAATGATCGACCGCGTCAATCCGCTGCCGCAGTGCGCTGGTCATGTCGGAGATCGCGCGGGCGAGCAGCCCGATCTCGTCATGGCGCTGCGGCAGCCGCGGCACCTCTACCTGCCGGTCCCGGCCCAAGCGGACGCGGATTGCTGCCTTCGCCAGCAATTGCAGTGGCCGCACGATCGTGCGTGCCATGAACAGTGAGAGCGCAATCGAGACCAGCAATGCCAGGAACACCGCGCTGACCAGGGTCGACCGTGCGCTGCGCACCGATTCAGTGATGTCCACCGCATTGCGGGTAGTCAGAAGCGTCGAACCCTTGAGCCCGACTGGCACCGCGGCATTGATTACCGGCGTCCCGTCAGGCGCATCGCGAAGCTGGATTTGCGATAGACCTTGTTCGCGGGCACGGGCCAGTTCTGGCCAGGAATCGGCGCGCACCTCCGCCGGTTCAACGTAATCCGGGATAGGGTCAGCACCGACAATAGTGTCCACCGCGCGGTCCAGCATCCGGGCAAAATCCTGATCCCACGGTTCTGCCACCGGGTCATCGAAGGTAAATGCCGGGGTGTCGAGCGCAAAACTGTCGGCCCACAACATACCTTCGGCATCGAACATGCGCAGCCGCATGCGCTGTTCCTTGCCGATCTGGATCAGCAACGCTTCCTGCCGTTTGCGGGTTGCACCGGCCAATGCCTCAGCCGTGATCTGGGCCTCGATCCGCGCCAGTTTGTAGCGTTCGTCGAGCAATTGCTTGCGGTATCCGTCGAGGTAGAAAATACCTCCGCCGAGCAATGCCAGGGGCAGAACATTCACTGCCAGAATGCGCGAAGTCAGCGACAGGCGATTGGACCAGCCGAGCCATTCGAACTGCGAATCCAGCCGGGTGTCCGGCCGCGAATTCAACCCGGTGGTGATCGTCTCTTCAGCCATCGGTGAAGCTGTAGCCTGCCCCGTAAAGCGTTTCGATTGCGGCGAAATCCCTGTCCACGGCGCGGAATTTGCGCCGCATGCGCTTGATATGGCTGTCCACTGTCCGGTCATCCACGAACATATCTTCGGTATAGGCCGCGTCCATCAATTGGTTGCGCGATTTGATGACGCCAGGGCGCACGGCCAGCGCTTCAAGAATGAGAAATTCGGTCACGGTCAGGGAAACCGAGCTGCCGTCCCAGGTCACATGGTGGCGGGCCGGATCCATCAGCAACTTGCCGCGCGCCAGCGTGCCGACGGGATCTTCCTTGTCGGTAATCTTATCAGGGTTGGCATCGTCGGCAAGGGCGGCGCTGCGGCGCAGGATCGCCCTGATCCGCACCAGCAGCAGGCGCAAGCTGAAAGGTTTGGCGATATAATCGTCCGCACCCTGTTCCAGTCCTGCTTCTTCGTCCTGTTCATCATCCTTACTGGTCAGGAAAATAACCGGGAGAGCGGAATGCTTGCGCAATTCCCGCAGCAATTGCATCCCGTCCATGCGCGGCATCTTGATGTCGAACACAGCCAGATCGGGCGGGTTATCAAGCAGCGCCTTCAGCGCAGCTTCGCCATCCGAATATAGCCGCGTCCCGTAACCTTCTGCCTGGAGGGCAATGGACACGGTTGTCAAAATATTGCGGTCGTCATCGACCAGAGCGATTACCTTTTGCCCGGAATCCGGGCGGGTGTTCTCAGTGTCCTGGGGCCGCATTTCTGATTGCACCATAATTTCTTCGCCTGATCGACCCTGACTTAGTGCGGGCTGCGTTAAAACTGACGAACGTCGCCCGCGCTAATTCTCTGTTGCCGCATCGTAAAAAGCTGAAAAACGGTTCCCACTTTTCGGCACGATGCTCTAGTGACCGACACGACTAAACGCTTCGGTGCAATGAGACAACGAATTGGCTGGCATTAAGATAAGTTTCGCAGGGTAATGGCCTGCGCAATTTGACGGAATCGGGTTGGCCAAGTAGGGCGCGCGCTTCCGCTGCATTCGTATGCAGGCGACTCGGATATGGGATTCCCGCTATATGCCAAAGCCACTATCCGGCCTGATCAGGAGAATATTGTGACCACGCCACTTTCCCATCCGCTGAGCAATCAGGGCATTGCCACCGATGCTGCGATACACCCCAATTGCGGGACCGAGGAACTGGTCGCTCAGGCCCTGACACGGGGCGAAGGCAAGCTTGCCAAGCACGGGCCGCTGGTGGTGGAAACGGGCACACACACCGGGCGTTCGGCGAAAGACAAGTTCATCGTCCGCGATGAAACGACCGAGGACACCGTGTGGTGGGGCAAGGTCAATGCATCGATGACGCCGGAGCATTTCGCCAATCTGAAGCAGGATTTCTTCACTGCGCTGGGCGCAAAGGATGATCTTTTCGTGGCCGACCTGTTCGGCGGTTCGCAGCCGGAACACCGCGTGAAGGTGCGTGTCATCAACGAATTGGCGTGGCACAATCTGTTCATCCGCACCCTGCTCGTCCGCCCGACGGAGCAGGAGTTGGAAGGGTTCATCCCGGAATATACCATTATCGACTTGCCCAGTTTCCGCGCCGATCCAGCGCGGCATGGCTGCCGCAGCGAGACGGTGATCGCGGTCAATCTGACTGAAAAGCTGATCCTGATCGGCGGTACCAAATATGCCGGCGAAATGAAGAAAAGCGTGTTCGGCATTCTCAATTATTTGCTGCCTGCCAAAGGCGTGATGCCGATGCATTGTTCAGCCAATATCGGGCCGGACGGCAAGACCGCGATTTTCTTCGGCCTGTCCGGCACCGGCAAAACCACATTGTCCGCCGACGCCAGCCGCACATTGATCGGCGATGACGAACATGGCTGGTCCGATACCGCCGTGTTCAATTTCGAAGGCGGCTGTTACGCCAAGATGATCCGCCTTTCCGCAGATGCCGAACCGGAAATCTACGCCACCACCCGGATGCAAGGCACCGTGCTGGAAAATGTGGTTATGGACCAAAACGGCGAGCTTGATCTCGACGATAATTCACTCGCGGAAAATACCCGTGCCGCCTATCCGCTGTCGGCGATTCCCAACGCCTCCGCAGACAATCTCGGCCCGGTGCCGTCTAATGTGATCATGCTGACCGCCGATGCATTCGGGATTTTGCCGCCGATTGCCCGGCTGACACCGGATCAGGCGATGTATCACTTCCTGTCGGGTTACACCGCAAAGGTGGCGGGCACCGAAATCGGGGTGACCGAGCCGGAAGCGACCTTCAGCACGTGCTTCGGCGCGCCGTTCATGCCGCGCCACCCCAGTGTTTACGGCAATCTGCTGAAGAAGCGGATTGCGGAAGGCGGCGCGCAATGCTGGCTGGTCAACACCGGCTGGACCGGCGGCAAATACGGTGTGGGCAAACGGATGCCGATCAAGGCCACCCGCGCGCTTCTGAACGCGGCGTTGGATGGTTCGCTGAATGATGCCGAATTTCGCAAGGACCCCAATTTCGGCTTTGACGTTCCGGTTGCAGTAGATGGCGTCGACAGCGCAATCCTGCATCCGCGTTCGACCTGGGCGGACAAGGATGAATTTGACCGCACCGCACAAAAGCTGGTTCGTCTGTTCATCGAAAATTTTGCCGAATTCGAAGCCCATGTGGACGAAGGTGTTCGCCGCGCTGCGCCGCACGGGGAAATCCAGGCTGCCTGATCCTGCGCCCCTGAGCAAACAGTTACATGCCCGTTCATGCGGGATGGAGAGGGAGGCCCTCTTCCCGCCCTGGGATCCAGGTGTCGGGAAGAGGGCTTTTTCTTTCCCCGCAGAGGGCGCATTATGGACGGCGAATCATCTGGGAGAATTGCAATGAGCCTGTTCGACACGATCATGGGCGCGGCTGGCGGCCACCCCACCGTTGCCAACATGGCGGATAAGCTGGGCATCGATGCAGCGACAGCCGAAAAAGCGATTGCGGCGCTGGGCAAGAGCCACACCGAAGATGGCGATACGGTAGAGCTGGCTGCGGCCAAGACCGGCCTCGACACCGGATTGCTCGGCACCATCGTCGATCAATTGGGCGGCGAGGGTTCGCTGACCAAATTCAACCAGATCCTCAACGAACATCCGCAGGCCAATAACATTCTCGGGATGCTGGACCGCGATGGTGACGGCAACCCGCTCAACGATATCGCCGGAATGGCATCGGGGTTTTTCGGCAAGAAATAGGGGCCCGGCGGCCAGCCTGGCTGACGGAATGGCGCGCTAAGTCAAATCCTAAGCCCGCGCGCCCGCAATATAGCGCGCGACATTTTTGGCCATCACGTCCAGCGGTGCGTTCCCACCAAGGACAACAGCATCGTTGAAGGCCTTGAAATCATACTTGCGGCCCAGCGTCGTCTGCGCAATCCCGCGCTGGCGCACGATTTCGCTGTGGCCGACCTTGTAGCCGCAGGCCTGGCCGGGCCAGCTGCAATAGCGGTCGACCTCGCTCGCCACTTCTTCGACCTTGCTGCCGTTTTCGGTTACGAAGAAATCGACGCCTTTCTGGCGGCTCCACCCCTTGGAATGGAGCCCGGTGTCCACCACCATGCGGCAGGCGCGGAAGGCGAGTGACTGAAGATACCCCAATCTGCCAACCGTATAATCTTCATAGGCGCCCAGTTCATCCGCCAATTGTTCGCCATACAGCGCCCAGCCTTCGGAAAATGCGTTGAATGCCAGGATCGATCGGATCAGCGGCAGCGTGTTGGAATATTCCCCTTCCCACACATGACCTGGGATTGTCTCGTGATAAACCAGATCCGCCAGATCATATTTGCGGTGCAGATCGGTGGTGCGCAGGTTGATCCACATCCGGCCGGGAATCGTGCCATCCTTGGAACCAGCGCCGCCATAGGCCCCCGGTGCGCCCAGTTCCTCCGCCGCGGGGATGCGGCGCACCTCGAGATTGGGATCGACCAGCGTGTTGAACGCCCGCGGCATTTGCGATTTTATCCACGCGATACGGTCTTCGATAAAGCTCATGATCTCGGCGCGGCCGGGGTCACCTTCGGCGAACTTGAAACGCGGATCGCGGCCCAGTTCGTTCATCCGCGCCCCGACAGTGCCGGATGTATAGCCGAGTTCGCGCAAGATCGGGTCCATGCGTGCATGCAGTGATGCAAGTTCTTCCAACCCGCGCTGATGCACTTCATCCGGGGTCAGACTGGTGGTGGTGCTGGCGCGCAGGGCCCATGCGTAATATTCATCACCATGCGGACGGGCCGCCATGCCGGGATCGGAAGTTGCCACCGTCTGCTGGCGGAACAATTCAGCCAATTGCGCCTCCAGCGCAGGTGCGATCGTGGTCTTGACGATTTCGTCTGCCTGGTCCGCCACTCCCTTGCCGATTTCCGATGCGGCGAGCGGGGCCACCAGCGAACCGCCCTGCATTGCATCTTGCAGCGTGGCCTTCATTTGCGTGACTGCCTTGGCCAACAGAAAATCTGGCGGGACCACGCCCATATCGGTCGCCGCCTTCATCCGTTCCAATTCGCCGTTAAGGACACCCGGAACCGCAGTCAGACGCGCGATATATGCCTCGGCATCGCCTGCGCTATTCAGCGGCTGCGTGGAATCAAAGAAGCGCGGCAGATCGATATAGGACCCGACATTCTGGATCACCACATAAGGCGAATTACGCCAGCTGCCGACAGCGACATCGCCATAGGGCAGGGCAAAGCCATCGAGCGCGGTGGCATAGGCGCTTTCGACCACTTCGAAGCTGTTGCGCGTTGCCGGGTCGAGCGCGCTGGTATCGGCGGCACGGACCCGGGCGAGGTCAGTGCGCAGGGTTGCGGCAAAGGCATCTTGCCCCGCTTGCGACTGGTCCTCCATCTGTGATCGAAGCGCGGCATATCTGCCCACATCAACGCCGAGCGAGGTTGCCCGTTCCGGTTCATGCGCCAGCAGGTTATAGGCGATCTCGTCAAGCAATTGCGCGCCGACAGGCTCGGCCAGCGGGGGTGCCGCCATCTGCGCGGCGGCCTGTTGGACGCAGCCAGGCAGGGCGAGAATCGAGACGCCTGCGCCCAGTCCAGCCAGGGTTTGCCTGCGGGTGAATTTTTGGATGTTGGGAGATGTCATTGCCAATGTCTGGCGCTGCGCAGCCCCGGTGTCAAACCTCATTTGGGCATATGTCACAAAGCTCGCTTCACCCCATCCCCGCTTCGGGCTAAGGTGCAGGGATGGCAACCGATACAGTCCTTTCGATCCTTGTTCTGGCCGCTATCGCTTTGCTTGGCGGTGCATTTTTGCTCCACCGGCGCGGGGGGGCAAAACGCCAGGTCATCCTGATGGTGATCCTGGCGTTGGTGGCGATCGGCAATGTTGCGATCTGGATTGTGCCGGACAGTCAGGGGAATGCCCTGCTGGACCAGCAATTGTCCGAATAGGCGCGCCTAATTCGGCAGTTGCCAGCGGACCGAGCTGGAGTAGCTGCCTCCAATATTCTCGCCCTTGCTGTTCTTCGCCGGCTGGAACCGCGCGCGCTTGCTGATCAAGGCACAGGTTGCCTGGTCCAGCGCATCATGCCCGCTGGAACGGGTAATCAGGCAGGATTCCGCCCGGCCATCGGTGCCAACCTGCAGCTTGAACCCGGTCGTCCCGATCATCTCGCGGTTGATCCAGCTGGATCGGTAATCACTGGTGGTGACCCATGCCCCTGGATCATTGCGCGGCTTCACATCGACCGGGGTAAAGCTGGGCGGCGTAGCCGAAGTAAAGGGCTTCGGAGGACCGACCGTGGCGGGGGCCAGCGACATTGGATCGAACGGCGGCAAGATAACCGTGGTTGTGTCGATCTCGATCGGGTTCCGGTTAATGTCCTGTGCGCTGGGCGGGGTGTAGATGGGCGGTGTGACCGGCTTTGTCAGCTCAGTTGGTCGCGGGTCTGTTTCTGGTGGCGGAACCGGCGGCAGCGGGATTTGCGTTCCGATGAAGGGCCTGGGTTCGGGCGGATTAAATATTCCCGGAGCCAGTCCGACAATCAACCCATAGCCGATGACGGCATGGATCGTGCCAACCATAATGACCGCGCTCTTCCTGTTTTTCGTCTGTGCTTGATCGAGATATGCCATGACGCTTCCTCTCTCCTGATTGCGCCGCCCGGTTTTCCGGTGCGGCCACTCCCGTAATTGCAATGTTACAACATTACATACGACGGGCAAGAGGTTTTGCGTGGCAAAATGCCACTGGGATCGTTCAAGCCATTGGATTTTGGCGGGAAAGGCGGGAAAAAACCGCCTGGTGTCTCACTTGATCGGGCAATCCGGCGAGAGGCGGAAGTCGAGATAATTATCAACCGAAGCCATCAATTCTTCCTGTTCGTTTTCGAAGAAGTGATTGGCGCGGGGAATTTCCTCGTGGTGGATCGTGATGTGTTTTTGCGTGCGCAATTTATCCACCAGTTTCTGCACGGCGCTCGGTTGAACAACCGTATCTGCTACGCCCTGGATGAAGATGCCGGAGGCCGGGCACGGCGCAAGGAAGCTGAAATCATACATATTGGCGGGCGGGGCGACCGAGATGAAGCCGCGCACTTCAGGTCGGCGCATCAGCAATTGCATGCCGATCAGCGCGCCGAAGGAAACACCGGCCACCCAGGTTGTTTGCGCTTCGGGATGGATTGACTGGATCCAGTCAAGCGCGGCCGCAGCGTCGCTGAGTTCGCCGACTCCGTTATCGAAACTGCCCTGGCTACGGCCGACACCGCGGAAATTGAACCGCAAGGTGGCGAAGCCCCGATCTGAGAAGGTCTTGTAAAGCCGCTGGGTAATCCGCTCGTTCATGGTGCCGCCACCCTGGGGATGCGGATGCAGGATCATTGCAACTGGTGCACGCTGACGCGGAGCAGGGGAATAACGGCCTTCAAGTCGGCCCTCCGGGCCGGGGAAAATCACAGATGGCATTCTTTGGACCTGTCAGAAGTTAGGCGGGCGCGGGTAGCGCGAACCGAGTTGGTGGCTATATAGTGACAAAACTGCAATTCGCAATTGCTGCGATCATCCTGACCCAATAGAAGACGAGCCAGCCGATCACCCGTATTTACCTCGACCATGCCGCGACCACTCCCATCCGTTCGGAAGCCCTGACCGCGATGCTGGATGGATTTGCGATGTGGGCCAATCCATCCAGCCCACACGCCGAGGGGCGCAAGGCGAAGGCCGCGCTGGAAGACGCGCGGGCGCGGGTGAAATCGGCGCTGGGGTGGGACGGCGAGGTCATTTTCACCAGCGGCGCAAGCGAGGCGGCAGATATTGCGCTGCGCCGCGCGTCAGGCGGCGCACGGTTGGTCAGTTCTCTGGAACATGATGCAATCCTGCAGGCCGCACCCGAAGCCGAACGTCTGCCGGTAACCAGCGACGGCGCCCTTGACTTGGAAATATTTGCCAAGGCCGTTCAGCGCGAGCGGCCGGTAGTCGCCGTGCAGCAGGTCAATTCCGAAACCGGCAACCGGCAGACGCTTGAAGAAGTGGTCCGATTGGTCAAAGCCGCCGGCGGCCTGCTGATTGCCGATTGCGCGCAAGGTGCGGGCAAGTATGCTCTGCCGCCATGCGACATGGCGATCATCTCGGCGCACAAATTCGGCGGCCCGGTCGGGGTTGGCGCGTTGTTGCTGAAGGATTTCTCGGTCATCGCGCCAAGCGGCGGGCATGAGCGCGGCTACCGGCGCGGGACGGAGAACCTGCCGGCCATCATGGGCATGGCAGCGGCATTGGAAGCGGGCAGCACTCCCTACATCGGGCCGGATATACTGGAACCGCTGGATGCCCTGGCGGAAGATTGCCGCAAACTTGGCGGTATCTGGCTGGCGGACCGTCTGGCCGATCCCACACCCTATGTCCGCGCGCTGGCCATGCCGGGCATGAGCGGTAGCGCGCAATTGATGCGGTTCGACATGGCCGGTATTGCAGTTTCGCAAGGCAGCGCGTGTTCGAGCGGGACGCTGAAGAAAAGCCATGTACTGGAAGCGATGGGCCTCGATGATGATACGGCCTCCCGCATGATCAGGGTCAGTTTCGGCTGGAACACCTCGCGCGGCGAGGTGGAACGGTTCTGCGAAGTCTGGTCGGAAATGGCGAGAGGTTCGGCATGATTTACCTCGATTACCAGGCCACCACGCCATTAGCCCCCGAAGCGCGCGACGCGATGCTGCGATGGCTGGACGGGCCGGACGGAATTGGCTTCGGCAATCCGCATAGCGCGCATGCGATGGGGCGGCAGGCGGCAGCGGCGGTGGAACTGGCGCGGGACCGCGTGGCGGCGCTGTTCCCGCCGGGCGGCAAGGTGATATTTACCAGCGGCGCGACCGAGGCACTCAATACCGTGCTGCGCGGATCGAAGGGCGATGTGCTGACATTTGCCGCCGAACATGCCGCAGTGCTCGACTGCAAGCCTGCAGTGGAAGCGGAGGGCCGAAGGTTTGATGTCCTGCCGGTGAAATCCGGCGGGCGGGCCAATCTGGCGGAATTGCGCGAGGCGGCCAAGGAGCAGACCGGAATAATTGCCGCCATGCTGGTCAATAACGAAGTCGGCGCGATCAACCCGCTGGCCGAAATTGCGGCCATCGCGCGAGAGGCAAGCGCTCTGGTGCTGTGCGATGCGGTGCAGGGATTCGGGCGTATCGCAATTCCTGGCGCGGCAGATTTCGTCGCGGTATCCGCGCATAAGATCCACGGACCCAAGGGCATTGGTGCGCTATGGATGCGTGACGGGCTTAAGCTCCATCCACTCCTGTATGGCGGCGGGCAGGAAGGCGGTCTGCGATCCGGTACGCTCAGCCCCGCGCTGTGCGCCGGTTTCGGTGCGGCGGCAAAACTGGCGACGGAACGCATGCAGAAGGACGCCGATCATGTCGAAGCGCTGTGGTCGCTCGCTCGCAGGCTGTTCGCCGATTGGACTATCAACGGCGACGAAGATACGCGCTGGCACGGCAATCTCAACCTGCGGCGCGAGGGGCTGGATGTGGCGCGGCTGATGTCCGAATGCCGCGACATCTGCTTCTCTGCCGGGTCCGCCTGCGCCAGCGGATCTGGCCGGCCCAGCCACGTACTGAAGGCGATCGGGCTTGACAGCGCCGCTGCAAAGAGTTCGATAAGGCTTGGATACGGGCGCTATACGACTCCCGACCAGATCGAGGATGCTGCCGAAAGGCTCAATGCGGCTGCGGCCGCACAAGGGGTCAAGTAAGGAGCCAGATGGTAAGCGTCAGATTCATAGCCGCGAACGGCAAAGTGACTGAAACCGAGGCGGTCGAGGGGCTGTCATTGCTCGAAGTCGCGCAGGCAGCCGGCATGCCGCTGGAGGGAACCTGCGAAGGCCAGATGGCGTGTTCGACCTGCCACGTTGTGGTCAGCGCCGAGTGGTTCGACCGTCTGGAATCAGCCAGCGAGGAAGAGGAAGACATGCTCGACCTCGCAGCCGGCGTTACCCGCACCAGCCGCCTGTCCTGCCAGATAATTCTTTCGCCGCAACTCGAAGGCCTGGAAGTGCGGATTCCGCCTGAAAGCCGGGACATGCAGCGGCATTGATTTTGACGGGAATCTGCGTGGGCGCGCCTGGCTCCAGCAAACGGGGTAGCCCCCTTCTCGGCAGACCGAACGAGATACCGGCCGTATCGTTCCAAGCATGATAGCCTGGCGAGTCTGGGTATCTCAAACCTGTAATCCACACCATTTCGCTGATCAGCGGGGAAAGCGCCTCGTTGTGCATTGTTAGGCGCGGCGTGGCGGTGATAGGGCGAGCCCATGGCCACCACAGATCTTGAGAAAAATGGCGATGATCCAATTGATTCGATCATCAACGAAAGCTTCGATTCCGCCCTGTCGGAACGGTACCTGGTCTATGCCATGTCCACGATCACGGCGCGTTCGCTGCCGGATCTGCGGGACGGGCTGAAACCCGTCCATCGCCGCCTGCTGTGGACGATGCGGCAATTGAAACTGGATCCGACCAACAATTTCAAGAAATCGGCCCGTGTGGTGGGCGAGGTGATCGGTAAATATCACCCGCATGGCGACACCGCCGCCTATGATGCGATGGTCCGCCTGGCGCAGGATTTTGCGCTGCGGTACCCGCTGGTTGAAGGGCAGGGTAATTTCGGCAATATCGACGGCGATAACGCCGCTGCATACCGCTATACCGAAGCCCGCCTGACCCGCACCGCCATGCTGCTGATGCAGGGACTGGATGAAGGCGCTGCCGACTTTATCCCGACCTATAATAACGAGGATGAAGAGCCCGCGCTGATGCCCGGTCTGTTCCCCAATCTGCTTGCGAACGGTGCCAGCGGGATCGCAGTGGGCATGGCGACCAACATCCCCAGCCATAATGTCGCGGAAGTGATCGACGCCGCGCTGGAGCTGATCGACAATCCCCATGTCGAACATGCCCGCCTG
>JBGSJO010000034.1:0-5856 GCA_041741895.1 Pontixanthobacter sp.
GACCGCGCTGCCGGACAGCGCCTCGCGCAATTGCGGCAGGCAGCTTACATCGCTGACCACCGCAATTTCCGCACCGAATTCCCGCGCCAGCCTGCCCAGTTCCCCCGCGCTGCAATTGGCTGTCAGGGCAACCACCCGCCATTGATCGCGGTTGCGGCGGATCAGATCGAGCGTGGAGGCGCCGACCGAACCGGTCGCACCAAGGATCGAGATCGACCGGACGCTCACAACAGCGGACTCAAAATGCCGACGGCCAGCGCGACGGAAAGCAACCCGTCCACCCGGTCTAACACGCCGCCATGCCCGGGGATGAGACGGGAACTGTCCTTCACGCCCGCCTTGCGCTTCAGCCAGCTTTCGAAGAAATCGCCCATCTGCGCCACGACCGCCAGACCTGCGCCGATCATCGCCACGACAAGGGCAACTTCCCACATCGCATCGATCAGGACGGAAAAGGTGTAATTGCTGCCGATATAGTGAATGGTTCCGGTCCAGGCCGCCAGCCACAATGCCGCGCATACCATGCCGCCAAACAGGCCGGCCCAGGTCTTGGAAGGGGATATCAGCGGGGCAATCCTGGGTCCGCCAATGGAACGCCCGAACAGGTAAGCGCCCGTATCGGTGAAAATCACTACCCCAAGCGTAACAATCAGCGATGTGGAATCCATCTGTGCCAGCACGCCCGCCGCCACAAAGATATAGACAGCCCCCGCCAGAATTCCGGCGAGCCGGAACCGTATGTTTCCGGTCGCCTGCACAACCAGCAGCACAAATTCCACGAATGCGATCAAGGCCACTATGACAATGAAGGAATCAAGCACCATGCCGCCGAAGTAAAGCGCCATTCCGGCCAGTATGATCATCACCGCTGCCGATACCAGTCGGATCCCGAGATCGGACTTGCGCCCGGTTGCAGCCGTTTCGGCCGAGGGCATTTCAGCGTCCGCCATAGCGCCGCTCCCGCCT
The DNA here is from genome assembly GCA_041741895.1 of Pontixanthobacter sp. GTDB lineage: Bacteria > Pseudomonadota > Alphaproteobacteria > Sphingomonadales > Sphingomonadaceae > Allopontixanthobacter. The sequence goes on from JBGSJO010000034.1 coordinate 967, forward strand.
GGAGAAATCATCGAGGGCGCTTTGCAGATGATCCGGGGTGAAATCGGGCCACAACACGTCGGTAAAACTCATTTCTGCATAGGCTGACTGCCATAGCAGAAAATTCGACAGGCGCACCTCGCCCGATGTGCGGATCAACAGGTCGAGCGGTGGCAGGTCCGCTGTGTAGAGGTTGGCCGCTATGGTTTCCGGCGTGATCGCGCCCGATTGCGCGGCGAGCGACGCAGCATGGGCAATTTCCTGCTGCGCCCCGTAATTCAGCGCCACCGCCAGGGTGTTCGAACCCTTCGATGTCTGTTCCAGCGCATCCTCCAGCATTTCCACGATATCAGGGGCAAGCCCTTGCCAATTACCGATAATCTTCAGCCGGACATCGTTGGCAATGAATTCGGGCAAATCCGATTTGATGAATTTGCGCATCAGGTTCATCAGGTCGGAAACCTCTTCATCCGGCCTGCTCCAGTTTTCACTGGAGAACGCATACAGCGTCAGGCATTCGATCCCCATGCCCCCGGCACTGCGCACCAGTTTGCGCACTGCCTCCACCCCGCGTTGATGGCCCATCGCGCGCGGCAAATGGTGCCGTTTCGCCCAGCGGCCGTTGCCGTCCATGATGATGGCAACGTGTTTTGCCGCGCTCACAGAGCCAGAATCCGCACAAATTGAGCCAGCCGCTGCATCACTGGGTCAGGATTTCCGCTTCCTTGGCCTCTGCAGCGGCATCGGCTTCGGCAACATATTTGTCGGTCAACTTCTGCACGTCATCTTCCAGCCGCTTGCGCTCGTCTTCGGAGATTTCCTTCTTCTTCTCGTCTTCCTTCAGCGATTCCATCCCGTCACGGCGGACGTTGCGGATCGCGATACGCGCCTTTTCGGCATAGGAACCTGCCAGCTTGGCCAATTCCTTGCGGCGATCTTCGGTCAGATCGGGGATCGGCAGGCGGATGGTCTGCCCGTCGGTCATCGGGTTCAGGCCCAGCCCGGCCTTGGCAATGCCTTTTTCGACCGCGCTGATGTTGCTCTTGTCCCACACCTGGACAGACAGCATCCGCGGTTCGGGCGCGGACACCGTCGCCAACTGGTTGAGTGGCATCATCGCGCCGTAAACCTCCGCCACAACCGGATCGAGCAGCGCGACATTGGCGCGGCCGGTGCGCAGGCCGGACAGATCGCCCTTGAACGATTCCACCGCCCCCTGCATCCGCCGTTCGATATCGGCCTTGTCATATTTTGCCATGTTCAGGATTCCCCCGCTACGTCAGATTGATCACATACAATAGTCTGGACGCCTTCACCCGCGAGCACCTTGGCGACATTGCCCCGCTCGCGGATCGAAAAGACCACGATCGGAATATCGTTTTCCCGGCACAGCGATACGGCCGCAGCGTCCATAACCTTCAGATTGTCAGACAACACCTTGCCATAGGTGATTGTGTCAAAACGGACCGCGTTGGGATTGGTCTTGGGATCGCTGTCATAAACCCCGTCCACGCTGGTCCCTTTCAGCAAGGCATCACAATTCATTTCCGCCGCCCGCAATGCCGCGCCGGTATCGGTGGTGAAGAACGGGTTTCCGGTGCCCGCGGCAAAGATCACGATACGCCCCTTTTCCAGATGCCGTTCGGCCCGGCGGCGGATGTAGGGTTCGCACACCGACGCCATCGGAATGGCCGATTGCACCCGCGTCGGCACGCCGATCTTCTCCAGCGCATTCTGCATCGCCAGCGCGTTCATCACGGTGGCGAGCATGCCCATGTAATCCCCGGTTGCCCGGTCCAGCCCGCGCGCCGCACCGGCCACCCCACGGAAGATATTGCCCCCGCCGATCACCAGACAAACCTCCAGCCCAGTGTCCTTGGCCGCCTTCACCTCCTCCGCCAGCCGCGCAACATAAGCCGGATCGATCCCGTACTCCTGCTCCCCCATCAGCACCTCGCCTGACAGTTTCAGCAGGATACGGTTAAGTTTGGGTAGGGTCATAAGGTCGGTCAGTCCGGTTTGAAGTGATGCGCGGCGCTGTCCTTAGCCGCACGAGGCGGGCGGCGCAAAGAGAAAGCCTGTGGAGGAATTTGTCCCACGCGCAGCCGGCAAAGCCCATGGCTGCACGGCGGGGCGTCTAGCGGGGGGTGCTTATGGGGAAGTTCGAGACTGACGATGGTGAGGAGTTAAGTAAACTGTCACCGGAATTGGCCCGGAATTCACCGGAATTAATTCAGGGTACCGTAATTCCGGTGACAGGGAGAATTCCGGTATACCTCATCGAAGCACCAATTCGGGATCAACCAGTTTTACGTCGTGCATCTGGTTCAGGTATGCCTCATAATAACCCTTGTGGGATGCGCCGACGATTGCGAGCAGGCGCATACCGGGCCGCGCTGTGAGGACGTCCCGAATATTTGCCACCATGCGCAAATTGCGCGTCTCCCAATATCCAACATAGCCCCGTCCAAACTGCTGCGGTGACAGCTCCGTAAGCGCAGCGCCGAAGTCAGACTGGTAGGCCAGCAACGGAGCGTCTGCCGCATTGAGCGAACGGTACATGGCGAGGAGGCCATCGGGTGCCCCCAGGCCTTGCTCCAGCCGTGCGCTTTCGGTGGTCCGGGCTTGCGTTGCGTCATTGCCCCACGCGCGCATGATAGCCTCGGCATAGGCTTTTTGCTGGGCGGGATCGGTGCTGCTGGCCCTGTCGGCCGAGTGATCGTCAACGCTCCACAGGCGCTCCAATCCCAGCCGGGCCGCTAGCATGGCCGCGATGAGCCCTGTCTCGTTGCGCCGGTCCTTCAGCTTGTTCAGCGCGGTCACCAACTCGTCGTTCAGACCGTCACCCGCCCGCTGCTCCGCCGGGGGCAGCCTGAGCCACTGGACCAAGGCGGACCCCCGCTCCCCCGCTGCGAGGAAGACCGCCGCCAAACGCCGCCGGTCCGACGACAAAGGCGCAGCCGGCCAATCTGCCAGCAATCGTTCGGCTTCGGCATTTGCTGCGGGCACATCCAATCCCGTTTCGCGAAATGCCATCGCGGGATCAGGACAATAGCTCTCTACCGTCTCGGCGTAGCGGGCAGGATAGCGGCGCAGGCTGTCACACTGAAGGCCGGACATATCCTCCGTCGCGATATCGGTTGGTTGCCACGACTCCAGGCGATCCAGCAGCGGCAACAGCATTTCCGGCGCAAAAGTTTTGGGTAGCGCTGAAAGGTGGGGCGTGCCGAGTACCAGCACTTCATTTGGCGCTCCGGCGGGCGGGCCTTTCAATTCATCGGGATGAAACGCCGGGCGGTAATGCTGCGCATCCGCCGGTGACGCGGCCATGAGGAACCCTCCGAGCAAGGCGAACGACAATAGTGACAAGAAATTCGTTAGACGGATCATGAAAACACTCTACATTTCAACGAGGAGTCGCTAGCAGAACCGTATTACTTTAGCAATACACTATATCAGGTGCGTGCCGACGAGGCCGGAATTACGGCCTCCGTAATCAATTACGCGGTGGCTGGCGCCTTGACTGGCGGGACTCCGCTCAAGCCGCACCCTCACGCTGCGGCCTTGCGCTGTTCGGGGCCGCTTGCGGGTATGCGCGGGGCGGGGATCTTGCTGGCGAACCACACCTGCCGCCGCCCGTTATCCTTGGCCTGATAGAGCGCCTCGTCCGCGGTGGCGAAGGCGTCTCCCAGATCGACCCTGCCACCACGCGGCAGGATCGCCACCCCGATGCTGCAACTGATCTCGTGCACCTCGCCGCCCGGGCCTGCCTCGGCCCAGCGCAGCTTCTTGTGGCACAATCGTTCGGCATAATCGCGGATGCGCGCCTCGCCCTGAAAGCGCGCGAGCAGCACGAACTCCTCCCCGCCGAAGCGCGCGACAACGTCCTCGGCGCGGCAGGCATCGCGCAGCCTGCCCGCGAATTGCTGAAGTATCTCGTCGCCATGCGCATGGCCGAAACTGTCGTTGACCTGCTTGAAATGATCGATGTCGAGGATCATCAGCGCGTGCACACCCTGCCTGCGGTCGGACCTGGCGAAGATGCTGTCAAACCGGGTGATGAAGGCGCGGCGGTTGGGGATGCCGGTCAACTCGTCGGTCTCTGCCAGATGCATCACCTGGTCGCGTTCCTGCTCGATTCTGTCACGCTCGCGGCGCAGCGATAGCGCGTACAGTGCCACCACGACGCTGGTGGTGAACGCCTCGATCAGCACCGCGATATAAAAGCCGAGATCGACGATCGGCAGATCGGCAATCACGCCGTTGGCGCGCAGCACCCGGCTGACCGCGACCAGCCCTACACCCGCCAGCCCCATCAGTTGCAGTATCGCCATCCGGTCCCGCTTGAAGGCGTTGCGCACCAGCGCGGAAATGGCAGTGAGAACCATCGCACCGAAGGCGGTGTGGATGATCTGCGCGCCCACGAACGGCAACCACGGCGATGCCAGTATGATTGTGAAAGTAACCGCGCAGCAACCGAACCCGGCGATATGGAGCGCGCGCAGCCATGCCGCCCCCATCAATTCGCGGCTGCACAGCCGGCCGATCAGCAGGCAGGCCGACATGGCCACCCAGCCGAGCGCAAGATAGACCGTGATCGAACGGTGCACCATCGTCGCTTGCGGAAACAGATCGAAGATGATCCCCGACCAGGCGATGTGATTGACGATGAGGCCGGTTACCATCATCGTGTGGAACAGGATGAACCGTTCACGCAGCGCGAGGAAGAACACGCCGTTGAGCAGCAGCGGGGCGAACAGCAGGCCCATGACCAGCGCGCTGGTTATGCGGCCACTGTTGTGGAGTGCGATATCGTGCGCCCGCTCGGCCAGCTCGATGTCATACCAGTTGGACGGATCGAAGGGGTTATCCACCTTGATCAGGATGGTTGCGGGGCGAACCCCGGCCTCG
>JBGSJO010000035.1:0-3106 GCA_041741895.1 Pontixanthobacter sp.
CCCGTCGAAATACGGGCAGCCGCCAGTGAGTAATTGCTGGTCCCTCTATCCTACACCACCTATCCACAAGGAGAAAATGAATGTCTGTTGCAGGAACATATGATTGCGTAACCAAAAGCCCGATGGGCGACCAGAAGAGCAGCTTCACCGTCATTCCCGGCGATGATGGCACCACCTTCACCGGCACCAATCAGGGCGCCATGGGCAGCATGGATGTCGAAGATGGCAAGATCGACGGCAACAAACTGGCCTGGAAAATGAACATGACCGTCCCCATGCCGATGACCCTGGATTGCGACGCAACCATCGACGGCGACCAACTGGTCGGCAACGTCAACGCCGGCGCATTCGGTTCCATGGCGATGACCGGCGAACGTAAGGGCTGAACGAATATCTGCAAAAATTGAAAGGGCGCCAGGATCATTCCCGGCGCCCTTGATAATGTCAGCCATAAGCCTGCTGATGGTATATCGATTACCCCAGCTTCACCTTCAGCAATTCATTCACCACGCCTGGGTTCGCCTTGCCCTGCATCGCCTTCATGGTCTGTCCCACGAAGAAGCCGAACAATTTGTCCTTGCCGCTGCGGTACTGTTCTACCTTGTCCGGGTTTTCCGCCAGAACCTTGTCGATTTCAGCCTCGATCGCGCCGGTATCGGATTGCTGCTTCAGGCCCTCGGTCTCGGCGATTTCCGCCGGTTCTCGGGCGGTTTTCAGGACGATTTCGTAGATTTCCTTGGCCTGCCCGCCGGATACCGTGCCCGCGCTGACCATCTGCAGGATTGCGGCATTGGCGGCGGCGGTGTTGTGTTCCAGCCTGGCATCCGCGCCCAGCGACTTGATCACGCCGGGTGCGACCGACAGGGTCCAGTTGGCAACCTGCGTGGCCACTTCGGCTTCCGGCTTGCCCGCCTGCCGCGCGGTTTCCGCCAGCAGGGTTTCGAACCGGGCAAAGGTCTCCACTTCGGCCGTCAGCTGTGCTGCGTTGTATTCGGTCATGCCCAAGTCGCCGGTGTAGCGCAGGCGCTTGGCATCGGGCAGTTCAGGCAGACTGGCGCGACATTCCTCCAGGAACGTATCTTCGAGGTTTAGCGGAAGCAGGTCGGGATCGGGGAAGTAGCGGTAATCATGCGCGTCTTCCTTGCTGCGCATGGACCGCGTTTCGTTCCTGTCCGGATCGTACAGGCGGGTTTCCTGCACCACACTGCCGCCATCTTCGATCAGATCGACCTGACGGCGCGCTTCCTGTTCGATCACCGCCATGACGAAGCGCACCGAATTGACGTTTTTCGTTTCGGTCCGTGTGCCCAGTTCAGGATCGCCGACTTTGCGGACAGACACATTCACATCGGCACGCATGGAGCCTTCTTCCATATTCCCGTCGCATGATCCGACATAGCGCAGGATCGCGCGCAGTTTGCGGACATAGGCCCCGGCCTCAGCGGGCGAGGTCATATGCGGCATGGAAACGATTTCCATCAGCGCAACGCCGCAGCGGTTGAGATCGACATAGGACATAGTCGGATGCTGGTCATGCATCAGCTTGCCCGCGTCCTGCTCGATATGAATCCGCTCGATCCCGATGATCTTGTCCTCGGGAATTCCGGACTTTTCATCCTTCTCGATCAACAGCTGCCCCTCGCCCACGATGGGGTGGTAGAGCTGCGAGATCTGATAGCCCTGCGGCAGATCGGCGTAGAAGTAATTCTTCCGGTCGAACCGCGAATATTTGTTTATCTGCGCTTCAATGGCCATGCCCGTGCGGACAGCCTGACGCACGCATTCGCCGTTGAGAACAGGCAACATCCCGGGCATCGCGGCATCGATCAGGCTGACCTGCGCATTAGGTTCGGCCCCGAATTCGGTGCTGGCGCCAGAAAACAGCTTGGACTGCGATGTGACCTGCGCATGGACTTCGAGGCCGATCACGACCTCCCACTCGCCCGTTGCGCCCTGGATGCGGTAGTTACTCATCTTCTGTTATCCCGTCATCCCAGCGCAGGCCGGGATCGCTATCATTACTGTCGGAGCTTGCTGCTCCCGATCCCAGCTTTCGCTGGGATAACGATTATTACCACCACTTCTCCGGCTTAGCGGTAAACCCGGCGCGTTCCTCGATTGCGAAGCCAGCGTTGAGCACGCCCTGCTCGTCAAATGCGCGGCCCACGATCTGGAGGCCAAGTGGGAGGCCTTCCGCATTGACCCCGCACGGCACGCTCATCGCCGGAAGTCCGGCCAGGCTTGCGGGCACCGCGAACACATCATTGAGATACATCGCCAGTGGATCGTCCGTCTTCTCGCCTAGTCCGAAGCTGGCGGTCGGCGTGGTCGGGGCGAGGATCACGTCGCATTCCTTGAATGCATTCTCGAAGTCCTGCGCCACCAGGGTGCGAATTTTCTGCGCCTGTGTGTAATAGGCGTCGTAGAAACCGGCGCTAAGCACATAGGTTCCGATCAACACGCGGCGCTTCACCTCGTCCCCGAAACCGGCGGCGCGAGTGGCGGCGTACATATCCTGCAAGCCGGAACTCTCTGGCAGATCGCGCAGCCCGTACCGCACCCCGTCATAGCGCGCGAGGTTGGATGAGGCTTCTGCAGGGGCGATTATGTAATAGGCGGGCAGCGCATATTTGGTGTGCGGCAGGCTGATATCGACCACTTCAGCGCCCGCATCTTTCAGCCACGCGATCCCGTCTTCCCAGCTCTTGAGGATTTCAGGATCGGTGCCGTCCATCCGGTATTCGCGCGGAATGCCGACTTTCTTGCCCTTCAGATTCCCGTCCAAGCCAGCTTCCCAATCGGGAACCGGCAGGTCGAGACTGGTCGCGTCCTTCGGATCGAACCCCGCCATCGCGCCGAGCATGATCGCGCAGTCGCGCACGTCATGCGCCATCGCCCCGGCCTGATCCAGGCTGGAGGCAAATGCCACCACGCCCCAGCGGCTGCAGCGGCCATAGGTCGGTTTTATCCCGGTAATGCCGGTAAAGGCCGCAGGCTGGCGGATCGAGCCGCCCGTATCCGTGCCGGTTGCCGCCGGGGCGAGCCGCGCGGACACCGCCGCGGAACTGCCGCCGGACGATCCGCCGGGGGACATTTGCGCGTTGGA
>JBGSJO010000036.1:0-37649 GCA_041741895.1 Pontixanthobacter sp.
CGCCTGTTCGCCGATCCCGCCCAGGAATCCCTGTCCACCGCCGATGTGCAGCGCGTGCTGGCGCAGGCCATCGGCGAAGCAAATGCGCGCGGCCTGCCATCGACCATCGCGGTGACCGACCGGGTCGGCAATGTGCTGGCGGTTTTTGCAATGACCGGAGCACCCGAAGATACCGTGCTGAGCCGGAAGCAGATCGGCGGCATCGCGGCCCCGGGCGCGCAAGTCGGCTTGCAAGGCGCGGCGGTACCTTCCACCGCCGCAGCCATCGCCAAAGCGATAACCGGCGCCTATCTGTCGAGTGGCGGCAATGCCTTTTCCACCCGTACGGCCAGCCAGATCGTGCAGGAACATTTCCCCCCGGCGCCAACCACGGTGGGGCTGGAAAGCGGGCCCCTGTTCGGGGTGCAGTTCAGCCAATTGCCCTGTTCCGACCTCAACCAGCGATTTGTAATGGGCGGCGGTGCATCCGCGTTCATTGGTCCCAAGCGTTCCCCGCTGGGCCTGGCAGCCGATCCCGGCGGGTTTCCGATCTACAAGAACGGCGTGGTGGTGGGAGGCATTGGCGTGGCCGGAGACGGCGATTACGGCTTCGACGACAATATCCTCGACCGCGATATCGATGCGGAAGAAGCGATCTCGCTGGCCGGAATCCAGGGCTTCGCACCGCCGATAGAGATTACCGCAGACCGCATTCCGGTGGACGGCACGAGTTTGCGTTTCAGCGACATGACCACCGCCGATCTCAGCCCCCTGACCACCAGCTTCGTCTCGGTCAGCGGCCTGGGAATGCTGGTGGCGGTCAATGGCTACAATGACGGATCGATCTGGTCCGGCACCACCTATGGCAGCGAAACATCCGGCATCCGTGCCAGTACCGCGGCAGAATTTGCCAACCGTGATGCCTATGTGCTGACCGATGGCGCAGGGAATAATCGTTACCCGATCCGCGGCGGCACCGATGGCCCTGCGGTGGGCCAGCCGCTGACAGCCGCCGAAGCACGGGCAATTCTGGAAGAAGCCTTCGCAGTCCTGTCGCGTTCTCGCGCGCAAATCCGCCGTCCGCTGGACAGCCGCATGCAGGCATCGATCAGCCTGGTGGATACCAATGGCCAGATCCTGGGGCTGGTCCGATCCCCCGACGGGCCGCTTTTCGGCACTGATGTATCGCTGCAAAAAGCGCGCACCGCGGCCTTTTTCTCCAACCCCGTCGCCGCCCAGCAATTGCAGGCCACGCCGGGAGCCATTCCAGCCTATGTACAGCGGGTCCGCAGTTTCCTTGCCGATCCCAATGCACTGACCGGGAATTTCGCCTTTGCCGACCGGTCGGGCGGCAATCTGTCGCGGCCTTATTTTCCCGATGGCGAGATCGGCCCGCTGTCCGGCCCGTTCTCCGTCATGACCCCCGATGTTTTCAGCCCCTTCGCGGTTGGCCTGCAGCTTGATCTGGTGACGCCCAACATCGTCACCCATCTCGGTTTCGTCGATCCCGATGTTGCCGGTGCGGATACGCAGGTCGGCTGCACCCAGGTGCCCGACGCGCCCTCGGGGACAAAGCGGCTGGCCAATGGTATCCAGATTTTCCCCGGTTCCGTGCCGATCTATCGCGGCAATCAGCTTGTTGGCGGCATCGGCGTGTCGGGTGACGGGATCGACCAGGACGATATGGTCAGCTTCCTCGGCCTGCATAATGCCGGGCTGCGGATTGGCGGCATAGGCAATGCGGCGCCTGCCATTCGGGCCGACCGGATACAGGTCAATGTGAACGGCCGGCTGGTGCGGCTGCGCTATGTCAGTTGTCCCTTCGCGCCGTTCCTCGATACTGCCCAGCAAAATGTGTGTGAGGGGCTGTAATGTCGGCGGCGTTCCTTCTGCCCCTAGTGCTGCAGTCGGTCCCGCCCGCCGAAACCCGGCAGGTTCCGACGCCGGTACCCCCGACGGAGATTGAAGCGCCCGCTTCCGAAACAGACGAAGGTGACATTCCGCCGGTCGACAATGAAGTGATCGATGGCCGCCGCCGCCCCGGTTATGTGGGCGAATTGCCCGATGCGGTGACGCAGCGCAACGTAGGCGCCCTGCGCGCTCCGCCGCCGGAAGCATTCCCGACCGACCAGATACCGATCCCCGACCGCTGGCGGCTGATCGAAACGCTCGGCGTTGTGAAGGAACGTTGGTTCGATCCCTATAATCAGAACACTTACAAAGGTGACCGGCCGATCAATCCAGGCAAGGTTCCGTGGCTGCCGATCAAGGGGCATGACTGGTTCTTCGTCGCCAATGCAATCAGCGACACGGTATTCGAACCGCGGACCTTCCCGATACCCGTGGGCGTGCAGACCACAGAAGATCCGGACCGGCTGGACACATTCGGCAATGAAGCCAGCATCGTCCTGTCGCAGACCTTTATTGTCGGCGCGGCGCTGCTGAAGGGCAACACCGCCTACAAACCGCCCGATGTCGAGTACCGCGCCACCTTCGCGCTTAACGTCAACTATGTCGATGTCCCGGAAAAGCGGGTGCTGTTCGTGGAGCCGTCGAGGCCGTCGCACCGACTCGATCACTTCCTCGGCGTGCAGGAACTGTTCTTCGATTACCATATCCGCAACACATCGGACCGGTTCGATTTCGATTCGGTGCGGATCGGCATCCAGCCGTTTCAGGCCGATTTCCGCGGCTTTCTGTTTCAGGACCAGCAATTGGGGCTGCGGTTTTTCGGCACGAGGGATAACAACCGTTTCCAGTATAATATGGCGGCGTTCTGGCGGCTGGAAAAAGACACCAACAGCGGGTTGAACGCGGTGCTGCAGACCCCGCGGGACGATTTCCTGTTCATCGCCAACGCCTATCGCCAGGATTTCCTGATCCCCGCGCTGACCAGCCAGATCACGCTGGCCTACAACCGCAACCGCGAGGCTGATGACGTCGAGATCGATGACAATGGCTTTCCGGTTCGCCCGGCGCTGCTGGGGACACTGCGCGGCCGGGAGTATGACGTGTTCTACCTGGGCTATAATGCCGATGGCAGGATCGGCCGGATCAATCTGACCGCCAGCGCCTATGCCGCGCTGGGGGAAGACCGGAACAGCTTCTTCACCGACCGCCCAGCGAACATCCGCGCCTTCTTCGCGGCAGCAGAGGCAAGTTATGACAAGGACTGGATGCGGTTTCGCCTGTCCGGCATGTGGGCCAGCGGCGACGGCGACCCCTATGACGATACTGAAACCGGTTATGATTCGGTGTTCGAAAACCCGATCTTCGCCGGGGCCGACACGTCGTACTGGATCCGGCAGACGATCCCCTTCGCTGGGGGCGGGCGCGCGATCAGCGTCAACGGCCGTAATGGTATCCTGAATTCGCTGCGTTCATCGAAGGAACAGGGACAAAGCAATTTCAACAATCCGGGCACCATCCTGGCGGGCGCGGGTGCGGATTTCGACCTCACCCCGGAATTCCGCCTGTCCACCAACGCCAACCATCTGTGGTTTGAAGATACCACTTCACTACAGGCTCTGCGCAATCAAGGCCGCATTTCGGCGGATATCGGCTGGGACCTGAGCGCTGCGGCTATCTGGCGGCCCAAGGCAACGCAGAACATCGTCATGCGGTTAAGCGCCGCGACGCTGATTTCTGGGAATGGATTTCGCGATCTGTTCGACAATCTTGGCCAGGACAAGGAATATTACTCCGTGCTCGCAAATGTGATCCTGACCTACTGATGGATATCGCCCGGCATCTTTCCCTTCACCTGTTTTCCTTCTGGACCGCGCTGGTCTGCGCGGCGCTGGCGATCGGTTACAGCCAGACCACGCTGGCCGCTGGCGGGGAAAAGCCGGTCAAGCGGGATTACGCCGCTGCCGGAGTGATCGCGCTGCCAGCCCCCGCGCAGCAGACGGTGGAAGAAATGCTGGCCAAATCCTCCGGCTGCACATCCTGCCATACCGCGAGCGACGCGCCGACGATGCACGAAACGCCCGCCGTCAGGCTGGGCTGCGTCGATTGCCACGGCGGCAACCCGTCGGTGGTCGGCAATTCGCAGTTGAGCCATGACGATATCGCTTATGTAACCGCGCGCGACGCCGCCCATGTGCTGCCGACCCTGCCCGAAAGCTGGCACTATCCCTCCTCCGCCAATCCAAGACGCAGCTATACCTTGCTGAACAAGGAATCGCCTGAATTTGTCCGCTTCGTGAACCCGAGCGATTACCGCGTGGTACGCGAAGCGTGCGGATCGTGCCACATGGACACCATCGTCGCGGGCGAGCGTTCGATCATGGCGACGGGGGCAATGCTGTGGGGCGGTGCTGCCTATAACAACGGCATCGTGCCCTATAAGAAATACATCTTCGGCGAGAGTTTCACACGTGACGGCGAACCCGCCAAACTGGTTTCCCCCGGCGAAACTCCGGGAGTGCTTACCGATGCACAGAAGGCGCGCGGCGCGCTGGCGGAAATGTATCCGTTGCCCGCATGGCAGGTCACACCCCCGGGCGACATTTTCCGCGTGTTCGAACGCGGCGGGCGCAATATCAACACCCAGTTTCCCGAAATCGGCCTGCCCAATCCCACCGGCAGCATCCAGCGGCTGGACGAGCCGGGTCGGCCCGATCTGAAGCAGAGCAGCCGCGGAATGGGCACCGGTCTGCGCGTGGCGATCCCGGTGCTCAATATCCACAAGACCCGCCTCAACGATCCCTTTATGTGGTTCATGGGCACCAACGATCAGCCGGGCGATTACCGCCATTCCGGCTGCGCATCGTGCCATGTGATCTACGCCAACGATCGCGAACCGCGCCACAGCCTGACCTACGCCAAATACGGGCGGGACGGGCAGTCGGTCACCGTCGATCCGACAATTTCGGGCAAGCTGGAACCGGATCATGATGGCGGGCATGGCGCGGTCAAACAACCGGGCGATCACGCGGGTCAAGGTCACGGCAAGAAAGAACCGGTGAAGGAAAAGGGCCACCCGCTGCGCCATGTCTTCACCCGTTCCATCCCGACGGCGCAATGCATGAACTGTCACATGCACCAGCCGAATATCTTCCTCAATTCCTACCTCGGCTACACGATGTGGGATTACGAATCCGATGCGCCCGCGATGTGGCCGAAGCAGCAGAAATACCCCACTGCGGAGGAAGTCCGCGCCGTGCTGGACCGCAATCCGGAGGGCGCCGCGCCCAAGGGGAACTGGGCCGATCTGGATTTTACCCGCAATGTCTATGATCTCAACCAGGATCTGACCGACACCCAGTTTGCCGATTATCACGGCCACGGCTGGAATTTCCGCGCGATCTTCAAGCGGGACCGGGACGGCAATCTGCTCGATGCGGCCGGCGCGATCGTTGCCAATGACGACCCCGAGAAATTCCGCAAGGAAGGCGAGGGCAAATTCGTCGAAATAGGCACCAATCCGGGCAAAGCGGTTCACATGATGGACATCCATGCGGAAAAGGGCCTGCAATGCGCCGATTGCCACTTTGCGCAGGACAGCCACGGCAACGGGATGATCTATGGCGAGGTCGCCAATGCGATCGAGATCGGCTGCAAGGATTGCCACGGCACTGCGGACGATTACCCGACGCTGCTGACCAGCGGCCCGGCCGCGCCGCCCAAGGGCAACAATCTCGCCCTGTTGCGCAACCCCGATGGCAAGCGGCGGTTCGAATGGCTGACGGACGAGAATGGTCGGCGGCAGTTGATCCAGCGGTCGATCGTCGATCCCAAGCTGGAATGGGTGATGAGTCTGACCAGGGACAGCGTCGATCCCGCCGCACCGAATTTCAACGCCAAATCCGCGCGTGCCAAGCTGATGAGCAAGGCGGGGGCGGAAACCGGTAAGTTTGAATTCGGCACCGGAATTGCGCCCGGCGAACGCGCGCATGAAGACAAGGAAATGACCTGTTTCACCTGCCACCTCAGCTGGACCACCAGCTGCGGCGGGTGCCATTTGCCAATCGAGGCGAACTGGAAAACCAAGGACCATCACTACGACAACGAGGAAACGCGCAATTTCGCGACCTATAATCCGCAGGTCGCGCGGGACCAGATGTTCCAGCTGGGCAAACACCAGACGACCAAGGGCAACCAGATTGCTCCGGTACGCTCCACGTCTGCGCTGATCCTGTCTTCCACCAACATCAACCGCGAGCGCATCTATGTGCAGCAGCCCCCGATCAGCGCGCCCGGTTTTTCAAGCCAGGCCTTCGCGCCGCATTTCCCGCATACCGTGCGGCTGACCGAGACCAAAACCTGTTCCGATTGCCATCTGAGCGAGGCGGACGATAACAATGCGATCATGTCGCAATTGCTGCTGCTCGGCACGAATTATGTCAATTTCGTCGGGCTGAATGCATGGACCGGTCAGGAAGGCGGGTTCGAGGCAATCCGCGTGACCGAATGGGACGAACCGCAGACGGTGCTCGGGTCCTACCTCCATAAATACGCCTATCCTGATTATTACCGTCAATTCGTGGAAGGCAATGGCCGCGAATTGAAGGATTGGGTGCGCGGCAAGGCGTTTGACAAAAATCTGTCCGGCGAAACCAAGGCTTACGAGGAATTCGCGAATGTCCACGAAGGCACCGCAGGCCGCGTCGGCTGTTTGCAGATGCGCGGCGAATATATGTTCGTGGCGGAGGGGAGGGGAGGCTTCCGCGTCTATGATATCGCGGCGATCGGCAACAAGGGCTTTTCCGAACGGATCGTGACTGCGCCGTTCAGCGCAATGGGCCATGATACGCAGGTTAAATCGAAGAATGCGACCTGCATGGCGCTGCCCACGATGCAGCCGATCAACCCGCTGCGCAACACGCCTGAGATGCAGGAAATGAACCAGGAACAGCCGTTCCTGCCGATTTATTCCTATGCCGCCGTGACCGACGCGGAAGAAGGCCTGATCATGGTCAACGTCAACACGATGGCGGATGGCGAATTCCGTAACAACCGGCTGAGCCGGGCAGTAACCTGGAATGAAGGCGGCGTGTTGGACGGGGCGCGGCATATCATCCTGGCAGGCGAGATCGCCTATATCACCGCTGCGCGCGGGCTGGTGGTGGTCGATCTGGCCGATCCGCTGAAGCCGCAGCTGGTCGCCGTGCGCGAAATGACTGATGCCCGCTCCAGCGCGATCCAGTTCCGTTATCTGTGGGTCACCGACAGCGAAGGGGTCAAACTGTTCGATGTCACCAATATGCGCAATCCGGTGCCGGTGCCTTCGGGCACGGTGGCGCTGGCCGATGCGCGCCGGATGTATATCGCCCGCACCTTCGCCTATGTTGCGGCCAAGGGCGAGGGGCTGGTGATCCTGGATGTGAAACGGCCCGAAGCGCCGAAAATCTACCAGCGAGTAACACTGGACGGAACCCTAAACGATGCCGAGGATGTGATCGTCGGTTCGACCAATGCCTCCCTGTTTGCCTATGTGGCAGACGGGGTCAACGGAATGAAGGTGCTGCAATTGACCAGCCCGAGCAGCCAGCCCAATTTCTATGGCTTCAGCCCGCCGCCCAAACCGGAACTGATCGCCTTCGCCAGAACCAGGGGACCGGCCATTGCGATGTCCAAAGGGCTCGACCGAGATCGCGGAGTGGATGAAACCGGTGGCCAGATGGCGGTGTTCGGAAGGCTCGGTTCGCGCCCATTCACCCGCGCCGAAATGGAAAAACTGTTCCTGACCAGCGGCGGCATCCCGTGGAAAGTCAGCGATCAGCCGGACATGAACGCCTGGGTCGGAAGTTATGGCGGGCCGTGGAAACGCGGCGGATAATCAGACCATCTGAAAAATCCTGGTGTGATCCCTGTTCGGGGTTGTGCAATCGAAGCTTAAATGGCTTCCACTAGCGGTAGTGGATCGGATCCGATCGCCTTGGAACTTTCGTGGACGATTGACACACTCGTGCCCGGATGCGCATCGACAATGACCGTGCGGGCCCGTAACTGGCGGGCCAGCGCCTCGATAATGCTCGTGCCAAGTCCGGCAACTGCGCCAGCGGTACTGGACGTGCCGGCAGGCATGCCGATGCCGTCATCTATGACGCTAAGGGACCAGTCGGCAGCCTGCGTTTTGTAGCTCACGGTTATTTTGCCGCCCGCGTCGTCGGGGAAGGCATGCTTGAGAGAATTGATCACGAGCTCGGTCACAATTAAACCCAGGCTGATTGAAGTATCAAACGAGACATGCACATCTTCGCAATCGACTGCGATCGAAAGTTCGTTCGGAAATGCGATCATCGATGCGCCAATGCTTTGGCAGAGCTGGGTGAAATAAGGCCGGAGTTCCACGTCGTCAGCCCCGGCCGAAGTGAGATGCTTCTGAATTGTGTTTACTGAAAGCACGCGGTTGTGCGCGACCTGCAAGGAATCGCGCGTCTCGTCATTTGTGACCCTGCGTGCCGATTGCATCAGCACAGAGGCAATAATCTGGAGACTGTTCGCAATTCGGTGCTGCAGTTCCCGCATCAACATCACCTTGTCCGCGATGAGTCCGTCCTTGATGATCGCCGCAGCGCGGGCGTCAGTCGTATCGACTACTGACAAGATCATGCGTGTTTCGCTTGGGTCATCATAAGCCAGCACATGTGCGGACAGTTCCAGGCAGCGCGTGCTGCCGCCATCGGGGGAAACAAGATCCATCTCGTATTTGTCGATGTCCGCTCCGCCAGAGCCAGTTGCGGTAAGAAGCGATTTCAATCTCGACAAATTCCATTCACCGCTGCCCATTTCAAGCACCGGCTTGCCATTGACCAACTGCGGATCGAGGCCGAACGCACGGCAAAATGACAGGCTGGCGACGATAACCACCAGATCGCTACCGAGCAATAATAATGGAGTGTCAGAAGATACCACCATCGACTGGGCAAGACTTAGCGCCGGATCAGTATGGGGCACCGGATCGGTGAGGTGTGATTGTTTGTCGGGCATCGCAGGCCCCTTTTTGGGCGAACCAGTTATCCGCGGGTTGCGGGACGAACATAGCTTTCAAGAAGAAAAACCGATTGAACCGGCGAAGCTGAAATCAATCGATTTCACCCAGGCAATACCAAGCAAGTATGCAGCATGCCACGGATCGCACTGGAGTTGGCATGAAATCGCAGAAGCGAACACGAACCCATTTGCAGCGGCCCATAGCGCATCCGATCGCCAATCTTGCGTCCAGTAAGCGTGCATGAATGGATCGCCTTTGGTGCAGTATTGGCCGGGCTTGGCGATTATTCGGCACCGGCTATGTTAGTGCCTTGACCGCTTCGCAATTATTGTCGGCCTGCTGTCAATTCACCTTTGAACTCATTTCTTGCCGTACAGCCATACACGGGCTAGCAAGGGGCAAGTCGCTTATGGACGGAAAGGTCCTGGACATGAGTGTATCGCCCCGCCCCTTCGGATTTTGGACTGCGACCGCGCTGGTGGTGGGCACGATGATCGGTGCCGGTATTTTCGTCCTCCCTTCGCAATTGGCGCCGCTTGGCTGGACCGGCGCTGCGGCCTGGATCATCGCCGCGCTTGGCGTCATGGCCATCGCTGTAATTATCGCTGACCTGACCAAGCAGCGACCTGAAGAACCGAGCATTCTTGCCACCTGCGGCGACATTCTTGGTTTGCTCCCGGCACGGGTTGTGGCGTGGACTTATTGGATTGCCACATGGTCTAGCGCAGCGGTGCTGGCCATTACGGCAACCAATTATCTCTCCCGCCTGTTCCCGCTGCTCGGCCCCGATCCGCTTCGTGTTGGACTGGTCAGCACCGGCATCATTGCCGCGCTCACGGCAATTAACCTGCGGGGCGCACGTTCGGCTGGGCGGTTCCAAATCGTCACGACACTGCTCAAATTGCTCCCGCTGGTCGTCGTCGTCCTTATCGTGGCGATCCTGGCTGTGACCGATCCTGCCACCTACACGCGGTCGCCTGCCGCATCCTTTTCGCCGGCACTGCTGACCCCGGCCTTGACGCTGGTCTTTTACGCCATGCTGGGATTTGAAACCGCGAGCATGGTGGCGGAGCGGGTGCATAATCCGGCGCGCAATGTCGTTCGGGCAACACTTGCCGGCCTGGCCATTACCATTGTCATCTATCTGGTGGTCAGCATGGGTATAGTTTTTGCATTGCCGCAGGAAGAACTGCAGTCCAGCAGCGCGCCGGTGGCCTATTTTGTTGCGCAATATTGGGGCAGTTGGGCCGGTGATACGGTGGCGCTGTTCGCGGCAGTATCGGCCATTGGCTGTCTCAACGCGATCATCCTACTCCAGGGCGAAATTCCGCTGGCGATGGTGCGCAGCGGGCAATTGCCCAATTGGGTTGCACCGACCAACAGCCGTGATGTTGCCGTGGGGCCGCTGCTGCTGTCCAGCGCGTTGGCGGCGATCCTGATTATCGGCAGCGCTACGCAATTTGGTGCAAGCCTGCTTGATTTCATGCTGCGGCTGACCACGGCTTCTTCTATCTGGTTCTACCTCGGCATCTGCGCTGCCGCGCTGAGCATCGGCAGGATGCGCGCCTTGGCATGGGGCGGGATCATCTTCTGTCTATGGGCGCTGTACGGATCGGGCGTCGAAGCGGGCGGATTGGGGATGGCGTTGATGTTGCTCGCGCTGCCGCTTCACTTCTTCGTGCTGGGCGGCAGGGCAGCACCGGTGCCGGTAGCTGATCCGGGATAGTCATGTGGCCGCGAAGGGCGCACATTCTGTGTCTGCTGGTTGCAGCACTTGGTAGCAGATAGGCGTGCGATCAAACGCGAACTTGATCCCGCTCTACTGATCCAGGTCAGTTTTCCGGCGGGATGAGCGCGCTGATTTCATACACCGCGCCATTTGTAGCCATATGCGGGGGCAAGGAAATCACGGGCCCCGCGGCATCATCGCCAATCAAGATTGTGCTGCCTTCACGCCGCAGTGCCAAGGGAGAATCTGCGAGGTTCGCCAATGCCACGGTGCCTCCCGAATTTTCCAACGCAGTCTCCAAATCTTGCTGGGCAACCATGCCGGGAGCCATGTGCCGGCGCAGCAGCGCAATCAGATCGGGGCGGCCGTCATCGGAGCGGAGCCAGGCGAGTTCTTCTTCAGGCAATTTGGCGAAGGCCTGATCGTTGGGCAGGAACAGCGTATAGGCTGCCTCGCCTTCCAACATCTGTGCAAGGCCGGCCTGATTGATGAGATCGGCCGCTGTATCCAATCCATCAATGCCGCCCAGAGAATTGGCGATGTTTTGGCTCGTTTCAACGGAATTGGTTTCTGGATCAACACCGGAATCGCACGCACTGGTGCCGGTCAGAAGGGCGATGGCGGCGGCTGCCGCAAAATATCTGTTCCGCATCATGGTCCTGTCTTTAAACGATTAACTGGATTGCAGCAGAAATCAGGCGCGTTGTCGGGTCAACCTGATATACATAGCCGTCGCTATAGCGATAATTGGCATCGGCCCGATCGTAATATTGATCACGATACTGGATCGGCACATTATAGACTTCATAACCCGATGGCATTTGGCGGCCGACCTCAAAATCGTTACCGGTCAGCAACCCGACTATTCCGCCGATCGTCTGATCTTGCGGATTGACGCTGAAGATCGTCCGGTCGGCATAGCGATAACCATAGTCATCACCCCGCCCGTAATAGCTGCCGTAATATTTCGGCACACTGTAATCCTGATATGCAGCAGGCCATTTGTTGCCGCCAAACAATGCGCCACCTACCAGCGGCAGGAAGGAATTGATCAGATTGCTGCCGGATTCGTATTGGTAGGCATATCCGTTAAAATAGCGCCAATCGCCGTCGCGGAAACGCGAATAACTCGACAGGTAATACCTTTCGGATTTCTTTGCCTGTCCCGGGGGCTGGCATCCATTGCCCTTTTTCGCCAGTCCAGGGGGGCAAAAACCGCTCAGAGGCCCGAAATCCCGATCATAGCGAAGGGCGAAGCGGCGGCGGTCATCGTCATCGGTGAACTGAAACCGGGCACGGTCGCCCCGCTCGTCATAAGGGCGCGCGATGGCCTTGTGGTAGTCAAACCTGGCAATTCCGCGATCAGAATTGCCAGAGCGGTCGCGGGTGCGGGCCTCGCTCTTGCCTGAATTGTTGCCGCCCTTGTTGGTTTGCGCAGCGGAATTGTCGGAACCTGCATCTGATGCCTGGGTGCTGCGGCCCTGATTGCCGGTCTCGCGAGCTTCCGTGCGATTGGACTTGCCTGCCTGGCTGTCGCGGCTCTTTGCTGCATTGCCCGCGGCTGGATTACCCTTTTCGGCCTTGTTCGCCGATTGTGAATTGCCTTTGCCTTGGCTGCCGGCGTTATCATCGCCGGGCTTTTGGGCCAGAGCCGGAGTAGCAATGGCAAGCACCAGCACGCTTGCGAACGTCAGAATATTCCTAATCGAACTTCTCCTAAATATCGAACATCTACGCACGGTCCGGTCAAAGGTTCCGCAACTGTTCCAATAGTGAAATCTTTTTTATTATTTATTAGATGGTTATTGGTAGTTCTGGCGTGCAATGCCGTTTCAAGGCGGACTTGTAGTCACACCGAGAATTCCTGGAATTCTGGGGGCAGCATACTAAATTGCCACCCACTCCCCATCATCCGAAGCATTTTCTTACACCCTCGCGGCCTGTTAGCGGCGCGGCGCGCAATGCGGGCTCTTTGACATGTGAAGACTGGACTTGCCGCAGGCATGGCTTGCCTTGGCCGCGCATGTTGCCCTCTCCGCGCCCTGCCGGAGCGGTGTAGGAAATTTTTGCATAGCGCGGCGTTACAGGATTTTAATTTCCCCAAAGAGCAAATTTGTCACCCTCCACCCCTGAAACGCACAGGAATGCCCGGGTTTCTGGAGCGGACAGAAAATGTTGGATGTGTCACCTTTGTCATCCTCGTCACTGCCTTCACCCCCGCAGGACATCGCCCAGCGGTTCGCGGGTGACGGGATAACCAGCGTCTTCTGGGATGCACAGCCAGCGCTGGCCGTTCTCCTCCGCAATGCGCGGGATGATCGTCTGGACCGGGAAGCGGGCGCAATCTTGCGCTGCGCCAGAAAAATCGGTGAATTGGGCCAGCCGTTCCAGATTACGGCGGGTGGGGAAGATGATGCTCAGATCGCCGCGTTCGGCAGCCTCCAATGCGCTCCTTGCGGTGATCCAGTACAGCTTGGTGTTCTCCGTCTGGTCGACCGCGATATCCACCGCGCCGGTTCCCAGGTTTGTCAGATAGAAGCGGGTGTCGAACTGGCGGGGAAGCCGCTCGTTCTTGGGAAACCAGCGGGCGAAAGGCAGCACGGCGTCCAGATCGATTTCCCAGTCCATGGCCGCCAATACCGGGCCGAGCGTGCCGCTTTCCAGCAGCATGGCCCGCGCGGCCTGTGCAATCGCTGCATCGACATTGCCGGTGATGCCGATCGCGAGCCCGGTTTCCTCCAGCGTTTCGCGAATTGCGGCTACGCGGTGCGCGGCTTCGTTCGGTTGCAGCACCGTGTCGAGACTTGCTGCCAGTTCGTAATCCGCCGGATCGACCCGCCCGCCCGGAAATACCGCAGCCCCGCCAGCAAAGGTCATGTTGCGTGACCGGGTCACCATCAGCAATTCTGGTGGATTACCATCCCCCGCATTGCGAAACACGATAACCGTGGCAGCGGGGATCCGGGCGGGTTGGGGGGTGTTTCCGGGCTGGGACATCGCGGCCCTGTGTGAACAGATTGGCGCCAATTGCCAAGCGGCAATGTATTGCCGGGAATGTGTCGGAAGAGTTTACATAACTGCCGGTTGCGGCGGGCCGCTAATCATCGAATGCCCAGCTATTCTGCCATCCGCTAAAACTGGCACGGCCCATGCATAGGTTGAGGCACCCCGAATGATCTTCGATAGAGGCGGGACCACTGGTCTCCCGGTCCCGCCTCCCCGAAGAAACGGATATTCCCTATATTCTGACCCCGAGGCCGGTGAGAGCATCCTACCCGTGTTTGCCCTTCTCCCATCCGTGGGAAGCAAGCGTGGTGGAGGCGAAATCATCGGCAGCGGATTCGAGAGATGTTCCCATGCTGTCATTCCAGCGGTTGAGGAAGCCGAAGAGTGAGACCACGCCAAGGATTTCGACGATTTCGGCCTCGTTCCAATGGCTGCGCAATTCGTCGGCAACTTCCGGAGTCACGGCGTTGGGAATGCTGGCCGCAGCAATCGCGAAATTAAATGCCGCCCGTTCCGCATCGGTGAACAGGGGGCTTGATTGATAATTCCAGATTGCATCCAGCCGTTCATCCGATGCACCATAACGCTGTGCCGCGAGGGCGGTATGTGCCTGGCAATAGCGGCAACCGCTGGAAAGGCTTGCCAGCATGCCGATGAAACGTTTCTGTTCCGCAGTAACGCGGCCGGCATTGGCCATCACGGCCTTGTTGAGATTGATGAACGCTTCGGCGATTTCCGGCCGCCGTTGCATCGTCAGGACACTGTTCGGCGTGAAGCCGAGCGTTTCATCGAAAAAGGCGGCGAGTTCCGCAACTGCGGGCGAAGACCCTTTTTCGAGCGGCGTGACTAACAACATGCAATTGACTCCAGTTGGGAAAGATCAATGAAGTCTATAGGCATTTTAATTGCACATTCAATGATATTATCCATCGTCGGCTAAGATGTGCCCCCCCAGAATGGCGGTGTCGATCCGGTCAATGAATTCAATCAGAAGGGCAAATTCCGCAGCGGAAAACAGCGACCGGCATTCATCGCCGGAACTTTCCATACGCGGCACGATCGCCCGGCAATAGGCTTCCCCGGCGGGCGTCACTTCGATTGTCTGGCTTCGGTTGTCCGCTGCGTTCGGCTTGCGCTTGACGTAATCCAATTTCACCAACCGCGCTATTGCCCGACTGATTGTTGCGCGATCCATCCCCGTTAGCTCCGCAAGTTCCGAAGGGGTCTGTGAACCGACAATTCCCAGCATACCCAAAACCCGCCATTCGCGGGCGGACATGCGGGTCCGCCGCACATAGCGACTGGTAGTTGCATTCTTGATGCGCAATGAAGTCTTTGCGAGCCGGTAGGGCAGATGAGATTGCAGATCGATTGTCATGGCTTGGCACTTCCACGATAAGATTGCAGTTGCAAGCAGTTCACGCTAATGATAGTTGTAGATTCAATTAAAAAACATACGGCAACTGGGAGAATATCATGGATAACCGGATCAAAGTGCTGCTGGCCCTTGGCGGATGCACCTGGGCCGTCCCTACGCTAGCGCAGGAACAGCAGGCTGAGCCGGTTGCGCAAGACGGCAATACCGTTAGCGAAATTGTGGTAACAGCCCAGAAGCGTTCGGAAAACCTGTCGAGTGTCCCGCTTGCCGTTACCGCCGTGAGCGGCGAAACGCTGAGCGCGATCGGAGCTTACGACACCTCCGCCATCGGCTTCCTGTCGCCCAATGTGAATTTTGCGAATGAAACCAGCCGTGACGCGGTATTCATCACCATCCGGGGTATTTCGGGGACCGACAATCGCAACGAAGCCGATCCGACTACCGCGTTTCATATCGACGGTGCCTATGTGCCGCGCCTGTCGGGCGCCAATGCCTATTTCTATGATCTTGACCGGGTGGAGGTGCTGCGCGGGCCGCAAGGGACCTTGTATGGCCGCAACAGCACATCGGGCGCCGTCAATGTGGTCAGCCAGAAGCCGACCGGCGAACTCGGCGGCCATTTCGAAATGCTGCTTGGCAATTATGACCGCGTCCTGACCACCGGTGCCGTCAATCTTCCGTTGATAGGTGATCGGCTGGCGCTGCGCGCCGCATTCATTTCCGAAGACCGCGATGGCTACCGCGATAATTCCCCCGCCACGGTGCGCGGCGATGATGCGGATGATTTTGCCGCCCGTTTCCATTTGCTGGCCCGGCCAACCGATGCGCTGAAGCTGCTGTTCACCTATGAAACCTATCAGCGCAGCGGTGTTGGCGGGGTGCAGGGCCTGTTGCCATTCACGGGCAATCCGCGGCCAAATGCGGCTGTAACCGATCCGCGCAGCTTTCCGCTCAATACCCAGGGCTTCCGCAATAATGATACCAATTCTTTCCGGGCCCAGGCCGATTACGATCTGGGCGGCGTGACGGCGACCTATCAGTTTTCCTGGCGGCGCGAAGAGCGCGAATCCTTCAACGATCTGGATGGCACCGCCATTTCCGATTCGACGCTGGGGGAGGAATTCCGGTCATCAGCCAACACACACGAACTGCGGCTCACCTCGAATGGAGACCGCACGTTCGACTGGATGATCGGTGGATTCTATCTCGATGAAACGATCAATAGCATCTTCAATGTCCAGATCCCCACGGTGATCGGCGCGTTCAGCCGGCTCGATTTCGATTTCATCGACCGCGACCAGAAGAACGAATCCTGGGCCGTGTTCGGCCAGACGAACCTGGCGCTGTCTGAACGGCTCGATTTGACCCTGGGCGCGCGCTACACGCGTGATGACAAAGACAAGCCTGACAGCGCGCAGGTCATCCGCCGCCTCAACGCGAAGGGGCCGCCGCCGCTGCAGACGATCATCCAGAACCAGAGCGCGGACTGGAACAAGGTGACCTGGCGCGCCGCGCTCGATTACACACTCAGTGACAACACGCTGCTGTATGGCAGCGTCAGCACTGGTTATAAGGCAGGCGGTTTCAACCGGGGCGCCAGCCAGGCGATTTACGATCCCGAGACGGTAACTGCCTATGAAGTGGGCGCAAAGACCAACGCGTTTGACAACCGGTTGCGTTTGGGCCTGTCGGCTTTCTATTACGATTACAAGGATCTACAGCTGGCGCAGGTGGAAACCGGGGCCAACAATGTCATCGAAAATATTACCCGCAACGCCACCTCCGCCACCATATGGGGTCTGGAGGCAGAGGGGGAGGCCCGCTTCGGCAAGAGCACGCGGATTGATTTCGCGTTGGGCTATCTCAATGCAGAATTCGATTCCTTCCCCAACGTGCTCGACGATCTGACCAGCGCGGTCGAGGATCTTTCGGGCAACAAGCTGGTCAATGCGCCTAGCTTCTCGGGAACC
This sequence comes from Pontixanthobacter sp., assembly GCA_041741895.1. Lineage (GTDB taxonomy): Bacteria > Pseudomonadota > Alphaproteobacteria > Sphingomonadales > Sphingomonadaceae > Allopontixanthobacter. The sequence continues at coordinate 17,004 of JBGSJO010000036.1, forward strand.
TTGGGCATCGAACCTTTCACGCTCGACCTGGGGCCTGGCACACTCAAGCCGCGGGTCCAGTTCCATTACGAAAGCAATTCCTTCCTGCGGATCCAGAACAAGGACCACGATCGGAAGGGGGATTACACCCGTACCGACGCACGGCTGCGCTATGAACAGACTGACGGGCATTGGTTCGCCGAAGCCTATGTCGAAAATATCGAAGACGATGATGTCGTCTCATCTGTGTCTGCAGGTACGCTGATTGTGGGCGTCGGCCCCAGTTTCAAGGGTGTATTTCTGGCGCCGCGGACTTACGGTATGCGGGTGGGTGCGAAATTCTAGAGCGATCCCGACTTCGATTGCATCAAAGTCGGCACTCCAGATAATTGTTCTAACGTGATGCCGAGCCGGATGTTTCCATCTGGCTCGGCATCACTTTTCCGTCTGCCTTGCCCTGGGCAAACGATAAGGCGCCGGTTGGTCGAACCCTCAGTCTAGCGGTAAGTGTGGAGGCAGGACAGGGATTGGCGGAGCACAGTTTTGCCGGAAAGGCTGCGCCGGCTTCGTCGATCTTGCGTTCACCCGGACCAGCCGGTTGTGGCAACTGCCGTTTGGTTACGGGAGCTGGACCAAGTCAAGCTGTATGCTGCGGTCGGTTATTCTGTGATGAAGTGTTGAATATCAACACCTTGTGGGTGTAGCTCAATGGTAGAGCAGCAGCTTCCCAAGCTGACGACAATCGCAGAAATCTAAGGTTTTTGGTGTAAACTCCAGTGGAATCAGATGCTTTTGATTCAAGAACTTATAATTCGTCTGTAAACCAGAGAGGGATGAAATGTTGCGCCCCTCGTTACCGAGCCGTTCATGCATATATTGACATGACAATGCAAATGCATTACCCGCTTCGCAATCAGAACAAACCTACACTCTAGGAAGTTAGCATGACTGCGCTCGTTTCAAATGTCTCCAAGCTCACCGATCGTTACCAGACAACGGTGCCAAGCAGCGTGCGCAAGCAGTTGAAAATCGGCAAGGGCGACCAGATCCGCTATTACACCGAAGCCAGTGGACGGGTCTACATCGAGCCCGCTAGTGCGGAGACGGGCGATCCCGCGCTCGGCGCCTTCCTCGACTTTATCGAAGCCGACATCAAGGCGCATCCCGAACGCCTCCGTGTGTTCGAGGGCGGCCTGCATAATCGCCTAAAGGCGCTTGTCGGCGACATGGACGTCGATCTTGATGCGCCGCTTTCGCCCGATGACGAATGACCGGCAGTGTTGCGTCCGCACAAGCTCCGCTCGTCATTAACGGATGGTCGATTTACGCGCACCCGATCTTTCTCGATCAGCTAGAAGCGTTGATCGAGGAGGTTGAGGCACGCAAGCTGCGTGATCCTGAGAGCTGGCAGAAGAAAAATTGCACGAAGCGTTTAGCGGCGATTTTCAAGCTTTTGAACGAGGTTATCCCTGGCGACCCAAACGCTCCAGAATTCCGACAAGGCAATACGCTGGGGAGCGATAGGAAGCACTGGTTTCGCGCTAAGTTCCTCCAACAGTATCGGCTGTTTTTCCGCTTCGATAGCTCCGCCAAAGTGATCGTCCTGGCATGGGTGAACGACGAGGACACCAAGCGGGCTTACGGCAGCAAGAACGACGCATATACGACGTTCAAAGGAATGTTGGATAACGGCAACCCTCCCGACACCTTCGAGAAGCTGAAGAGGCAAGCCGTAGCGGCGAAACCTCGGTTTGACGGGGCGCTCAAAGCGGCTCGAAACCCTTAGGTGTTCTCGCGCAAGTTGCACGACTGCATTCGAGGCGGTGGATGGCAGAATGGTCATAATGCCGCCTGATTGGCAGCACTAGGGTCGGGCACCTGGGCGGGGTCTAGGACTTCTTCAAATTGCAGCGCGGCGACTATGTCACCGTGACCAGATTATTCTTGAGCACCCGATATACGCTTGCTCGCGCGATCCCCAGATTCTTTGCGATCTCGGTAGCTCCGCACCCCTGATCTCGCAGAGAGCGCACTTGCTCTACCTCCACGGTGCGCTTGCGCCCCTTGTAGACACCAGCCGCCTTCGCGCGCTCTATTCCTTCACGTTGGCGTTCCTTGCGAATGTCCGTCTCGAACTCGGCGACCGCACCGAGGATGCTGAGGATGAGCTTCCCCATGCTAGTGGTTGTATCGACCGCTCCCTGCTGCACGCACCGGAAGCCAACTTTCTTCGCTGACAGCTGGGCGATAATGTCGTGCAAATCACGACCAGATCGGGCGAGGCGATCGAGGCGCGTCACCACAAGCGTGTCACCTTCGCGAACCCAGTCGAGGCACTCTGCGAGCGCTTGGCGGTCGTTGCGCGATGTCCCTGTCACCTTCTCCGAGAAGACTTTTTCGCACCCTGTGTCAGCGAGTTGCTCAAGCTGGAGGTCAAGGTTCTGCGAACTACTGCTGACGCGCGCATATTCCCACCCTTTACCGAAACGGGCAACGCGCCGAGATCATCTGGACAGAAGAGGACATCGATCGCTTTGCATTTGAGGCGAAACGGATGGACAAGATACATGTGCTTGATGGCTTGCGTCTCTGTGCGGTGACAGGACTTCGCCGCGCGGACCTCGTCACGGTAAGCCAATCTAACGTTGGCGATTATGCTATCGTAAAGCGGGCATTGAAGACCAGCCGGGGGCGCCGGAGAACCACGTCTATGCCTAGAATTCCTGAGCTCGACGTTCTTTTGGAAGAGCTAGGAACACGGCAACGAGCAGAGGGGGTTCCAACCCTTCTGGTTAACAGTCGCGGCCTGCCATGGTCGGGCGATGGTTTCGGTGGCTCTTTCAATCGAGTTCGAGATGCAGCCGGAATTGTCTTTGTTGATCCTGATACAGGTGAAGAGAAGCGCAAGCACTTGCATGACGTGCGAGGAACCTTTGCCACCCGGCTTATCCTGTCGGGGCTTACTGACAGCGAGGCCGCGGAGATTATGGCATGGTCGGTGGAAAAGGTGTCCGGCATTCGCCGAACATATGTTGACCAATCGCGCACAATCGTGGCAATCGGCGAGCGCATCGCCAGGGGTGGTGTAAACTGACCTGTAAACCGCAAGGTAGACTTGGTCATTTTTGCTATATTTCATAACCCCTTGCGGGTGTAGCTCAATGGTAGAGCAGCAGCTTCCCAAGCTGACGACGAGGGTTCGATTCCCTTCACCCGCTCCACAATTCTGAAAAAACCGCAGAAAACCGTCACTCGGAGACGATCAGCCAACGGGCGTTCTTGAGCTTGTTAAAGCATCGTTCGACCATGTTGCGCAGGGCGTAGATTCCCATCACAACCGACGAAATCCCGTCGCGAGTGTCGCAGTTTCTCCGATGATATTCATGCTGGAAGCGGCCATACCGCCTGTCGGATAGCTTGTTTCGCGTAAGATCGGATTGGCAGTTTGCAGGACTAAAATTCCTGTCCCTAGTCATTGTGCTCGGCCAAATGACTTCCAGCTGTTGCAGTCAGCGTGGCAGCCTCTGGCGAGGCACGGTTTGGGCGGCGCTGGGTCGCGCTTGGCGAAACGAACTTCCTGCGTGAAGAACTCGCCGTCGGCAATTCCCGCCTGCTCAGAATATGACCGCACATTGCAAGTACGCTTAGCCTGGAATGCAGGAACACTGGTACGCATCAAGCGCCTCCAAAGCAGTATTTCAGCTTCTCATGCGCAACGCTCGCGCTTGTCTGCCGTTCGAGCGCGGCATCGTACCAGCGACAGGGCCGATAAAGGATACTGACCGAACTTGGCAATCCTGCTAGCCTATTCCAATGCGCGGCCTTTCTTTTCAGGACCGCAACTTGGTAAGCAGGGGTTCGATTGGTCGACGTATTCATTTCATACTCGCGTTCATCCCGAAAACGAGTGGAGCCGATCAAGCAAAAGCTTGATGGACTCGGGCTCGACTGTTTTTTTGACATGCACCAGATCGACGGCGGGGCCAATTTTCCGGACGTGATCGACCGTGCCTTGCGCGATTCACGGTCGGTGCTCTGCTGCTGGTCACCCGCCTACTTCCAAGGCCAATGGTCGATGATCGAGTGCCGCGATGCGATGGCGCGCGGCATCATCGTGCCCGTTGCGGTCGAGCGCTTCGAACAATTCGCGCCGCCAGCCGATCTGCGCCAGATCAACTGGCTCGATCTGGTCGACTGGAACGGTGAGGAGGGCCACGAGGAGTGGAAGCGGACGATGCAGAATCTTGGCAAACTGATCGGACGGGATCTGATCAGGGGCCCGCAGGCTATCAATCGGGGCGCTGGTGCGGACACCAGCCATGCCTCGGCGGCGGTACCGGTCCGCGATAGATTGCTGGAGGACTTGCGGACAACATGGGCCGGTTTCGCCGCCAAGAGCGACGTCGCGGCGGTCGAGCGCTTCCTCCAGCGCGTGCATGATGCGGTGCCGGGATCGGGCCTCGAATTCGAGATAGAGGACCATTTCGACCGGCTGAGCAAGCAGGCGGATCGCCGAACGAAAGAGGCCGAAATTGCCAGAGCCGTGCGTCAGGAGCAGAGGACAAAGGACGATGCCGCCCGCCGCGCGGCGGCGCAGGCCCGGCTTCGACCCGCAGCGGTCTGGCGTGACACCATCCCCGGAATGCCGGTTCATACGGTTCCCGAAATGGTCACTATCCTGCCGGGCGAAATCGCCAAACAGGCTGCTGCTCCAGACGGTCACGGTACGCCGGTTGACTACCCGTTCGCCCTGAGCCGCCATCCGGTTACCTATGCGGATCTGGATGCGGCCATTGCGGTCGGGGCCGATCTTGAATGGCCCGCCGACCATGGCAAGGGCCGGGGGTGCCGCGCGGCCGTACAGGTCAGCGGGCATGACGCGCAGGCCTATGCCGACTGGCTGAACGCAAGGCTTGGGCTGACCGGTCGCAGCGATGCCTACCGCCTGCCCAGCGGGGCCGAGTGGGAGTTTTCGCTTTGCGCTCCTGCCAGCGAGGACGAGGCTGGCGAACCGGCGGACGGCACGGCGAGACGCGCCGCCAACGCTTTCGGGCTCCATCTCGAAGAAGACGAAGTGTGGGAATGGTGCGAGGCGTCCGGTGGCGGGCCGGAGAAGCGCATGGACATAAGGAAACCGCCTGCGTCTCCGACCGGCTCGGCCGGGCACGCAGAGGAAAATGCCACAACCCGCCGCGACGATCTTTGCTTCCGCCTCGCCAAAACGCTGACCCAGAACGATCCTGCCCCCGCCAACTAGTCATGTGAATCCGAAGTTCGGCTCATTGTTTTTTGGCAGAAGCGTTTGACGGAGGCGAGGATTCCGTCTGCGGATTTGACCCACTTGTATGGCTTTGGATTTTCGTTGTGCGCCTTGATGAAAGCGGAGATATCGGCTTCCAGTTCCGCCGTTGACCGATGGACACCGCGTTGCAACTGCTTGCGCGTCAGCTCTGCAAACCATCGTTCGACCTGATTGATCCAGGAGGCTGATGTTGGGGTGAAGTGAACATGCCAATGCGGCCTGCGCGCCAGCCAGGCCTTTACTTTCGGTGTCTTGTGGGTGGCATAGTTATCCATCGCGAGATGAACATCCGGCCCTTTAGGCATCTCCGCGTCGATCCGCATGAGAAAATCGAGGAATTCGGTTGCCCGGTGACGTTTGTAGCATTTGCCGATCACGGCACCGGTGGCGATGTCGAGCACTGCGAACAAAGACGTCGTGCCATTGCGGACATATGTATGAGCGCGCCGCTCAGGATCGCCCTGTGCCATAGGCAATACGGGTTGCTCGCGGTCCAGCGCCTGGATTTGAGATTTTTCGTCCACGCACAGCACGATCCCCCGGTCCGGTGGCGACATGTAGAGACCGACAATGTCCTGGACCTTGTCGACGCTCAATGGATCGGTTGATAGTTTGAATGTCTCGGACCGGTGCGGCTGCAGGCCGAATGCGGCCCAGATCCGCCGGATAGTGGTGTGTGATAGTCCCGCTTCGGCTGCCATCGAGCGCATTGACCAATGGATAGCGTCTATCGGGGTGGTGTTCAGCGTGCGCTCGATCACCTGAGCTACTTGTGCATCCGATACTGTTCTTAGTCGGCCCGCACGATATTCGTCAGTCAATCCTTCAATGCCACCCTGAACGAACCGGCGGCGCCATTTGCCAACTGTGTGCTCGTGGATACCGAGGCGAGCGGCAACTTACTTGCTCTGGAGCCCCTCTGCACACAGCAGCACCATCCGGCAGCGATCCGAAAGCGAACGCGGTGCTTTGTGCCGCCGGACCTGCGCTTCGAGAAAAACCGGTCCGTGCCGCTCAATATAACCAAATCCGCTTGTCTACCGACCATCATGGATGCTCCTGCCTGTCCGACAAGAGCATATACAATGAAGTCTACTTCAGTTCCGAATGACTCGCGCCGGGGCGCATTTGCAGTTGATTCGACAAGCTTATTGGTTCGGTCTAGAAAGCCAGCCGGGTCCGCTTGTTTTTCCCTCCTGATTGCGGGGCCAGCATGGTTGAGCGTGTCCATATCCGGCATATCGTGCATTTGATGCTCGAGAACAGGTCGCTCGATAATGTGCTGGGCTGGCTCTACGAACATGAACATCCGGCCAATGTGATACCCGCCAGTTCCTCGCCCCATTTCGACGGGTTGCACGCAGGACTGTACAATTTCGATTCACTGGGCCGCAGGCACGATGTCATCCGGGGCACCGGCGGCAGGCAAGCTGTGCCGCGCTACGATCCAGACGAGGCCTTCGAATACGTCACCAACCAGCTGTACGAAACCGAGATCACACCCGAAAAATCAGTGGAGCCGACGATGGGCGGTTTCTATAAAGATTACGCCCGTTGGTACAGGAACAATGGCGAGATCATGATGAGCCATACGCCGGAAGACCTTCCGGTGCTGAACGGGCTCGCTCGCCGCTTCGCAGTGTCCGACAGATATTTCGCCTCGGTTCCCACGCAGACCAATTGCAACCGCGCCTTTGCCGCTGCGGGCAATTCGCTGGGGGTGGACGATCAAGGGCGCATGACAGCCTGGGTCAACAACCGCAATTCGAACTGGCTAGCGCGGCCGGGGGGCGCTCAGTTTTCCCAATCGACCATCTGGAACGTGCTCAGCGAACAGGGGCACAACCGGCCGAGCGACTGGATGATCTTCCAAAGCGATGGTTCGTGGATCGAGGATCGGTTCGGCGCAGAAGGCTATTCCTACACGAGGCGGATCATGACGCAGCTGCAGGATCCGCGGTTCGACGTGCATTTCGCCAGAGTCGGCTCACCGGAAGAGGCGGCTGGCGACACATTGTTCGGCATGATCTCCAGCGGCAGCCTGCCGCGTTTCAGCTTCATCGAACCGTCCTGGACGCTGCCGCTGGGCCCTGGGCTGGGGCCCAGCGGCACCGACTATCATCCACCGGGCGATATTCGGAAGGGCGAGCGGTTCCTGAAGGAGCTGTATGACGCACTTTCGAGCAACCCCGATATTTGGAACTCGCTGCTGTTCATCATCAATTTCGACGAGCACGGCGGCACCTATGACCATGTGTGTCCGCCCAGAACCGCGACGCCGCCGTGGCAAGACAGCAGCGACACGCCGGTGCCGGAGGAATATGAACGCTGTTTCCAGTTCGACCGCTTCGGCGTGCGCGTCCCGCTGATCCTCGTCTCTCCCTTCGTAGAGGAAGGCACCGTGTTTCGCGCGGAGGGAGAAACTCCCTTCGACCATACGTCGGTCTTGGCCACGATACTGACCTTGATGGGCGTCGAGCGCGACCAGTGGCGGCTGGGTTCCCGCGTGGCGAACGCGCCGCTGTTTGATCATATCCTGACCCGCGAGCCCCGCGAGGATGTGCCGTTCATCGTCGCGGCGGAACCCAAGCGGCCAAGCATGAGCGAGCGGCTCTATGCGGTGCTGGTGGAAGACTATCCCGATCACCGCAAGGGGCTGCGCCCGGTCCACGCTGTCGGCATTGGCGCGACCGGACATTTCGTGGCGTCTAAGGCGGCGAAAAACTACTGTTTTGCCGAGCAGTTCCAGGGCGAACATATCCCCGTCATCGTCCGCTACTCCAATGGCTCGGGTTCGCCGACCGAGCATGACAGCGCGCTGGATGTCCGGGGCATGGCGGTGAAATTCAACCCCGGCAAGGACATCGAGAGCGACCTGATCGGTATCACGCTGCCGATCTTCTTCGCCCAGAATCCGGAGGAATTCCTGCAGTTCGCCGCCGCCGGTGTGCCCGAACCCGACCCGCCCGAAAGCTGGTTTCAGAAGCTGCTCGATATGCTGCAATTGCGCTCGCCCGCGCACAAGCCGGACTTTGTGGATGATGGCACTGCAGGCGTTGTCCGATATGCCAATACCCATATGGCGGCCCGCCCCGGCACGGTGGCCGCGACCATGCTGGTGACCCCGTCCAGCTATGGGCGGGCGGAATATCACGCGCTGCATACGTTCAAACTGGTGGCGGCGGACGGCACGGAAACCTTTGGCCGGTTCGAATGGGACCCGGTTGCCGGGGTCATTCCGTTCCTCGAGAAAGGGGTGCATGACAAATATCTGCACCACGAACTGCGCGAACGGCTGAAACGCGGCCCAGTCCGGTTTGTACTGCGCTTCAACGTTGCTGGACAGGGCGACGACATCAACGACCCGACCAAGGTCTGGGACACGACCCGGCCGCGCATAGTGCTGGGCGAGCTGTGGCTGACCGCGCTCGCAGGAGAAGACGCCGCGGGCTGCGAGCAGCTGAGCTTCAACCCCACGCGCCTGGCCCCGGGAATCGAATGTTCGGACGACCCAGTGCTCGCGGCGCGGCGCGATGCCTATCAATATTCGTGCAATTTGCGCGGCGGCAGCGGCTGCCCGCTCGGAGGTGGCAAGCGATGACGATCTGGGCGAAAATCACCGTATTCCTGCGCCGGATCATGGAGACTGTGCTCGTCGCATTCTGGCGCAGAGTCGCCCCGGTAAAGACGCCGGAGCCCGAATATTCCACCGCGCTGGCGGACAATCTGCAGATGCACATGAATTTGGTGATGCCGCTCGCCGATCAGACTGCCGTTGGCCGGGCGCAGGCGGTGCAGGCAGTGGCCGCCAATATCGACGAGCTGTTCACCGGCCTCAGCAATGTCGGCACGGTCCATTTCGCGCGCTTCGATCTGGTCGGCGGCAATCTCTGTATGTATTCCGTGTTCGACGGCGATTTCCGCGCCTATATCCGTGATTTCATCAGCGTATTCGGCTCGGTCTTCGATGCGCTGCTGGGGCTGGTCGCCGATCCGCCTCCCTCACCCTCCGCGCTCCATCCGGAGGAGTTCATCGACTGGATCCATCGCCACGATGCATTCCAGATCCCGCGCGATCTGACCTCGCTTTTTCCCGAAGAGCGCAACATCAAGAATTTATCCCGCGATCTGGTACTGCTGCTCGATGCCAACAGGAACGTCCAGATCGGCCGGTTCAGCGGCTATCCCGGCGTATCGGTCGCGCAGATCAGGCATGGCACGGGAATGGGGTGGTAGCGATGGAACCGGCAATCAACTGGCCCGATCTGCAGGGCAACATTCTGCGCGGTTACCGCAAGCAATTTGTGCGCCATCTGGTCCTGACGGTGGACAGACCCGCCGCCGCGTGCCGCTGGCTGGCGGATGCGACCAGCGGCGATGACAGCCGTACACCCCAGATCACCACCGCGCAGCCCTGGTCCGGCGACAAGCCGACCAACTGTGTCAATATCGGCCTGACCGCTTCGGGACTTGCAAAGCTGGGCGTGTCACCCGCATCGATCGCGAGTTTTCCGCATGAATTCGTCGCCGGGATGCCGTCGCGCAGCAAGCTGATCGGGGATACCGGGCCGAGCGCCCCTTCGGGCTGGAAGCGCGAATGGCAGGATCATGAGCGGATCCATTTGATGATTTCCGTCCATGCGGACAATGCCGCCATTCGCGCCGCAGTCGCCGATCGCATCCTAGCCGCGTCGGGCGCGTTCCGGCTGCTGGCCGCGCTCGACGGGGAAGACTTTCCGGGCGGCAAGGTACATTTTGGCTATCGCGACAGCATTTCCCAGCCGCAATTCTACGGCGTGCATGGCCCCGACAATCGCCGCGACGATCAGCCATTGGTTGAAATCGGCGCCATGCTGCTCGGTTATGCCACGCCGGTGGAGGATATCCGTTGGCGCGTGCCGACCCCGCATGTGCTGGGCTTCAATGGCAGTTTCAACGCGTTCCGGGTGCTCGAACAACAGGTCGAGCAGTTCGAGCAATTCCTCAGCGAATGCGCGGACCGGCTGATGACCGACCCGGTCGGAATGCGGTTGCTGCCACCTGGCGAGGAGAAAAAGTGGACCCCGCCCATGTCGCGCCGTGATGCCCTGCGCGAAATGGTCGCGGCCAAGATGCTGGGTCGCTGGTACAACGGTGTCCCACTTGAAATGTCGCCGCACTCGCCATCGCCTCAGCCGCCGATTGGCGAGAAAAAACTCAACGACTACGGTTATTCGCATGATCCGGACGGCCAACGCTGCCCGATCGGCAGCCATATGCGGCGCAGCAATCCGCGTGATGCAAAAATCGTTCAGCGCAACACGAATCACGCCAGACGGATCATTCGGCGCGGCATTCCCTATGGGCCGATGTATGATCCGGCGCATCCGGTCAAAGCGGAGCGCGGGCTGCTCGGATCGTTCATGTGCGCAAGCCTGACATCCCAGTTCGAGGCGCTGCAATATGACTGGACTAATCTTGGCCTGATTGACCCACGGATCACGGGCACCAACGATCCGATCCTCGGCAATAACGAACCGCTGCACAGCCGTTTCACCTTTCCGGTGGGCGAGGAGAAGGTGACTTTCCGCGGGTTCCCGCATTTTATCCACACGCGCGGCGGTGCCTATCTGTTCCAGCCCAGCATCAGCGCGATCCGCTATCTCGCGTCGCTAGGCGATGGTAAGGCAGCGCGAAAATCCTCAGGAGCTGCATATGTCGACTGAACAACTGGCCGTACTCAGCACCAGATCCAGCGTTCCGACAGATTTGTTGGCGCCAGAAGCAGCAGCGGAACAGCTCAGAAAGGCAAAGTCCATCCTGCGTCAGGCGATCACCGAACATGGCGGCAGCGAGACAGGCGGTGACGATGAAAGCGTGACCGCGGTGTTTGTCGCGGCATCGGCTGCGCTGGGCTGCGCGGTCGCGATGCAGCAGGCGATCGAGCTGAGCAATCGGCGCGAAGGCAATTCCTTCGATCTGCGCGTCGGCGTGAGTGCGGGCGAAGTGGCGCATCTGGGTGACGTCTACTCCGGGGACTGCATGGATGAGGCAGCCCAGCTTAGCCGTGTTGGCGATAGCGGTCAGATCATGGCGGCGGATGTTGTGCGCCTGCTCGCCGGGCGACGCAGCAAGCATGATTGGCGCGCAACCGGACCGGTTGCGCTGGACGGGCATCCCGAGCCATTCGACGCCAGCGAAGTGCTATGGTCGCCGCTGGAAGATATCGGCACGGCCCCGCGCATCCCCTTGCCCGGGAGGCTTTCCTTCGTCGCGCCGAACTTCGTCGGAAGACACGAAGAGCTGCAATTGATCGAGAATGCCGTCTCGCGGGCGACTTCGAGCGCCAGGCGTGAATTGCTTTTCGTCGCGGGTGAGGCGGGCCTGGGGAAGACCACCATGGTCGCGCGCGCCACGCGCGAAGCCTTCGATCGCGGCACGACGGTGCTGTTCGGGCATTGCGAGGAAGACCTCGTCACGCCGTATCAGCTCTTTGCTGAAACGCTGGGCCATTACGTCACGCATGCGCCCGAGGAAGAGCTGCGCGCGCATGTGGCAGAGCATGGTTCGGAACTGGTCAGGCTGGTGCCCGCGCTGTCAGGGCGCATCCCCGACCTTCCCCCAGCCAAGGCCACCGATGCCGAATCGGAACGCTCGCTGCTGTTTGCCGCGGTGGTCGGCATGCTATCCAGCGCGGCGGCGCAAACGCCGCTGCTGCTGATGCTGGACGATATCCAATGGGCCGACCGGGGCAGTCTGCTGTTGCTCCGCCACCTGGCATCGTCAGCCAGTCCCATGCGACTGACTGTGCTAGCAACCTTTCGCGATAATGAGACATCCGGACTGCTGGAGACGCTGGCCGCGCTACACCGGATGGACGGCGTGACGCGGATCAACCTAGAAGGATTGCAGGATGGCGAGGTGCTCGAATGCGTAACCGCCATGGTAGGCGACGAGGCCGGGGACGTCGCGCAGCAAATTGCCAGGGCGGTTCATGGAGAAACCGATGGCAACCCGTTCTTCGTCACGGAATTGCTGCGGCACCTTGCGGAAACGGGGGCGATCTCCAGCGACGGGAGCTGGACGGCCAGCGGCGGTATCGACAGTCTGGCCTTGCCAGACAGCGTGCGCGAAGTGGTGGGCGCGCGGATCACCCGGCTAGGCAAGGACTGCGGCCGCATGCTGGGCATCGCGGCGATCATTGGGCGCGATTTCGACTTCGATCTGCTCTCCCGCGCGACGGCAATCGAGGAAGAGCAACTGATCGACCTGCTGGACCAGGCATGCGAAGCCGGCCTAATCCGGGAGCTGTCCAACACTGCCGGTCGCTACCATTTCACTCATGCTCTGATCCAGCATGTGCTTTACCAAGATGTCGGCCTCGCCCGCCGCGTGGTGGCGCACCGCCAAGTCGCGCTGGCGCTGGAGGGTCTGGTCGGCAATCGGCAAGGCTCGCGAGTGGGGGAACTCGCGCGCCACTGGTGCCATGCGCCGCAGAGCGACGACGTGCCCAAGGCGGTCCACTACGCCTATGAGGCGGGATGTTCGGCGCTCGACGCGCTGGCCCCTGCCGATGCGATGGCCTATTTCCAGTCCGCCACCGAACTGGCGGACAAGCATGGGCTGTCCGATCTGGCATTCGAGATCGATCTGGCGATCGGGCTTGGCACGGCGCAGCGTCAGGCCGGTGACCCCACCTATCGCACGACTCTGCTCGGGGCAGGCGACCGCGCCGCAAAGCTGCGTGATAATGACCGACTCGTGCGGGCCGCGCTGGCCAATGATCGCGGCTGGCACAGCACGTCTGGTGCGTCCGATTCCAAAAAGGTGGCGCAGCTGGAAATGGCGCTGGAGCATCTGCCGCCCGATGCCGCCGACCGGGCGCTGGTGCTGGGCCTGCTGTGCTCGGAGCTCGCCTTCGGCACCACGCTGGAGCATCGGCGCGCCCTGTCGGCAGAGGCGCTGTCCATCGCCCGCGCGCTGGGTGACGATGCGATCATCGTACGGATCCAGAACCAGATGGCGTTCTCGCTGGCGGTCCCTTCGCTGCTCAAGGCTTCGCTCGAATGGACTGCCGATGCGCTGGTGCGCGCCGAACGCTTGGGCGACCCCCTGCAGCTCTATTTTGCCGCCATGTACCGCGCGACGGCTGCCGTGCGCGCATGCGACATTGCGGAGGCGGACCGGTGCTTCGCGATTGCCGGGCGGCTCGTGCGCCAGCTCGACCTGCCGTTGCTGAAATGGGAATATACCTTCCATATGTCGAAGCGGGCCCAGATTGCGGGCGATCTGGCGGAAGGTGAGAAGCTGGCGCAGCAAGCCGCGATGATCGGCGCCGAATGCGGCCAGCCCGACGCGCAAATGTGCTGCGGGGTCCAGCTCGCGGCGATCAACTGGATGCGTGGGACTCTGGGCGCGATGGCGCCAATGCTGCAAGCGATGGCTGAGGCCAATCCCGGCCTGCCGACGATCCGTGCCTCGCTCGCCATGGCCGCCGCGCAGGCACAACAGCTCGACGATGCGGAGCGGGTTCTCGCCGAGTTTGCGGAAACGAACTATGCCTTGCCGCAGGATGCCACCTGGCTGAACGGCATGACCGAATATGCAGTCGCGGCAATTGCCTGCGGCAATCGCAGCTATGCGCAGGCGCTTTACGACATTCTGCTGCCTTGGGCCGGACAGTTCTCCTCCGCTGGCGGACTTACGGCCGAAGGTCCAGTCGCACTCTCGCTCGGCGCGCTTGCCACGGTGCTTGACCGGCATGACGAGGCCGAGCGCCATTTGCTGGCCTCTGCCGAGATATGCGAACGCCACGCAATCGCCTTCTACGCTGCGCTGACCGATCTGCGGCGGGGACAGATGCTTCTGAAACGCGACCGCGAAGGGGATGCGTGTCTGGCTGGCGATTTGCTGCAAAAGGCGGCGAAAGTGGCCGAAGCAAAGGGCTTTGGCGAAATTGAACGCGAAGCGGCATCACTGCTCGCATCAGCAGTGCTGACGGAGCCTGTACGGGATTAGTTCGCCCGATAGGTCTCTCATCCAGAATGTCGCGCTACAGGAACTCTTCGGAGATTTCTGGATCGCCGCATTCGGCTATTGGGCGTTGGTCATAGCCGCGCCTCTGCAAGGCGCGATAACTGGTGGACCAGTCGTCCGTGACCAGCAGGGTGCCCGGAACAACTGCCGCCTCGGTAAATCCACATAGTGAGGCAGAACTACGATCAGGGACAACGGATATATTCCAGCGGATCAGGACGCCGCCGCGTACGCGGCGCCTTGGCCCCTGAGGGCAGCCTGGGATCGACTGCGATCCGGTAACCTGTCGCTGGACTGAACCCGGCCTTTGCGGACGCCTGGGATACGGTATCTGTCGTTCTATAGCGCATAGATAACCTCAGTTGATGATCGTTGATGTGGCAGCCAGGCACAAAAAGGTCCTCCACGAGGGAAAACCTCACCTTACCTGACCGACCGCCGCTCATCATCGGCCCCTGAGGTGCCGCAAATTGTCGATACGGCTAGGGGAATACAAATTCGTCGACTAAGCTACCACGCCTTTCAAGCCACGCGAGCAAGCTGCCTCTGGCATCAGACGCAATCTCAAACTGAACTGGTCGACCGGTTTTACGCTGCGTGATTGCTGCTCGATCTCGGACATCCGGCCCACTAACCAGGTCACTAATCTTAAGCTCTACCAAATCACAGCCTCTAAGTTTGCTGTCGATCGAAAGGTCGAACAGCGCCCTGTCTCGAAGACGTTTTTCGCGATCAAGAAAAATGCGGATCGCCCAAATCTACTTCTGAGTGAACGGTCGTTTAGGCCCGACCTTCGATCCAAAGTTCCACGGAACGCGCTTTTGTGTTTCTGGATCAAACTGCGAAATTCCCATTATTATTCTCCTTGGCCGGAATGGTCTCGGAGAACGTCCGCTTTTGGGAACTAAGAATTCGGGTGCCGATGACTGGGATCGGGGTGCAAACCTGATATTCGCTGCGCTGAACCCGATTCGTGACAATGCGAAGGTGGCAGGGTAGTGTGGCTCTGCTGGATGAACGTGGGCGTCCCTCTCGGTCCCGTCTTTTTCCACAGAAGCGCGGGCCGGTGGGGGCCAGATTGGGGGCTTTTCATTTCTCCGATTAGAAAAAATATTTTGTCTTTAACTGGTTGCTTAAGCTATTGGTTTCTCTTCACTGCGCCGCCTTCACGGCGCACCGCCAGGATGACCCGCACATGATCCTGAACTACACTGCGGAACGCGTGCTGGACCTGCCTAAATCCTATCGACCGTAAAGGTGACGCCGTGACCGCAACCAAAACGCCTAAGCTGAAAATGCGCTCCTGGCTGTTCGCGCCCGGCGATAGCGAGAAGAAGATGGGCAAGGCGCTGGCCAGCCCGGCGGATATCGTGATCTATGATCTCGAAGATGCGGTCGCGGCCGAGAACAAGGCCGCGGCGCGCCGGATGGTGCATGATTTCCTGTGCGAACATCCCGGCGATCGGGCGCGTATGTGGGTGCGGGTCAATCCGCTTGACGGGCCGTACACGCTGACCGATCTGGCGGCGATCATGCCCGGGCGCCCCGGCGGGATCATGCTGCCCAAGGTTTACGGCCGGCCGGATGTGGAGGCGTTCGATAAATATCTCGCCGCGCTGGAAGTGGTGAACGGGATTGAGCAGGGCTCTACGCCGGTGATCGTGCTGATCACCGAAACAGCGGAGGGGATGTTCCACACCGGCGACTATAAGGGCGCCCCGCGGGTGGCGGCGCTGACCTGGGGGGCGGAAGACCTGGCCGATTCGATCGGCGCGGCATCCAACACCAATCCAGATGGCAACTACGGCTTCACCTATGAACTGGCGCGCAGCCTGTGCCTGCTGGGTGCGGCGGCGGCGGGCGTTCCGGCGATCGACACGATCCAGGGCGACTTCCGCGACGTGGAAAAACTGCGCCTGCGGGCAGAGAAACTGCGCCGCGAGGGTTACCGCGGGATGCTTGCGATCCATCCGGCGCAGGTCGAGGTGATCAACGCGGCCTTCACCCCGAGCGTCGAAGATATAGCCGAAGCCCGCGCGATTTTGGCTGTGTTCGCGGCCAATCCGGGCGTCGGCACCATCGGTTACAAGGGCGGAATGCTCGACCGGCCGTATCTGTCCCGCGCCGAACAATTGCTGGCGCAGGTGGACGACGAGTAAGCCGAGAACCCGGCCATCAACGGTCAGGCCCCGAGCGAGCCAACCACCTCGCCGGATGCATTTCCAGCCAGGCCAGCCACTCGTTCGAGGACCTCCGCTGCCCATTCCTGTCGGCAGATCAGCAGGTCCGGCATAAAGGTGTCGGGCTGGTTATAAACCAGCGGCGACCCGTCCACCCGGCTGACGTGCAGGCCATGCGCCAGCGCGACCGCCGCAGGGGCGCAACTGTCCCATTCATATTGTCCTCCGGTGTGGAGGTAAATCTCCGCCTCGCCGCGCACGATCGCCATCGCCTTGGCGCCCGCGCTGCCCATCGGGATAAGCTCGGCCCCGATTTGCTGCGCAATTGCAACGGCTTCCGTGACTGGCCGGGTTCGGCTGACGACTATCCGGGGCACGCTGGCCATCGGCGGCAGCGGTGTTGGCCGGTCGGATCGCAGCACCAGTCCGAGGCCTGGAAGCGCAACGGCGCCGATCTTCGGCTTGCCTCGGGCCGCCATGGCGACATGGACGGCCCAGTCCGTCCGGTCCTCCCCATATTCGCGCGTCCCGTCGACCGGATCGATGACCCAGACCCGGCTTTTACCGAGACGTTCGTCGGTGTCGGCGCCTTCTTCCGAGAGCAGCCCGTCATCCCCGCGCAGATGGCGCAGGGCATGGACCAGGAACTGGTTGGCTGTCTGGTCGCCTGCCTTGCCCAGCGCCTTGGCGCCGAGCAGTCCGCAGCTGCGCACGCCTAGTAGCAGCGTACCGGCCGTTTCGGCCAGAGCCGCCGCGAGGTCCGCATCGCTCATGCTTCGCGCCAGTTCCGTCATTTGAGTGTCTGTCATTTGAGCGGCATGATCTGGCGAACGATGTATTCGGCCGCTTTCGCGGGTGTCATCGCGACGGTGTTGACGGTGATGTCGGGCGCCTCCGGTGCTTCATATGGGCTGTCGATCCCGGTGAAGTTCTTGAGCTTGCCTGCGCGAGCCTTCTTGTAAAGACCTTTCACGTCGCGCGCTTCGGCCACTTCCAGCGGGGTGTCGACGAATATCTCCATGAATTCATCCTCGGGCAGCATGTCGCGGACCATCTGGCGCTCCGCGCGGAACGGGCTGATGAAGGCAGTCAGCACGATCAGTCCGGCATCGGCCATCAGCCGCGCCACTTCCCCGACCCGGCGGATATTCTCGATCCGGTCGGCATCGGTGAAACCCAGGTCCTTGTTCAGCCCGTGGCGGATATTGTCTCCGTCCAACAAGAAAGTGTGGCGGTTCATCAGATTGAGGGTCTTTTCCACCTCGTTGGCGATGGTCGACTTGCCCGAACCTGACAGGCCAGTGAACCACAGCACCAGCGGTTTCTGGTTTTTCAGTCCAGCATGGTCCTCCCTGCCGATGGAAGTCGCTTGCCAATGCACATTCTGGGCGCGGCGGAGGCTGAAATGCAGCATCCCGGCACCGACGGTCCGGTTGTTGATCTTGTCGATCAGGATGAACCCGCCCAGCGCCCGGTTTTCGGCATAGGGTTCGAAGACCAGCGGCTTGTCGGTGGTGATTTCAGCTACCCCGATTCCATTCAGCTCCAGCGTCTTTGCCGCGAGATGCTCCATCGTGTTGACGTTGATCTCGTATTTCGGGGCCTGGATTGTCGCCGACACTGTCTGCGTCGCCAGCTTGAGCAGATAGGCCCTGCCGGGCAGCATCGCCTCGTCATCCATCCAGACGATTGTCGCCTCGAACTGGTCGGATACTTCGGGCGGCGCGTCGGCCGCAGCCAGCACGTTGCCGCGCGAGCAATCGACCTCGTCCTCAAGACAGACCGTCACCGACTGGCCGGCGCATGCTTCATCGAGCTCGCCAGCGAAGGTCACGATACTTTTGACTGTGCTGGTCTTGCCGGACGGCAATACGCGCACCGGATCGCCCGGTTTGACCATGCCCGTGGCAATTAGACCCGAGAAGCCACGGAAATCGAGATTGGGACGATTGACCCATTGGACCGGCATCCGGAACGGCTTTGCAGCATCGCGCGCGGTATCCAGCTCGACCGTTTCAAGATGAGTGATCAACGTTGCGCCGGCATACCACGGGGTGTTGTCCGACAGGGTGGTGATATTGTCGCCCCGGAAGCCGGAAATCGGCATGGCGGTGAAAATCTCGATCCCGATACTGGCCGCAAAGGTGCAGTAATCGGCCACGATCGCGTCGTATCTGGCCTGGTCGTAATCGATCAGGTCCATCTTGTTGACCGCCAGCACGAAATTGCGGATGCCTAGCTGGCGGCACAGGAAACTGTGCCGCCTCGTCTGGACCAGCACGCCTTTGCGCGCGTCGATCAGGATCACCGCGAGGTCCGCGGTGGACGCGCCGGTGACCATATTGCGCGTGTATTGTTCATGGCCGGGGCAATCGGCGACGATGAATTTGCGCTGTTCGGTTGCGAAGAAACGGTAAGCTACATCGATCGTGATGCCCTGCTCACGCTCGGCAGCAAGCCCGTCGACCAGCAAGGCGAAGTCGATCTCCTCCCCCTGGGTGCCGGATTTCTTCGAATCCGATTCCAGCGCGGCGAGCTGGTCTTCGAAGATCATTTTGGAATCGTACAGCAGGCGGCCGATCAGCGTGCTCTTGCCGTCATCTACGCTGCCGCAGGTGATGAAGCGCAGCATCGATTTGTTCTGGTGCGCGGCAAGATAGGCCTCGATATCCTCCGCGATCAGTGCGTCGGTCCGGTAGGTTTCCTGTGATGAAGTCTTGTCCATCAGAAGTAGCCCTCCTGCTTTTTCTTCTCCATTGACGCGTCACCATCATCCTTGTCGATAACCCGGCCCTGGCGTTCTGATGTGGTCGTGAGCAGCATTTCCTGGACCACTTCGGACAAGGTGGTCGCCTCGCTCTCCACCGCCCCGGTCAAGGGCGAGCAGCCAAGGGTGCGAAACCGTATCGAGCGTTCGGTGATCTGCGGAAGATAGCCGAGAACCTTCTCCAGTCGGGCCGGGTCGTCGGCCATGAACAGGCCGCCTTCCCATTCATAGGTCGGGCGTTTGGCAGAGAAATACAGTGGCACGATCTCGATCTGCTCGGCCATGATATATTGCCAGATATCGAGCTCTGTCCAATTGGACAGCGGGAACACGCGAATGCTTTCCCCCTTCGCCTTGCGAGTGTTGTAGGCGTTCCACAATTCGGGCCGTTGGCTCTTCGGGTCCCAGCCATGGCTGGCGATGCGGAACGAGAAGATCCGCTCTTTCGCCCGGCTTTTCTCCTCGTCGCGCCGGGCCCCGCCGAACGCCGCGTCGAAGCCGTATTTATCGAGCGCCTGCTTGAGGCCCTGTGTCTTCCACATATCGGTGTGGAGCGGGCCGTGGTCGAACGGGTTGATCCCGCGGTTCTCGGCTTCGGAATTGTGATAGACCAGAAGATCCATCCCGGCGTCGGCCGCAGCCTTTTCCCGCAGCGCATACATATCCTTGAATTTCCATGTGGTATCGACATGCAGCAGCGGAAATGGCGGCGGCGAGGGGTAGAATGCCTTCTTCGCCAGATGCAGCATCACTGCGGAATCCTTGCCGACCGAATACAGCATAACCGGCTTGGCGGTCTCGGATACCACTTCGCGCATGATGTGCATGCTCTCCGCTTCCAGGCGTTCGAGATGGGTCAAATTGCGCGTCATGGTCGTAAATCCGTGATTGGGTACATGCAGTAATCGGTCAATTTTCGAACTCGATCATGACCTTGGCCGATTGCGGGGTGCGGCGATTTCAAGACCCTCGAGCAGCTGCTCAAATGGCACGCGGTGGCTGATCAGCGAAGCAATCTTTTCTTGCAGACGGGGCATCGCTACAATCAACTCGGGGAATTCATCGGGATAACCGACGGCGGTCGTGATGTTCATTTCGCTGGTCAGCATCTGGCCTATGGGCAACTCCACCGGGCGGCCCCGCGTGAAGATATGGCGATCCGAGTAACCCAGCGCGCTGGCGTTCACTGGCTCGCCGTTCGCCCCGGAAATGGTGCCGGAGAAGATCGCAAATGGATGGGGCCGACGGCACGGCATCATTAGAGCGTGATGAGATTAGGTTTGTGCATATCCTGAGTTTGCCAGATACGCTGCGCATTCCTTAGGCGGAAAATCGTCAAGCAGCGTTCCGATACGTTTCCAGGTGGCCTCGGCGGTTCGCTCTGCGGCTTTGCGCATGAGGTG
>JBGSJO010000037.1:0-26539 GCA_041741895.1 Pontixanthobacter sp.
CAGCCGCCGCCGGCCTCGCCCCGGCGCTCGCGTATGCCGAAGAGGAAATCCTGCTGTGGTCCGGCCGCGCGCCGGGCGATGGCGGGCCGACCGGACCGGAAAAACTTGGCGGCGCCGGCCCAGGATACGGCGCGGTGTCCAACATAGCTACTCCGCGGATGCGCGTGTACCGTCCCAATTCTCCTAACGGCAAAGCCGTGCTGGTGTGCGGCGGCGGCGGCTATTTCCGAATCCAACTGTGGAAGGAAAGCACCCCCATCGCCAAGCTGCTGCAGCGCGGCGGCTATACGGTTTTCGAACTGATCTACCGCCTGCCCAATGACGGGTGGGATGCCGCGGTCCCGTTTATGGATGCGCAGCGGGCGATGAAAATCATCCGCTTGCGCGCGAAGGAATTCAGCATCCGGCAGGACCGGATCGGAATCATGGGATTTTCAGCAGGCGGTCATCTGGCGGGCTATACCGCCTTGCTGCCGGATGCGGCGCTGTACGAAGGCCGCGACGAGATCGAGACGCAATCCGCCCGGCCGGATTTTTCGGCCTTGCTGTTCCCGGTCGTATCGCTGCGGAAGCCCTATGATACCACGCGGACGCGGCACGAAATCATCGGCTCGGACCCATCACTGTCAGCCCAGAACGCCTGGTCGCTAGACACCAACGCATCCAAAGACGCACCGCCCACAATCATCATTTCCGCCGCTGACGACCAGATCACTCCGCCCGGACACGGCATCGCCTTGTTCCAGGCAATGAATAGCAAGGGCGCAGCGGCCGAACTGCATATTTTCGAAAAGGGCGGGCATGGCTGGGGGCTGGGAACGGACAACCAGATTCTGAGCCATTGGCCGAAGATTTTTGAAAACTGGCTTGAAAAAAGAGAATTCGATTGAATTCAATTAAGGGGGAACCTCACAATGCGTATTACAACAATCGGGAAACAGGCCGGGAAACTGGCCCTGCTGTGCAGCACCAGCTTCATGGCGACCACGGCAGTTATTGCCCAGGATGCACCACCACCGCCAAGCGTTTCGGACGAGGACATCATCGTCGTCACCGGATCACAAATCCAGGGCGCGCAAATCAACGATGTGCTGCCGGTTACGGTTCTCAGCGAAGCCGACATTGAAGCGACCGGCGCTGCATCGGGCGAAGAAATGTTCCGCGCCATTCCGCAAGTCGGCACCGCCGCCTTCAACGAACAGAATGCGACCACCCAGAACAGCGCACGCGGCGATGTTTCCTCGGTCAATTTGCGCGACCTTGGTACAGGCAATACTTTGCTGCTGATTAATGGCCGCCGCATGACGCTGCATCCCGGCTTCCAGACCGAATTGCTTGTGCCGGTCGTATCGGCCGATGCCAACGAGATAGCGCCCGGCAGCGTGCGCCGTCTCGAAGTGCTACGCGATGGCGCATCGGCGATCTACGGCGCGGACGCGGTGGCAGGCGTGGTTAACACGATCCTGCGTTCAAACATGACCGGCGGATTTGTCGAAGGCGAGTACCGGATTTCAACCGGCACCGATCTGCAAACTTCGCAGATCAACGCTGGCTACGGGTTCGATTTTGCCGGTGGGCGCGGCAATCTCACTGTTTACGGCGGCTATTTCCACGAAAACGGCCTGCCTGCCTCGGCGCGCGATTATTCCGCGGACGATAACCGTATCCCGCTGGTGGTGGGTACCGATTTCGAAGGTGATGCCTCGTTCAACAACCGCAACACTTTCGGCCCCTTCGGCCAGTTCGATATTCAGGCACCATCAAACCGGACACCGATCGGGGATGACGATTTCTTTCTCCAGCCGGGCACCTTCACCGGATGCCGCCTGGATTTCGGCGGCGGTATCTGCGCCCGTAATGGCACCACGCCGACCACGGACGTGCGTTACAACACCAATTTCGGCACCGATCTGATCAGCCGCAAAAATCGCTACAATGCCTCTGCCCTGCTGAATTACAAGCTGAGCGATAGCGTGGAAGCCTATTTCGAAGGCAGTTTCTACCGTTCGGAAAACCGCCGCAATATCGACGCGTCCGCAATCCTTTCCGCCGTGCCAGTGGGAATTTCCCGCGATGCCTATTGGAACCCGTTCGGGCCGACCACGCGCGATGGTGCGCCCAACCCCAACCGGCTGCCCGGCACCACGATTGCCGCCGGGGGGGCGGATATAATCATGGAACGCTACCGCTTTGTCGATGTCGGCAACCGCGACGTGTCGGTCAACAAGGATACTTACCGCGCCGTTGCCGGCCTGCGCGGCAATCTAGGCAATTGGGATTTCGACACCGGCCTGCTCTATTCCAAGGCCAGCAGCACCGATCTGGCGCGTAACCGCGTTTCGCTCACGCTGATGCAGCAGGCGATCAACCGCACGACGCCTGACGCGTATAATCCGTTCAACGGTGGCTGCCTCGATGATCCCGGGCAGGGCGATTGCACGCCCAACTCCCAAGCCGTCATCGACAGTTTCCGGATCGATGTGTTCCGCAAGGGCGAAACCACTCTGGCCCTGGCTGACTTCAAGATTTCCAACAATAGCATCTTCACGCTGCCGGGCGGCGATGTCGGCCTGGCCGGGGGGATCGAATTCCGCCGCGAAACCTTCTTTGATGATCGCGACCCGCGCCTTGACGGGACGATTACCTTCACTGACAGTGTAACCGGCAATTTCAATGGCAGCGACGTTGCCGGGACCAGCCCTTCGCCCGATACCAATGGCAACCGCGAAGTCTATTCCGCATTCGCCGAAGCATTGGTGCCGATTGTTGGCGAAGACATGGAAATTCCGCTGGTCAAGGAGTTCACCGTCCAATTGGCCGGACGGGCCGAGCATTTCTCCGATATTGACGAGACCACCTTTGTCCCGCGTGTGGCAGCGGCATGGACGCTGACCGATGGCGTGCTGCTGCGCGGCGCATGGTCGCGCGGGTTCCGGGCGCCAAACCTGGTGCAGGTCAACGATGCCGGCACCACCCGGTCCAACACGCGCGACGATTTCGTGATCTGTCAGGCACAGTTCGAAAAGGGCGGCCCGCCGCTCGGTTCGTGCCCCGGCGCAGGCACGATCAGCTTCCGTTCGGGCACCGATGAACTGGTCCCCGAAAAAACCCGCAGCATCAATGTCGGCGTAGTGCTGGAGCCGACCTTCCTGCCCGGCCTCACGCTGACCGCCGATTACTGGAACATCCGCCAGAACGGCATCATCGGCGTGTTCGGCGATGACAACGCCATCGCGCTGGACCTGCTGCGCCGCCTCAACGGCTCGACCAACCCGAATGTGATCCGCGAAGCGCCCGATGCGGACCAAATCGCACTGTTCACCGGCACCAGCCTCGCGCCCGCTGGCAGCATCATCCAGGTACTCGATCCATATCTCAACCTCGATAGCCGCGTTTCGGAAGGCTGGGATTTCGGCATGTTTTATAATCTGCCCGAATTCGGCCTCGGCGAATTCCGCCTTCGCTTCAACGCAGCCCGCCTGCTTTCGTTTGTCCAGTCTGCCGGACCCGATGCGCAGGAACTGCTTGAAGGGATCGCCGATGGTACACTGCCTCTGGACGTTGCAGTTGGCGGCCTGGGCGAATTGCTCGAAATCGAAGGGCGCCCGAAATGGCGTTTCTCCAGTTCCCTGCTGTGGAGCAGCGGCAATTGGGATGCGTCGCTGTTCGGCCAGTATGTCGGCCGGGTTTACGATACCTCGGTGATCCGCGACGATTTGCTCGATGACAGCACCAATCCGAACATCAACTTTTATGAAGTAAGCGATTTGTTCACGCTCAATGCCACGGTCACCTACACCTTCGATAACGGACCGCTTGATGGAACGCGCGTCCGTTTGGGGTTAAACAACATCTTCAACGAAGACCCGCCGCTGGCTGACGAGACTTTTGGCTTTTTCAGTGAGCTGCATTCCGCCCGTGGCCGCGTGTTCCGGGTGGAATTGCGGAAAAAGTTCTAAAGTTCCGGTCATATTCGGGACTGCAATCAAGAAACGGGGGCAATGCAAATATGCATGCCCCCGTCTTGTCCCGTTTCAACATCCAGCCCCGCCGGGCGCAGATGGCGCAAATTGCGCTCGGGCCTTCAAGTCGCGGCCCCCTTTACAGAAGATCGTCTTGAAAGTGGCTGCCCGTCACCTGGGATGAATTTGCAGGTTGGCCCACGCTTTTGCCAGCCTATTGCAGCAATCGCGGCAATTACACGATCAGCGGCGCATTATTCATGGCGCGCACTATTCGTGGCGCAGCGCCTCGATCGGATCGAGCCGGGAAGCGCGACGGGCCGGGTAAAATCCGAAGATGATCCCCATCACCGCCGAAAACAGGAAGCTCATCACATTGATGACTGGATCGAAGATGAAGGGCACATCCACCGCTGAGGCAAGTCCGAAAGACAGGCCAAAAGCCAGCGCGATTCCGATCAGCCCGCCCAGACAGGACAGCACCACGGCCTCGGTCAGGAATTGCAATTGCACCTCCCGCGCAAGCGCGCCGATGGCCAGGCGGATGCCGATTTCGCGGGTGCGCTCGGTCACCGACACCAGCATGATGTTCATGATCCCGATCCCGCCAACCAGCAGGCTGATTGCCGCGATTGCCGCCACCATTGCAGTCAGCGCGCCAGTCGCTGCGCCGAGCGCCTGATTGACCTGCGCTGTGTCGATGACATTAAAATCATTGTCCTGCCCATCCTGCAGCAGGCGGCGTTCGCGCAGCAGTTTGACCAGCGAATCCTGAATGCCGGAACTGGCATAATTGTTGTCATATTTGACCACGAAGGACTGGATGTCAGTATTGCCGACAAACCGGCGCTGGACCGTTTTCAGCGGCATCATCACGACATTGTCCTGATCCTGACCCCCGCCGCCCTGCCCGCGTTCTTCCAGCACGCCGATGACCGTGCAGGACACCGAATCAAGCCGCATTTCCTCCCCCAGCGGGCTGGTGCCCGGTACGAAAATCGCGTCCAGCACTTTAGGGCCAAGGATACAGACATTCTGGCCGGAAGTTTCCTCGGCATCGGAAAAGCTGCGGCCTTCGACAAGATCGATAGTCTGGGCAACGAGGAAATCGTTTTCCACACCGTTGACCGAAGTGGACCAATTCTGCCCATTGTGAAACGCTATGGCGCTGGAAGATGCGCTGCCCGCCGCCAGATCAACACCTGCAATCTGGCTGGCCACTACGTCGATATCGCTCTGATCAAACGGCCGCGGGTTGCCGCGTTCGGTCCGTACCGGAAAGACAATGAAAATGTTCGAGCCGAGTGAGGAAATCTCGTCGCGGATCGATGCGGTAACCCCGTTGCCCAGCGTGACCATGGTGATTACCGCCGCCACGCCGATGATAATTCCCAGCGTAGTCAGGAAAGACCTCAGCAAATGCCGCCGGATTTCGCGCAGGGCCAACAGCAAGGTAGCGCCGAATATGCCAAACATCAGGCGCGGACCTCGCTATCGGGGCTACCGCCAGGGCTGACTCCATCCCGGTGCTCGATACTTTCGACCACCCCGTCGCGGAAATGCACGATGGTGCGGGCAAACTGGGCCATTTCCGCCTCGTGCGTCACCAGCAGAACCGTGATGCCGGTCCGGTTGAGATCGGTCAGCAATTCCATGATTTCGATGGAACGTTCGGTGTCGAGATTGCCGGTTGGCTCGTCCGCCAGCAGGACATCGGGCTCCGTTACCAATGCGCGGGCGATCGCGACGCGCTGTTGCTGCCCGCCAGAAAGCTCTGCCGGAGTGTGATCCGCCCACGGCACCAGCCCCACCAGATCGAGCGCATTGAGCCCCGCCTTGCGCCGTGCAGCCTTGCTTTCCCCGCGGTAGAGCAGCGGCAGTTCGACATTCTCGAGCGCCGTGGTGCGTGACAACAGGTTGAAGCCCTGAAAAACAAAACCGAGATAGCGGCGGCGCAAAAGCGATCGCTGGTCGCGGGTAAGCGACTGGACCTCTGTACCGCGAAACCGGAACTTGCCGGTCGTGGGTACATCCAGGCAGCCAAGAATGTTCATGGTGGTCGATTTCCCCGAGCCGGATGGCCCCATCACAGCCACGAAATCACCCTTGTCAATCGTCAGATCGACACCCTTGAGCGCCTGGAATGCCGCCGGTCCCGTGCCGAACGTCTTGGTAACCCCTTCCAGTTCGATCAGATGCTGCGGGGCGCCTTCATCACTCATTTGGCGGCGGCCTTGTTTCCGGTTACCACTTTCATTCCCTTCCTGAGATCGGGCGAGGTGACGACTGTCTGGCGGCCATTGCTTTGTCCGGTCACCACTTCGATGCCCTTCAGCGTGCCATCGGATCGCAGCACATACACCCGCTGGCGGCTGCCCGCACCAATGCTCGCCTCCTGCTTTCCTTGCTCCAGCCCGATTTGCGGATTCAGGACTCCGCCTACGTCAGCCTCTTCTTCTTCCGGATCGAAACGGAGTGCGTTATTGGGCACCAGCAATTGCGGGCCGGTGTTCTGCGTGGAAATGGTCGCGGTGGCGGTCATGCCCGGTCGCAGCAAACCGTCAGGATTAGCGACGGACAGGCGAGCTTCATAGCTGACGACGGAATTACTGGCGGCTTGGCTAGCCGCGTCGTCCGTTGCGGTATTGCTAGATGCCAGATCGATCCGGTCGACCACCGCCGGAAATCGTTTGCCGGGATAGGCATCGACCACGAACGTCGCATTCTGCCCGGTCTTGACCTGACCAACATCCGCCTCGTCAATCTCCACCCGCAGTTGCATCGCGGACAGGTCTTCGGCCAGCACGAAAAGGGTCGGCGTGTTAAACGATGCCGCCACCGTCTGGCCCGGTTCAACCTGGCGGGCAAGTACCACCCCGGCCACCGGCGAGCGGATGACCGCGCGGTTGAAACTGGTCAGACTGGAAGACAGTGCTGCCTCAGACGCAGCAACATTTGCCCGCGCAGATGCCACGCCGGCCCGGTCACGTGCCACATTGGCCTGCGCCGCTTCGAGCTCTGTCTGCGAAGGGACCTTGCCGCCGGAAATCCGGTAAACCTCGCGCAGCCGACCGAGTTGAGCGGTGTCGACTTCGAGCGAGGCCTGCGCTTGCACCACCGCGGCCCGCGATGCATTCAGATTGGCCCGCGCCTGCGCAATCTGGTCTTCGATAATGTCTGTATTGATGCGGGCGAGAACCTGTCCGCGGGTGACCCGGTCATTCACATCGACCGTAATCAGGTCGATCCGGCCGGATACTTCGGAGCCGACCTCAACCTGGTTGGTCGGGCGCAGATTGCCGGTCGCGCTGACGGTCAGATCGAGCGATTTTTCCTCTACCGCCACGCTGACATATTGCGGACCTTCATCGCCGCCGGAACAGCGTGAAATGACCAGAACCAGAAATAGCACGGCCAGGGCAGGCACCCAATATCTGGCCCAGCGCCGCCAGCGCGGACGTTCTTTTTCGCCCAGGAAATCTGCCATGCTGTCCGGCGTGCCCCCGGGATTTTGATCGACGGTTTCTGCAGTCTCACTCATGGGTTCGATCCTGGGCTAAAACTATCTGGATAATCGTTCGGGTTCCAGCCCCCGCCAAGCGCCTGCGTCAGGGTAACAAAGGCGCCGGCCCGCTGCGCCTGCGCTGCGACCAGCGAATTACGCGCAGACAGCAACTGGTTTTCAGCGGTCAGCAAGTTCCGGAAATCGGTCAGCCCCGCCTGATATTGGCTGCGCGCCAGGATGGCTGCATTTTCCGCTGCCTCCCGCGCTTCACCCAGCAAGGCTACCCGCTGCCGCGCGGCGCGCAAATTCGTGTTGCTGGTCTCGACATCTTCCAGCGCGATCAGGATCGCTTGCCGCCATGCCGCCAGCGATCCTTCCGCCGCGGCCTCTGCGCTGCCAACCTGTGCCCGCGTCCTGCCGCCATCGAAAATCAACTGGCTGACCCCGGCAAACAAATTTCCAGTGATGACATCGAAGAGATTGCCAAGCCCCACCGACCCGCTGCCGACCGATCCGGTCAGTTGCACCAAGGGAAGCAATTGCGCACGCGCCACATTGATCCGCGCGCTGCTCGCCAGCAAGGCTGCCTCTGCTGCGCGGACATCGGGGCGGCGGCGGAGGACCTCTGCCGGGGCGGTAAGGCCAACTGTTTCAGGCGGCACCGGGATCGGTGCTTCGGCTGCCAGCAGCGTGAGCACCCTGCCCGGCGGTTCACCGATGAGCGTGGAAATGGCATTGGCGGTCGCCGCGAGATCGCTTTCCAGCGAAGGAATAGTGGCGGCGGTTTGCGCCCGCTGCACCCGTGCCTGCTCTACATCGAGGCTGGACACCAGCCCGGCCTGCATACGCCAGCGGGCGATCTGCAAATTCTCATCCTGATTGACCAGCGTATCCCGCGCAATCGCAAGCTGGGCGGCGGTCGACCTGGCGGAGATGGTCGACAAGGCGGCAGTGCCGATGATGGCGCGTTGGAGATCGGCCTGCGAATAACCTGCGCTGGCAAGATCGGCCCGGGCAGCTGTGATCGACCCGCTGATCCGGCCGAACAGGTCAGCTTCCCACCTGGCGTCCGCCCCGACCGAGAATTGCAGGGATTGTTGCGCGAAATCGCCAACATCGCGGCTTGCCCCGCCACTGGCGGAAATCGACGGCAGGCGGGCTCCGCGCGCGATTATCACCGCCTCTCGTGCCTGCGCCAACCGCGCGGCCGACTGGGCCAGATCGAGATTGTTTTGCGCCGCCATTTGCACGAACTCGGCCAGCAGCGGGTCATCCAACTCCAGCCAATATTCTGAAATGTCGCTTTCCAGCGGGGTGTTGGTTCCGCTCCATTGCTTCGGAACCGCGATATTGGCGGCGGGCAAATCGGCATAGGTCAGGGACTGCGCGCAGCCGCCAAGCGCCATTGCCGCCAGGACCATTCCAGCCAGCCGGACCGGGCACCCGTGAACACGGCCTGACAGAATCGACAACCGCTTCAAATCTTGTTCGTTTTCAATGATCGAAACGCCCCTGTCGCCAGACCTGTCGCCGAAAAAATTGCCGGACTCATCCTGCGGCCTCTATCGGCCAACCTTGCATGCCCTGATCCATTGATCCGCCGATCATGACCCTGACAAATTGTCCGGTGCCAGGCACCCGCACAATCGACGAAAGTATGATCTGCTGCGACAGTGGTGCAAGTTTCGCGGCTCCATCGGGGTGATTGCGGGCCGCAGAGGCTGATTTGAAGTGGGGCGCGGCGGATTGGGCCGCTTGGCTGAACCCTCGGCGCCGTGCCCCGCAATGCTTGACAATGCGCCTTAGTCCAAGGTTAGCGGTCCGTGATCGATATGCGGCAGTACGTGGCGAGCGAACAGGTCGCACTCTGCCGCGTGGGGATAACCTGACAGGATGAAGGCATCGATGCCTTCGGCCTGATAGGCGCGAATTTTTGCGAGCACCTGGTCCGGATCGCCCACTATCGCCGCACCGCAACCGGAACGGGCACGGCCGATTCCGGTCCATAGATTATCTTCTACAAAGCCGTCATCGGCGGCCGATGCGCGCAATTCGCTTTGGCGGCCTACGCCCGCAGTGGCCGCGTCGAGTGATTTCTCGCGGATGGCCCTGCCGACATCATCGTCCAGTTTCGACAATAGCCGCGCCGCATAGGCGCGAGCCTCAACCTCGGTCTCGCGCACGATAACATGGGCGCGGTAGCCGAATTTCAAGGTGCGGCCCCTGCTGGCGGCGCGGTTGGTAAGGTCACCGATCACCTCGCGCACTTTGTCCATCGTGTCGGGCCACATCAGATAGACGTCCGCCGCTTCCGCCGCTGCATCGCGTGCCGCAGGGCTCAAACCGCCAAAGTAGAGTGGCGGGCATTTGCCGGATACGGTGGTGATCCGCGGCGGATCGAGATCAAGATCGTAGAATTCCCCGTGATGGGACAGATGCTGCCCGTTCAGCATGGTCTTGAGGATGTTCATCACTTCGACCGTGCGGGCGTAGCGCGGTTCACTGTCCAGTTTCTCGCCCGGCAGGTCGGAGGAGATGATATTCACTGTCAGCCGCCCGCCAAGGATGCGGTCCAGCGTGGCAATCCGGCGCGCAAGTTGCGGCGGCCAATCCTCTCCGATGCGGACCGCCATCAGCAAGCGCATGGTTTCCAGATAGGGCGCAATCGCTGATGCAAATACGGTGGTGTCGAGCCCAAGCTGATAACCCGATGGCAGCAGGATATTGTCGAACCCGCCCTTCTCCGCCGTCATCACGATATTGCGGCAATGTTCCCAGCTAGACTGCAGCATCGGGTCCGGCTGACCGAGAAATTCGTAATCGTCATCGCACAGGGCGGAAAACCAGCTGACTTCGCAGGTCTTGTGTTGGTTATCGATCATGGCAATTCCTCCCCGCGTGACGCGACCAGCACATCATACCATGTGTCGCGCGACCATGTGACTTCATAGGCTTGCGCCGCTTCGGCAATGCGCCCGGTGTTCTGGGTGCCGACAATCGGGATCATGCCCGCCGGATGCGCCATCAGCCAGCTATATGCGGCCGCGGTGCGGCTGACGTTTTGCGCCTCTGCCACCGCATCCAGAGCCGCGGCTACTGCGTGCTCGCGATCATTTTCAGGGCTGGCAATCCGCCCGCCGCCCAGCGGGGACCATGCCATGACCGCTAGATCGTGCTGTATCGCCATGTCCAATTCGCCATTCTCGAACGCGGCAAGACAAAGCGGCGAAATCTCCGGCTGCGTACTCGCGAGCGGCAGGTCGAGGAAGCGCTGCAATGCGGCAATCTGGGCAAGCGTGAAATTGGAGACACCCACTGCACGGATTTTCCCGGCCTTGAATGCTGTATGCAAAGTTTCCGCAAGCTCCTGCGGATGGGTCAGAATATCAGGCCGGTGGATGTGCCACAGATCCAGCACGTCGGTTTGCAGCCGGGCCAGAGACGCGTCAATTGCAGACGTCAGATAGGCAGCGCTGCTATCATAGGGAAGCGGCGGCATGATCCCACCCTTGGATGCCAGCACGATCCGGCTGCGTAGCCCGGGATTGGCGGCAAGGATCCTGCCCAATAGCGCTTCTGCATCGCCGAAGCCGTCACTGCCGGTAAAACCATAGATATCGGCGGTATCGAAAAAATTGATTCCGCTGTCCAGCGCTGCCTCGACCAGACGCAAGCCTGCATCCGGCGTGCCTTCGAAGCGCCACATGCCCCACGCAAGTCCGGATACTTCGATACCGCTTTTGCCCAGGGGGCGCAGACGCTGTGGCAGTTGCAGTTGGCTCATCGTGAAGTTTTTCCCATTTGTTGTTCTGCAGATTTTGCAGACCCGATCGCGAAGACAGATTCGCGTTCGATAAGTTCATGCTGCAACCGGCGGTGAACCAGCGTTTGCCCACTCAGAAGCAGATCGGTTGCTGTCCTGGCCAATTCAAAAGTCGGTTGGCGAATTGTGGTCAGCGGCGGCCAGACCATCCGTGCCAGGGTGGTATCGTCAAATCCGGCAACTGAAAGTTCTCGCGGCAGTTCAAGGCCGGCGTGATGCGCCGCCGACAAAACGCCCGCTGCCATATCGTCATTACTGGCAAAAATTGCGGTCGGCCTAACCGGCAGCGCCAGAAATTTCTCACACGCAGCAAAGCCGCTGTCGAAATCAAATTCGCCGTCTGCCATCCAGTGCGGATCAAACGGCAGGCCCGCCCGATCAAGCGCACGGCGATAACCATACAGCCGTTCATCGGATGCCATATGGTTGGGATGCCCCTTGATAAAGGCAATGCGCCGGTGACCAAGGTTGATGAGATGCGTGGTCATGTCGTCGGCAGCCTGCGCATCGTCCATGAACACCGATGAAGTCATCGCATGATTGGTTCCCGGGGATATCCTGACGAAGGGAATCCCCTGCGCTTCCAGGGTGCGTAGTACCGGATCGCAATCGGTCACAGGCGAAGACAGCACGATCCCGTCAACGTGGGTTTCACTGATCAGCCCGCGTACCTGGTCCCCCGCATCGGGATCGGACACATCGATCGGCTGGCCAAGCAGCCGGACACCATCTTCCCGGCATCGCTGCCAGCAACCTGCCCGGATCTGGGCGAGATAATAGGGGCTGTGATTGTCGTAAATCAGAGCGATCTGCGCTGACTTGGTACCGGCCAGAATACGGGCAGCCACGCTTGGGCGAAAATCCAGCTGCTTGATCGCAGCCTGGACTTTTTCGCGAGTAGCGTCGCTCACGTAGGGATGATCGTTCAGCACTCTGCTGACGGTCTTGACCGAGACGCCCGCCAGAGCCGAAACATCACGGATATTGCTTCGTAGGTTCATAAAGCGGACTCGTCCAAAATTGCGCCGCGGGCATCCTTTAATCCAGCAAACAGCGCGGCGAAGGGGCTTCCTTCACGCACATATACCGGCGGCGATCCCAAGGGTGCCTGAACCCTATGCCGTCCCCCGCCAAGCATTTGTCCTGTCCACACATTTTGCCACATGCCATCTGCCGGCAACAGCACATCGCGGCTTGTACCGCCTTCTTCGATGATTGGCGCCACCAATAGATCGGTACCTAGCAAATATTGATCCTGACACGAAGAAAAGCTCGCCTCGGCTGGGTAGTGGAGAAACAGGGGGCGTTGCAAGGGGAGGCCGGTGGTCGCCGCTTCTTGGATCAAATGGCGGAAATAGGGGGCGAGTGCGGCATGCACCCGGCTCATCGCGGCAAAGTGGTGCAGAATATCGGGGGCAGAATCGATCTGGAGATTGTCATCGGGCCGGTTCCCTTCATGCGTTCGCATTACTGGCGTAAATGCACCAAGTTCAGCCCAGCGCATGAGCAGTTCGGGCGTCCGAACCAATCCGTGCAGCGAAGTGTAACCCCCAACGTCCGAATGATTGACGGGATTGCCGACCAGCCCGCTCGACAAGGCCGCCGTGATGGCCGTTCCAATACCATCGTGACGCGAAAAATCGACGCATTGATCTCCCGCCCACAACAAGGGGCAATGAGCCTGAACACCTGAAAAGCCCGCGCGCATGAAAAACATCGCTTCACTGGTTTTTTGGCGCTTCGCAATCGCTCTTGCGTTGACCTGCGCCCAAAGGACCGGCCAGCGGTTGTGGGCGAGCATGGGGTCACTGCCGTCATGAAGGCGCACATCGGTTGGCAGATATTCACCAAAGTCGGCCATCCAGCCGGACAGGCCGAAATCAAGCATTTCCCGGCCGATAATTCTATCTGAAAACCATTCAGCGGCAACCGGATTGGTGAAGTCCACAATGCCGCAATCAAACTCGCCGAAATCGACGATATAAGGCACGTCACTGCCCTGCTGCAAAGCCAGGAAGCCCTGCGCCGCAGCTTCCCTATATTGTTCGCCATCAATCGCGAGATAGGGATTCACATAACCTAAAAACCGGATTCCCTCCTTGCGCAGGCGCGTGATTTGTTCCGGCAGGCCAGGGTATCGGTCTGCTCGCCACCGCCAATCCCAGAACAGCCGACGGCCGAAACTGGTTTCCCTGATACCGACCCAATCTTCACACCAGAGACCCGATACACTGGCGCCAGCGGCACGGATTTTTTCCAGCCTGGCAAAACTTTCCGCGCCCTGCTTAAGGCCGATTATCGCCCCTTCGACTGCCCAATCCGGCAAGGGGGCGGCGCGTCCAAACCGTGCGGAGAGTGCGGATACCAGATCTGTCAACCTGTCGGCGAAGGAGAATTCGAGGGTCATCTGCCCCTCCCAAACCTCAATTCGGTGCCTCTCAGGATCGGTGAAATCGAGTGCTGACCAGGCATCACTATCAAGATGGCATGCGTAAAGCGCAGAGGACAGGAAGGTCGGTTGAGGATAGTTGGTGGTCCAGTAATCGCCCCCCGCCATGCCTTCTTCGTCCATGATCCTGGTCAATTCGCGAGACTTGTCACGGCCAACGCCGGGCTCGCTGGTCCAGATCGGAAATCGCCGACCATTGAGGCGAAGATAGCTCATCTGCTCGCCGCCGCCCCAGACATGTTCGTTTGCGCCGCTCAGCAGGGAAATCGAAATCCGGTTGCTGTCTGCGCCGCAAGTGCGTGCCGTCAGCGTGAAGCCGGCCGCTGTCTCCTTGACCGCGAGAACCACACGAAATGCACCTTCGCCAGCGAGCTCGACCTTGCCGGGCTCTACTATTACCCGGCCAAGCACGGGAAAAGTGGTCGCCAGATCATCAATCTGAAAATTGCCGCGGAACATTTTGACTTTTGGTTCACCGAAGCCGCACACTATCGCTGGCATATCAACACGATGGCTCAGCAGGGTTCGACCTGCAATAACGAGGTCAAATCCACCCTCAAATGCCACGAAGTGTGCCCGCACCCGATCAACCCCTAACAACCTGTATTTTTCTGGCAACAGCCCGAAACAGAATAAGGCAACGCCTATATGACACCGCTTGACAGATCAACGCCTATATTACATCCAGTGACTTGATGGTGACATCTCTGGCCGACGCATGGCTAATCATGCGCGTCCACCAAACGGGAGGAAATCTTATGTTACAACTGAATTCGAATTCACTGCGCACAGCCCGCTGGCTGCTCGGCGCAAGCGCTTCTGCCATGGCGTTCGGAGCTGCGGCGCCAGCGATCGCCCAGGTGCAGGAAATCGTTGTAACAGCACAGAAAGTCGAAGAAAATGTGCAAGATGTCCCGATCGCGATCACGGCAATAACCGGTGACCGGTTGGCCGACACCGGCACAACCAGTCTGGAAAATATCGGCGATCTGGTGCCATCGGTTACTTTCCGCAAAGGCACGACAAGCGCCAACAGTGCGATCATCATGCGCGGTGTTGGCACCATCACCTTTTCCGTTGCCGCCGAACCAAGTGTGTCCACCGTTGTCGACGGGGTTGTGCTAAGCCGGTCAGGACAGGCATTCGCCGATTTGCTCGACATCGAACGGCTTGAAGTATTGCGTGGGCCGCAGGGAACCTTGTTTGGCAAGAACGCATCCGCAGGTCTGGTCAGCATCATTTCCAAGGGGGGGACCGACAGCTTCGAAGCTGATCTTCGGGCCGAATATTTCGAAGGCGATGAATACCGCGTTCGCACGTCGGTTTCTGGTCCATTATCGGAAGACTGGTCCGCACGTGTGACCGGATTTTACGGCAGCTATGACGGCAACATCCGCAACATCTTCTTCGACGAAGACGTGAACGGTTACGAACATTATGGCGCTCGCGGTATCGTGGATTACAAGGGCGATACAGCTCGGCTTCGTCTGATCGCCGACTATTTCCGCGCCAATGACGATTGCTGCGCCGATGTGACTGGCGCCACCCGCGGGGCAGTGCTGGATGCTGAACTGGGCTTCCCGGTCGCGCTGGGAACCGATCAGCGCACCGTCAACCACAATCTGATCACCGAAACCAGGGACAAGCAATGGAGCTTGACCAGCAATCTGGATCTCGATGTATTTGCCAACCACACGCTGAGCGTGATTCTGGGTTACCGCAATTGGGAAAACACCGAAATTCGCGAGGGCGATTTCCTGCCCCGCGCGGTCGTTGGCACTGCCGAATTGCACGACAACGGATTGGTCGAGACCACTCAATATTCGGCTGAAGTCAGGCTGGCATCCGATCCCACTGCGGCATTCTTCTATCAGATTGGCGGCTTCTACTGG
Organism: Pontixanthobacter sp.; assembly: GCA_041741895.1. GTDB lineage: Bacteria > Pseudomonadota > Alphaproteobacteria > Sphingomonadales > Sphingomonadaceae > Allopontixanthobacter. Next base: position 15,632 of record JBGSJO010000037.1, read on the forward strand.
CATTCTAACAATGCCCAGGACTTCACCCGCCGCGATGTGGTTTGCGCTACTTCCACCCTGCCAGTTGCACCCAGCGGAGCGACCCCGTGCAATCTTTCCGACGCGGTGAACACCACGTTCCCGACCGCCACTTCGGCCAGCGATGTCGACAGCACCAACTTTGCCTTGTTCGGCCAGGCGACCTATCGCTTTACCGATCAGTTGAGCGTGACCGGCGGCCTTCGCTGGACGCGTGATGAGCTCGATTTCATCCATACGAGAGCCCCGGGCGTAAACGCGGCCACCGGGCTGCCATTGTCCGGCCCCGGTGTGTCGGGCAACCCCGCTGGCGGCAACATCGCCAGTGGCGGCAACGGGACCAATACTTCGACTGGAAGCAGTACGAACAACAATATCTCCGGCAAGGCTTCGGTGCAGTTCGAACCCACGGATGATCTGTTGTTCTACGGCAGCTATACGCGTGGATACAAAGGCCCCGCCTTCAACGTTTTCTTCAATCATACGGCGCCAAACAACGCTGTTCCGATCGATGAAGAAACCTCCGATGCCTATGAAATCGGGATGAAATCACAGTTCTGGGATCGGCGCATTCAGGTTAACACAGCCATCTTCCAGGCAACCTATGACGGCTTCCAGGCCAACAACTTCATCCTGCTCAACGGCACGACGATCACCAATCTGACCAATGCCGGTACCGTTCGGACCAAGGGCTTTGAAGTGGACACAATAGTCGCACCGGTTGACGGGCTGACCCTGCGGGGCAGCGTTGCATATGCCGATGCCAAGGTTCGGCAATTCAACCCCAACCCAATCACCGGGGATCCGGATGCGCGTAATGGCACACGCCTGCCGCTGGCACCGAAATGGAGCTGGAATATCGGCGCGGATTACGAAACTGACGTGACCGAGCAATTCAAGGTCTATGCATCCACCATCTATTCCTACACCGGTGCGCAATTCTCCGATATCGGAGCCGGCACGGGCACGGGTCTGGAAAGCTATGGTATCTGGAATGCCAGCCTGGGGGTCGGCACCGCTGATGACCTCTATCGGCTGACGCTGCATGCCCGCAATATCACCGACAAGAGCTATGCCCTGCTCAATGTCGGTGCCGGCCAGCGTTTCCAGATCCCGCGCGATGCGGATCGGTATTTCGGAGTGACGCTGAGCGCCAAGATCCGTTAAAACAAGCCAAAGGCCAACAAAAAGAGGGGGCACCGCCATTGCTGGCGGTGCCCCCTCTTTTTCGTTCAGGCCAGCTGGCGATCAATCCGCGATATTCACGACTTCCAGCCGCGGCTGCATCAGGTGTATCCATCCCAGGGCCAGCAAATAGGCGCTCGCGGATATAAGGAACATGGGCGTATAGCCAAACCCGGCATCAAGCGACCATCCGGCAAATTCCAGCATGGCTGCACCCGATAGATTTCCGGCCAGTGCACCCATCGCAATGACACTGCCAACCTGCCGCGCAGGTACAATATCGGCCGTCATCCCGAAGATGTTGGTCGAAAACCCCTGATGTGCGAACAACGCAAGTCCAATAACCATGGCCGCCGCCCATTGGTCGGGCGCGTAAAGCGCAAGCGGCAAAGGCAGGATCAGCAAGGCATAGGCAAACATCGAACTCTTTCGGGCGCGATTGGCATCCATGCCGCGGCCCAGCAACATGGGAAACAGGAAACCGCTGGACAGAGCCCCGGCCGCAGCCATCACATAGACAATTGCCGTCGGGTAACCGATTTCGCCCTGACCCAGATCATATTGGCGAGCAAAAAAGTCAGGTGCCCAGAACAGAATGAACCACCAGACCAGGTCGGTTAGCGTCTTGGCTCCGATCACCGCCAGCGTGCGGCGATCCCTGATCAGTTCGCGCCACGGCGGTGCCTTTTCGCCATCCATATCCGCGGCCAATCTGGTTGTAACAGGTTCGAGCTTTCCAGTGCCAAGCCACCAGAATGCCAGCCAGACGAACCCGAGCGCACCAGTGATGAGAAAGGCAGCATGCCAACCGAGGGAAAGCGCGATTGCAGGTACTGCGAGTGGAGCAAGAATTGCCCCGATATTGGAGGCACTGTTGATAACGCCAAGGCCGATCGACCTTTCCCGAACGGGCAGATAGGTTGCAGCAGCCTTGATCGCTGCAGGGGTGTTGACGGCTTCTGCCACAGCCAGGGTTACACGAGCAGCAACGAATTGCTGGACCGTACTTGCAGCCGCATGGGCCATCCCCGCCAGGCTCCAGACTGCCACGGCGAGGCCGTAACCCCATCGCACCCCCACCTTGTCGATGAACCACCCCACCCCGAGCAATGAAAAGGCGGCAGCAATCTGGAACGAGCTGCCGAAATGGGCAAATTCCTGATCAGTCCAGTTGAAATCGGCCTGAAGCATCGGCTTCAGCAGGGCAAGCACCTGACGATCGAGATAATTAAGTGCGGTGCCAAAGAATATGAGCGCGATCAGCCCCATTCGAATGATCCGCTGAGACCTGATACCATCCTGCGTCAAAGACATTGCCAACGACCCCTCCCTTCGCGACCGAGCGCTGCTTTTGCAGCGGTCCAATTGTTTGCCGGTATTGCCCGGCCTGTACCGATCCAAGATTATGCTTGCACCGCGCCAATATCATCGCGTAGAACCGCAATATGACACCGCAAGACATAAGGCAAGAACGCATTGGCCAACGGGCTAAGGGGGGCTGCTGCGGCACCAGCCTGGCGGCTTCTCGCCACCAGATGTCTGCCCGAAGCGGCAAGGCCGCCCGCATTTTTGATTTTCTACAAACCACTGACTTCGAATGATATTATCAACAAGGGCAAGCATGTCATGACCAGTATAGTTGCATTGGGTGGCACGCCTCGCCTTGGCTCATCGACCGAAAAGGCGCTGGCTTTGGCCTGCCGCGCGGCCGAAACAGCCGGAGCGACAATTGTCCATTTCGATGGAGCCTATATGAGTTCGCTGCCATTCTATGGTGGGCCGGGCCACAGCGCCGATGCCGGCGCGGAGATGGTAGCAGCTTTGCGCAATGCCGACGGGATACTCATTGCATCGCCCGGCTATCACGGAAGCATCTCGGGCCTGGTCAAAAACGCGCTCGATTATATTGAAGATCTTTCAACTGACGAGCGGCCGTATCTTCACGGCCGCCCTGTCGGGCTAATTGCGACCTCGTTCGGCCATCAGGCAGCGATGAGCACTTTGCTCACGCTGCGCAGCATAACCCACGCCTTGCGCGGTTGGCCAACCCCGGTCGGTGCGGCCATCCGCACATCTGCGGAGACATTTGACGAGAACGGTGCCATCCAGGACGCAGGCGCACGCATCCAGCTTGAACTGGTCGGGCAACAGGTTTTCGGCGCTGCGGGGAAATTTTCTTGAGCGAGCCAGACGATATGGCGGGTAACGAAGCGGAAAGCCTCGAGGCTGTCGGAGCACATCTTGCGGAAGGCGGGATCATCATCCTTGCGGGCGATGCATTGCGGCAGGGCGACATCGACTTTGCGCTGGCCGCCAGCAAGGTGACGCCCGCCGCGATCAATTTCATGGCCCGCCACGGACGCGGGCTGATCTGCCTCGGCCTTACGCGTGAACGGGCCTGGGAATTGGGCATAGCTGCGCAGAGCAATGAAGGCACGGCAAGCAGCGGCCGGCCTTTTGGCGTTTCCATCGAGGCCAGGCACGGCGTCGAGACGGGAATATCCGCTTTCGACCGGGCGCACACGATCGCTGTTGCTATGGCCGGGGACGCCCGTGCCTCTGATCTGGTCACACCCGGGCATGTTTTCCCGCTGATTTCACATCCTGGCGGTATCAAGGCCCGGCCATCCACACTCGAAGCAGGCATCGCATTGTGCAGGAAATTCGGCTTGGGGGAAGGCATAGTGCTTTGCGCAATCATGCGGGAGGACGGATCTATGGCGCGGGCGGAAGATATGGCGGACTTCGCAGCAACCCATGCTACCCCCATCGTGGATATCGGCACTTTGATCAGTGACTAAACCAGGTAATTCCACCCAATCGCCAATTGGCGCGGATCTGTATGGCGAGATTTTTCTTGCAAAGACAATTGGCGAGGAAACGCCCCGCCGCCGCCTCACCAGCTTCTTTCCCGGCCTCGCGGTAGCCGCGATTGCCGCAGCTGCGGCGACATATTTGTCCGAACACTACGGCATGCCGGTAATCCTCGCGGGTCTCCTGCTCGGCCTGTCGCTCAATTTCATTTCATCGGATGATCGAGTCAATCCCGGCCTGGACTTGTGCAGTACCAATTTCCTGAGGTGGGGCATCGTCCTGCTCGGCAGCCAGATAACGGTGATGCAAATAACCAATCTTGGGCTGTTGCCCTTTCTGGCGTTGATCACGATTATGGCGCTGGTGATTCTTGTCGGGTTGTTCGCAGCGAAGATATTGGGACAGGGCAAGTATATAGGGCTGCTGGCAGGCGGCGCGACAGCCATCTGCGGTGCGTCTGCCGCATTGGCAATTTATGCAATAATCGGCCGGGGCCGTCTGGATCATCACCGGTTTACCTTCACATTGGTGGGCATTTCCCTGGCCAGCGCACTCGCCATGTCAATCTATCCGATTTTGGCCCAGCAGTTCCAATTCACCGATCGACAGGCTGGTTTTCTGATGGGCGCTGCCATCCACGACGTGGCCCAATCACTTGGCGGCGGGTTCAGCTATTCTCAGGGCGCAGGGGAAGTGGCCACCATCGTAAAGCTGACACGCGTGACATTGCTGGCACCCGTTGTTGCGCTGATCGGGCTGGCAGTGGGCCGGGCCGATGGGGCCAAACGGGGGATGTTCGCGCATTTCAAGCTGCCCTGGTTCATCATTGCATTTTTTGCAGTTGTGGCAGTCAATTCGCTGATCGAAATTCCGGTCTCGGCCAGGGGATATGGATTATTCGCATCGAAAGGCCTGTTACTGCTGGCCGTTATCGCCACGGCCATGCGTTCACGCCTTGACGCCTTGATGTCGGACGGCTGGCGTGGATTGATCCCCGTCTTTGTCGCCACCCTTGTATCGTTCCTCGCATCTTTCCTGTTCGCCTGGCAGTTCGTTTAAGGGTGAGCGGTCGAGCCATCGGTCGCCGCTCCGCGGGCCTGTTCGGGGGCCTGTTATCGGCGGGGAGATAGGCCTTCCCCCGCGAGCCGGCTTCTCATGTGGCAGCGATCTTCGCGCTTGCAACATGATTGAACTGCCGTTACCTGCCCGGTCATTCATCGGACCTGGCCGTGCCGGGTGGCTCGGCCCGGCGCCTATCCCCGGGATAATCATTCTGACTGGCACATCTCAAGCCGCAAGTAATGTTCGCAGCTGAGCAGCGCTTTATGGCGCCTTGCCGGTCGTGTGGGTCAGACAAGGGTTCACATGTTCGATATTTCCGCGCTCAAGCGCGAATGGCTCTCCAATCCCCGGCGGGACATCCTTGCCGGGATCGTCGTTGCGCTGGCGCTTATTCCTGAGGCGATCGGCTTCTCGATAATCGCGGGCGTCGATCCGCGGGTGGGGCTATATGCCTCTTTCTCGATTGCCGTAATCATCTCGCTCGTGGGCGGACGCCCCGGCATGATTTCGGCTGCGACCGCAGCCATTGCCGTGCTGGTGGTGCCGCTCATCAGGGACCACGGTGTGGAGTATCTGTTCGCCGCCACAATCCTGATGGGTATTATCCAGGTGCTTGCGGGCTTCCTGCGGCTGCACCTGCTGATGCAATATGTATCCCGATCGGTCATCACCGGCTTCGTTAACGCGCTGGCGATCCTGATCTTCATCGCGCAGCTGCCCGAACTGACCGGTGTCCCGCTGCTGACCTACGCGCTGGTCGCGGCGGGTCTGGCGGTAATATATCTCCTGCCCCGCCTCACCAAGGCGGTCCCTTCGCCACTGGTCGCAATCGCCATTCTTACGGTATTGGTATTTTATACAGGCATGGACGTGCGCACGGTAGGGGATATGGGCGAATTGCCTTCCACACTGCCCGCGTGGCTGATCCCCAACGTTCCCTTCACGCTCGAAACTCTCCAGATCATCCTGCCGTTTTCGGCAACCATGGCTGCGGTCGGCCTGCTGGAATCCATGATGACTGCACAGATCGTGGACGATCTGACCGATACAGGGTCAGACAAGCAGCGCGAGATGAAAGGGCAAGGCATCGCTAATTTCTTCACCGGCTTCCTTGGCGGTATGGGCGGATGCGCGATGATCGGCCAGTCGGTCATCAACGTGAAATCGGGCGGCGAGACGCGCCTTTCGACGTTTGTTTCCGGCGTGTTTTTGCTGTTTCTCCTGCTGGTTCTCGGCCCCCTAGTCGCACAGATCCCGATGGCATCGCTGGTCGCGGTGATGATCATGGTTTCGATTGGCACTTTCTCGTGGAGTTCGATCAAGGACATTCGCCATCACCCCTGGCAATCCTCGGTCGTAATGATCGTGACCGTGGCTGTGGTTGTGTGGACCCATGACCTTGCGCAGGGCGTGCTTGCGGGCGTGATCCTTTCGGGCCTGTTCTTCGCCAGCAAGGTCAAGCGCCTGTTCACCGTGGCCACCGAACTTTCAGCAGACGAGAACACGCGGACTTACCGCATCGAAGGACAGGTGTTCTTTGCCTCGTCCGACCGGTTCGTCGAAGCGTTTGACTACAAGGAAGTGCTCGACCGGGTGGTAATCGACGTCAGCAGCGCGCACTTCTGGGATATCTCGGCTGTGGGGACACTCGACAAGGCGATCCTCAAGTTCCGCCGCGAAGGCACAATGGTCGAGGTGCTCGGCCTCAACGAAGCAAGCGCCGCGATGATCGAGCGCTATGCGATCCATGACAAACCCGGCGCCGAAGCGCAGATGGCAGGTCACTGATGGGAGAGATAAAGATGGAAAACATCCTCGCGGCGATAGACTCTTCGGTCTATGCGACCAGCGTGTGCGGCTATGCCGGATGGGCTGCGAAGCGGCTTACGCTTCCCGTTGAACTGCTCCACGTGGTTCAGCGGCAGGACCCGGTGACCGCGCGCAAGGATCTATCCGGTGTAATCGGCCTTGGCGTCAAGAGCGACCTGATGGAAGAACTCGTTCGGCTGTCGGAACAAGGCAGCCGGGCCGAGATCGAGAAGGGGCGCATCCTGCTGAAAGCCGGCGAACAGTTGCTGCGCGAAGCGGGCGTGGCCGATGTCACGCCGCTACACCGTCATGGCGGCGTGATCGAGACGATTCTCGAGCGGGAAGACCATGCGCGGGTAGTGGTGATGGGCAAGCGCGGCGTGGGGCACGAATATGCCTCCGACCACATCGGTTCGATGATCGAACGCGTGGTCCGGGCCAGTGCCAAGCCGGTGCTGGTCGCCTCACGCGAATTTGCGGAACCCAGACACATAGTCTTCGCCTATGACGCCAGCCCAGCTGCCGAACGCGCACTCGAACGGCTCGCCAATTCGCCGCTGTTCGACGGTCTGCCGATCACCATCGTGATGGCCGAGGCGGAAGACGATACGAAACGCGCCCAACTGGCCAAGGCAGAAGCCGCCTTCGCGTCGGGCCACCCGGTTACCACTATTATGGAGCGCGGGAAGGCCGAGCAAATTATTCCAAAGATAGTCTCCGCGACCGAACATGCCCTGCTGCTGATGGGCGCCTATGGCCACTCCCCGATCCGCCGTATGATCGTCGGCAGCACGACAAGCGAGATGGTTCGCACGGTCAAGGCCCCGGTGCTGATGGTACGGTAAGGTACCGCTCGATCCCGCTGCCTCACGCGGCATATTGCTGCAACGTCTGACGGAGCTCGACGAGCAGTACCGAATAACCGCATCTGCCCGTGATCCCGTCGAACTCGACCAGGAAAGCGTAGGCCGCCTTTCACTAATCGACGCCCCGCAAATGCAAGCGATGGCAATGGCGCAGGATCGGCGACGTAAAGCCGGGCGCAACGACGTCTCTGCGACCATGCGCCGTATCGATCAAAGCGAGTTCGGATATGCCATGCCGCACGTCCAGTTCGGCATGGGCCACATGAGCATATATTGCGAAGCGAAAGTCTGCCGTGGTAAGTGATCTTAAATCATTGGTCCCTCTTGCCGTACGACCTCGATCCGATGGTAGTGTAGCTCGGCTTATTCGGGTGCAGGTCTTTGCACTTGCTCACTCAGGAATGATGCAAACGGCTCGATATCGTCTTTGACGCTCGCGCTTTCGAGAGCGGCCATATAGCGATCGCGGTCCTCTACGCGAATGACAGTCCAGGGATAGCCACCTGATGCGAGCATCAAATTCATCAGGAAACGCGCGACGCGTCCGTTACCGTCGGGATAGGGATGGACATAGCCGAACAGCCAATGTCCGAGTACGGCGCGAACAGAAGCATTTTCCTCGTCGCTCAGAAGCTCAAAAAGCGTCGGCATAGCATCGCGAACCGCCTCGTAGCGCGGGGGCACATGCTGCGAATTCATTATGTAAACGGCATTGTTGCGATACCCGGCGAGTGCCTCGGTCTTGATAAGGCCAGCGCTCACGCATGGCTGGAATAGTTCGCGGTACCAGGCGCGATGGGCGCTGCTCGCGAGCTTGCCGGCATCCCCTCCCCCAATGACCAGTTCGACATCGGCTTTCACCGCCTGGAATGCCTGCCAGTAGCCGCGCGCGGCCAGCGCATCGCAGGCGTGGCGGTCGCCTTTGACATCATCAGGATTCCAAGTGCCGCTGCGCACCTGCTCGATCAGTTCGGGCGATACGCGATAGCCCTCAATCGATAGAGAGTGATAAGCGTCAGCTTTGTAGACCTCGTCGATCGCTTTCAGATAGGCTTCCTTGTCGTCCGGCAGGCCGGGCGTGTTCGGGAAGATATCGATGATGGTCTGCCGGTGGCTCGACCATAGGGCTTGTAGGCGCCCGGCAATTGGCGTCCGGGCGGGTTCGATTCGCGCGAAGGTACGGGTGGACTCGAAAGGATCGGTTTCGCGGATCGTGTAGTCCGCGGCCTTCATGGTGAAAGTGATTTCGTCGGCGATACCGTCCTTGCCAAGGCGACGGAACGCTCCAGCCAGCCGGCCAGCAATCGCGGAGTGACTGCCTGCGAGCAGTCGGCGCAAAAGATCGCTTGGGTCGGTGATGGCAGATAGCAGTATCTGCGCTTCAATCGGATAGCGTTGGAAAAAGCTTTCCGGCACTTTCACAAGCGCGGCTGCAATCGCGTAAAGGGTTAGCTCGTCGCGTTGTTCGAGATCATCGAGAGGCGGCATTTCAGATCGTTTGAGGTCATAGAGCGATGTGCCGTACAAGAGCTCGACAGTGTTGTTCGTGCCTTTCGGGCTATAGATGATGACCTGTGACGGAATGACCGTATGGCCTGCATGCAGGAGGAGTGACTGCTCAGGAGACAGGTGCCACGCATTACCAAAGCGCTTACTGCAATAGCGGGCGCAGAATTCCCAGAAGGACGCATACCAGGGCGTCGTGTTAGCAGACTGCTCGTCCGGGCTTGCCGAGATGAACCAGCCTTTCATAACGTCTTGAAGAAAGCCGTTCTTCACAAGACGTTCGCGATGCGCGCGGCTAAATTCGTTTGATTGGAATACGCGCTGGCCATTGTCCTGAAGGCGCTTCAGGGCAACGAGTGTATCTGCAAGTTTTTCATTCGGGCTCGGCACAGCCTCTCCTCATGCGCATTCTCAAGTGAAACGCGTTGCGCACTTGCAAGTGTATCATGCCGTATTATTACAAGTCAATTACGTTGCACGCTTGCAAGTTTTGAGCGTTGCGCCATCACGCGTGAATTATGGAGTTCTATCAAGGAGATCGCCAGCCTCCGTCTCCTTAAGGTCGATGTCAACGGACTGTCGCGGCATATCGCGATAAAGCAGATTGATTGCCGTGCCGCCCTTCAGCGCGCAGTCTGGCTCTTCGGCCAAGCCCCACCCGGCCATCATCGAGGACTGGAAGGCTGGACCTCGTTCGCAAAGTTGAGCGCGCGCCTCAGATCGAGGGGAAACGGAAGAACTCGACCCGATTGACCAGCCGGTCGTCTGCTACCAGCTTGACGCCCTCGTATCTGCCGGGATGCTCGCGCAGCAGCCCCTTGCCCAGACCGGGATCGATCATGACCTGCGCAATCGGTCAGGCTGCGCTGGCACGCATCGATTACCGAGCGCACGAGCACCGTCGCCTCCGTTGATGTTTCGCCGACCATGTCCACCGGCAGCGGTTCCGGATGGTTGGTGAGGTTCAGCACTTTCGCGATACCTTGGGCTAGTTCGTCAAGTCGTGCCATATTCCTGGTCTTTCCTGTCGGTGCCTGATCAGAGTTCCGAAAGGCCAGACTCGAGGAGGCCCAGTCGTCCATTCATGGCCTTTGACACACTCTGGTATATTTCGGCAGCAAAGTCTTTCGGCATCCTGGCAAGGGCCCTTCTCGGCACCTCATCCGCATACTCTAACACTTCCCGGATCACTTTTCCTATGACCGTGGGGCCGAGGCCGGCCTTCTTGCCTGTCTCAACGAAATGCCGCCCTGCAATCTCATTGAGCTTGTACTTGCCGCTGTTGCCGACCGACATGGCCAGCTTGAAGGAATTGCGCGGAATCTGACCTTTGTCGACCGCGGTCTGGACGGTCAGGACATCATAGAAGGGCGTCAGCTGGAAGCGCCATCCTGGCCGCAGGGAAATGCTGAAATTCTTGGCATGGGCCTGACATCAAGGCACTGCGCGCGCATTGCTCCCTATTATCGAGAAGGATCCGGATGGCGCTGCAAAAGCACTGGCTGAAGCCTAGCATTACAGTTGCGCATTCGATCGAAGATGCGCCTGCTGTGCGGTTGCCTGATGCGCTCGTCGCCATAGCGACCATGCGATGATGTAGGCGGGGTCGATGCGGCGCTGGGCAAGTCGGACGGCAATACGACGGATT
>JBGSJO010000038.1:0-7366 GCA_041741895.1 Pontixanthobacter sp.
AGGGCAGCCGCACCCGGCTGATCGGGCGCGAGCGCGGCTATCACGGGGTCGGCTTCGGCGGCATTTCGGTGGGAGGTATCGTCAGCAACCGCCGCCAGTTCGGCACGCTGCTGAACGGTGTGGACCATATGCGGCACACGCATGACCTGGCGCGCAACGCCTTTTCACGCGGCCTGCCGCAGCATGGCGCAGAGCTGGCTGACGATCTCGACAGGATCGTGGCCCTTCACGGCGCGGACACGATTGCCGCCGTGATCGTCGAGCCGGTGGCGGGATCGACCGGTGTCCTCATCCCACCGGTCGGATACCTCCAGCGCCTGCGTGATATCTGCGACCGTCATGATATCCTGCTCATCTTCGACGAGGTTATCACCGCTTTCGGCCGGGTTGGCGGGGCGACCGCCTCCGAACGCTTCGGCGTCAAGCCCGATATCATCACCATGGCCAAAGGGCTGACCAACGCCGCCGTCCCGATGGGCGCAGTCGCCGTACGGCGCGAAATTCACGACACGGTAATCAACAATTCTCCTTCCGGGATCGAACTGTTTCACGGCTATACCTATAGCGCGCATCCGCTGGCGGCGACGGCAGCGATTGCCACGCTCGATGTCTATCGGGAGGAAGGCCTGTTCGAACGCACGTTGGAGCTGGAGGAATATTGGGCCGACGCGGTCCACTCGCTCAAAAGCGCGCCCAATGTCATCGATTGCCGCAATATCGGGCTGATCGGCGGAATCGAGCTCGAGCCGCGCCCGGGTGCGCCCACCAAACGGGCGATGGAGATATTCCACCGCGCCTTCGACGACGGCCTGCTGATCCGCGTGACGGGCGACATCATCGCCCTGTCACCGCCGCTGATACTCGGGAAGACACATATCGACGAGATCTTCGGCAAGCTGGCTGGCTTGCTCAAAACCATCGATTGAACCTGCCTGAAGGCAGCGGGGCGCGGGTCGTTTCAGACCCCGAGCACCTCGCCCACCGGTACATAGTCATAGCCGAGATCGCGCGCGACCGCCTCGTATGTGATCTGCCCCTCGTGGACATTAAGCCCTTCTGCAAGCCCCGAATTGGCCTTCAGCGCATCGCGCCAGCCCAGCTCTGCAATCCTGAGCGCATGCGGCAGGGTGACATTGTTGAGCGCATAAGTGCTGGTGCGCGCCACAGCGCCCGGCATATTGGCGACGCAATAATGCACAATGCCATCGACCACGTAAGTCGGCTCGGCATGGGTCGTGGCGCGGCTGGTTTCGAAGCAGCCACCCTGATCGATCGCGACATCGACCAGCACCGCACCCGGTTTCATGAGGCCGAGCATTTCACGAGTAACGAGCCTGGGCGCGGCTGCCCCGGCAACCAGCACCGCGCCCACCACCAGATCGGCATCGGAAATGCTGTCGGCAATATTGGCATTATTCGAAAAGCGCGTTTTGGCGCGGCTTTCGAAATACATGCCAAGGCGTTCCAGCTGTTCGGGATCGCGATCGAGGATGGTCACGTCGGCGCCCAGACCAACCGCCATCTGCGCCGCATTCCAGCCAACCACGCCGCCGCCAATCACTACGACCTTGCCCGGCATCACACCCGGCACGCCGCCCAGCAGCACGCCGCGACCGCCATGTGCCTTTTCGAGCGCGGTAGCACCGGCCTGGATCGACATACGCCCGGCAACCTGGCTCATCGGTTTCAGCAGCGGCAGGCTACCGCCCGGCCCGGTGACGGTTTCATAGGCAATCGCGGTGACCCCGGACTTGACGAGGTCGGCAGTCTGTTCCGGATCGGGCGCGAGATGTAGATAGGTGTAGAGGATTTGGCCCTTGCGCAGCATGGCGCGTTCGACCGCCTGCGGTTCCTTCACCTTCACGATCATTTCGCATTCGGCAAAAATTTCGGACGCGGTCTGGCGGATCAATCCACCGGCGGCCTCATAGTCGGCATCGGTGACGCCAACCCCCAGGCCCGCGCCGCTTTCGACCCATACCTCGTGCCCGTGCAGGCTGAGTTCGCGAACGCTCTCGGGTGTCAATCCGACGCGATATTCGTGGTTCTTGATTTCCCTGACGGTGCCGACACGCATAATTTCGTCTCCTCTGAACGGGCATAATAACCCAAGTCCTCTGAAAGATTTTGCCTCATTTTCCCTGTGATCTGCATCAAATCGGTGCTATTCTCCGGTAAATTGGTACTATTCGGGATATTTTACCATGCAGTCTTCAGATGTGAAATTGCTGGAAGAGCTTCAGCGTGACTCAACGCGGTCGATTGCCAGTCTCGCCGAAAAGCTGGCGCTGTCACCATCTGCATGCCACCGCCGGATCACGGCGCTCGAGGGATCGGGAATCATCGCCGGCTATGGCGCACGGCTCGATCCCGAACGTCTGGGCCTCACCCTCGTCGCCTTTGTCGAGATAACGCTCAACAGCCAGAGCCATGAGGCGATGGACCGGTTCGAAGCCGCGGTGCAGGATTTTGACGACATCCTGGATTGCCAGTTGATGTCGGGCGTGGGCGATTACCTTCTGCAGGTCGCTGCCATCGATCTCAAGCAATTCGACAGCATTCACCGCGAATGCCTGTCGCGCCTGCCGGGCGTCGCATCGATGCGATCAAGTTTCGTCATCCGCAACATCAAGCGCTGGTCCGGCTATCCGGTCCCGCGCAAGGAATACGCCGGCTAGAGGGTGTTGTCAGCTTAATCCTCGCATGGCGGTCCGTCTCGGCCCAATGCGCTCCATAACCCGGGGCAAACGAAGAAGCCTTTGAGCGTGCGCGCATCCCTGCCGAAATGACCGACAATCCGCGCCAGCTGTGCCTTGTGCTTGAGACGGGTCTTCTCGGTTACCGAACGCTGGTCGAGAACTTCAGCCTGATATCGGTCAGCGCATTTGCCGAAATTTGGACCGGCAATCTGTGAAGCGGCAGCGCGGCTTTCAATCCTCCCCTCGCCGCAATTCTCTTGCAGCGCCTCGTGCGAGGCCTCTTCAACCAGTCGGTTGGCTAGACCCCGCGCCCTGGTTTCGAGTTCAGTCATGCGCTGGAGGAAAAGGAAACCACCGGAATTTCTAGGTTTTCTAAAAATTCCGGTGGTTGCCAGAAGGCTGGTGGAGCCTAGCGGGATCGAACCGCTGACCTCCTGCATGCCATGCAGGCGCTCTCCCAGCTGAGCTAAGGCCCCGTAACCAATATCGTACCAATATTTCCCTGCCATGTGGCCGGGAGGCAGCCCATTATGGCGTGCCTCCCGATTTTGCAAGGACAGATTTGGCAGTGGTGCCTTAAATTTCCGGCCCTTCGTCGTCGCCCTTGCCCTTGCTCACGCCAAGGTCATCATCGCCGCCGAGATCGACATCATTGTCCGGCGAATCCTCGCCGTCGTCGATATCTTCCAGATCTTCATCATCATCGGCCAGGTCGCTATCCGCTTCCTTGACCTTCTTCTTCTCGTCCTCGAACGGAATCGGTTGCTTCGATTTCAGCACCGGTTCGGGATACCATTCTTCACCGCAATCGATGCAGGTGGCGGGATCTTCCTTGCCCAGATCGTAAAAGCGGGTGCCGCATTTCGGGCAAGAACGCTTGGTGCCCCATTCTGGCTTGACCATTGTATTTCCTTAACTGTCGCCCGGACGAACCGGTCGGGGAGAAAAATTCTTCAAAAACTTGATGGAAACCGCCCGTGCATGAGCAACGATACGGAATCAAGAGCGGGCGCGCCTTGCCATAGGGCAATCGCACTGTCAAAAGCCGCGTTGCCCACCCAACGTGAAAGCGACGAGATTTCGTACGCTTCGCATATAGGAACCCGTTCCCTTGCATGAAAGCCCCACGCCGCGCCATTTTGCCGCTTCCGGCCCCTTGCGCGGGACCATCCGCGTGCCGGGCGACAAATCGATCAGCCACCGTTCGCTGATGCTGGGCGCGCTTGCAATCGGCAAAACCACCATTCGCGGGCTGCTGGAGGGCGAAGATGTGCTGGCCACTGCCGCCGCAATGCGGGCAATGGGCGCAGTGATCGAGCACAGCGAAAACGGGACATGGACCGTGCAAGGCGTTGGCGTCGGCGGATTGCTGCAACCGGATCAGGCGCTGGACATGGGCAATAGCGGCACCTCCACCCGCCTGCTGATGGGTTTGATTGCCAGCCACGGGATAACTGCCGCCTTTACCGGCGATGCCAGCCTGTCGCGCAGGCCGATGGGTCGGGTGATCGAACCATTATCGCAAATGGGCGCGAATTTCACTGCCTCTCCCGGTGGCACCCTCCCTCTGTTGATGCGCGGCTGCCTGCCCGCCGTGCCGATCACCTACCGCCTGCCGGTGGCATCGGCGCAGGTGAAAAGTGCGATCTTGCTGGCGGGCCTCAATACGCCAGGCATCACCATCGTGATCGAACCGGTCGCCACCCGTGACCATTCGGAACGGATGCTACGCAGTTTCGGCGCCCGGCTGGACATCGAGGAAGTGGATGGTCCGAGCGGCAAGGAACGCGTGATTCGCATCCACGGAGAGGCGGAACTGACCGGGCAGGACATCGAAGTCCCCGGTGATCCCTCCTCTGCCGCCTTTTTCATCGTCGCGGCGCTGATCGTGCCGGGCAGCGACCTGACCATCGAGAATGTCGGCCTTAACCAGACCCGCGCCGGGATCATCACCGTGCTGCGCGCCATGGGCGGCAATATCGAGGAACTGAACCGCCGCGAAGTTGGCGGTGAGCCGGTTGCCGATTTGCGCGTGCGGCATTCGGCATTGACCGGCATTGAAGTCGACCCAGCCCTCGCCCCCAGCATGATCGATGAATTTCCGGTACTGTTCGTCGCGGCCTCGGTTGCGCAGGGCCGCACTGTCACCAGCGGCCTCGAAGAATTGCGCGTCAAGGAAAGTGACCGGCTGACTGCCATGGCCCAAGCCCTGACCTCCATAGGCGCGAATGTTATCGAGGCCAGCGACGGTTTGCTGATCGACGGCACTGGCGGCCGGCCACTAAGCGGCGGCGGCCCCGTCACCACGCATCTCGATCACCGCATCGCGATGAGCATGGCCATTGCTGGCCTGGTATCCGCAAACGGCGTCGAAGTGGACGACACAAGGCCCATCGCGACCAGTTTCCCGACATTCGAAAAAATGCTCTCCGAAAGGGCTTCATGACCGATTACATCACCCCCTTTGCCGCCGATCTGATCGGCTTTGCGGGCAGTTTCTGCATCGTTGCCGCCTATGCCTACAGCAATGTGGTAAAGGACATGAACATGGTGCTGTTCAATCTCGTCAACTTTCTGGGGGCGGCGCTGCTCACCGTATCGCTGACAGTGAATTTCAACCTGCCGACCATGGTTCTTGAAATCGTATGGATGGGAATCGCGCTGTTCGGACTGGCGCGGGCGATGCTGGACCGGCGGAAAAGCGCACCATGATCATTGCTGTCGATGGCCCGACAGCGTCCGGCAAGGGCACGCTGGCGAAGGCGCTGGCAGCGCATTTCGGATTGCCACATCTTGATACCGGCCTGCTTTACCGGGCTGTCGGGCGGCAGGTTTCACTCAATGGCGGCGATCCCGATGATGCCGGGGATGCGCTGGCGGCGTGCGATTTCCCCGAAAGGCTGCTGGGTGATCCCGAATTGCGTTCCGAGGCGACCGGCGGGCTTGCCAGCCGGGTCTCTGTCCACCCCCTCGTGCGCAAGGCGCTATACGAACGTCAGCGCGCCTTCGCCACGCAGCCGGGCGGCGCGGTGCTGGACGGGCGCGATATCGGCACCGTGATCGCACCCGAAGCAGAGGTGAAGCTGTTCGTGACCGCATCAGTCGATGCGCGGACTGATCGGCGTTTCAAGGAGATGCAGGACCGCGGTGAGAGCCCAAGCTGGTTGGATATTGCCGAAAACCTGCGCCGCCGGGATGAACGGGACAGCTCGCGTGCCTCAGCGCCGCTGATTCCGGCGCCGGACGCTTACTTGATCGATACATCGCTGCTCGGCCGGGATGAGGCGATTGCAGCTGTGATCGCACTGGCTGAAGAAGTGCTAAGTTAAACAGGCCAGGCTCGCCTCCTCCCGCCGACGAGACAGCTTGGCCCAATTTGCTTGCCTTTCCGCCTTAATTCGCTTAGGCGCGCGGCCGTTCGGCGGACTTGTTTCCGGTCGAAGGCAGGCTTTCTAGCATTGCCGGTGAATCCAAAGGGCGCCCAGCGCTCCATTACCGGTTTTCGTGTCTTTGATCGATCGCAAGTCTGAAGGGCCTTCATCGCGGCATCCGGCCCGGTGGGGTTATCGGCCACAAGACCCCGGGAACCAACCTGGCGGCCGGAAAAAATACTTTAGGAAACTCTAACCCATGGCATCAACAGCCAATCCCCAACCTCAACACCCGACGCGCGACGATTTCGAAGCGCTTCTCAACGAACAATTCGGCGGCGCCGATGATGGCGGCTTTGAAGGCCGCGTCGTAAAGGGCACCGTCACTTCACTCGAAGGCGGCTTTGCCGTTATCGACGTGGGCCTCAAGAGCGAAGGCCGCATCGACCTCAAGGAATTCAACCGCGGCGAAGAAGGCCACGGCCTGTCCGTTGGTGACGAAGTCGAAGTCTATGTCGACCGCGTCGAAAATTCCGATGGTGAAGCAATGCTTAGCCGCGACCGCGCCCGCCGCGAAGCGGCATGGGATAAGCTCGAAAGCGAATTTGGCGAAGGCGTCCGCGTCGAAGGCCGCATCTTCGGCCGGGTCAAGGGCGGCTTCACTGTCGATCTCGACGGCGCCGTGGCGTTCCTTCCCGGCAGCCAGGTCGATATCCGCCCCGTGCGCGATGTTACCCCGCTGATGGAAATTCCGCAGCCATTCCAGATCCTCAAGATGGACCGTCGCCGGGGCAATATCGTTGTTTCGCGCCGCGCCGTTCTGGAAGAAACCCGCGCTGAACAGCGCAGCGAACTGATCGACCAGCTGGCTGAAGGCCAGATCATCGAAGGTGTGGTCAAGAACATCACCGATTACGGTGCGTTCGTTGATCTGGGCGGCATCGACGGCCTGCTGCATGTCACCGACATGAGCTACAAGCGCGTCAATCACCCGTCGGAAGTGCTCAACATCGGCGATGTGCTGCGCGTCCAGATCGTCCGCATCAACCGCGAAACCCAGCGCATCAGCCTCGGCATGAAGCAGCTGGAAGCCGATCCCTGGACGACCGCTGCTGCCAAGTACGCCGTCGACACCAAGCACAAGGGCCGCGTCACCAACATCACCGAATACGGCGCCTTTGTCGAACTGGAGCCGGGCATCGAAGGCCTGGTGCACGTTTCGGAAATGTCGTGGGTCAAGAAGAACGTCCACCCCGGCAAGATCGTTTCGACCAGCCAGGAAGTCGAAGTCATCGT
>JBGSJO010000039.1:0-7831 GCA_041741895.1 Pontixanthobacter sp.
CAAACCTTCGATATCCCATTGTTCGGGATAGGAACCGGGGGGGCACGCAGCGTTAACCAGTGAATTGACCGTATCATGGCGCATATCGACCACCACATCATCCACCGCTTCGCTATCCATGATTTCGGCGCGCTGTTCGTAGATCACCTTGCGCTGGTCATTCATCACATCATCATATTCGACGACCTGCTTGCGAATGTCGTAATTGCGCGCCTCGACCTTCTTCTGGGCGGTTTCAATGGCCTTGCTGAGCCATTTGGATCCGATCGCTTCACCGTCTTCCAGATTGGAATTCATCATCCGGCTGAACAGCGTGTCCGGCCCGAAAATACGCAGTAGATCGTCCTCGAGACACAAGTAGAAGCGTGACAGGCCGGGATCGCCCTGACGTCCCGATCGGCCGCGCAGCTGGTTATCGATCCGGCGGCTTTCGTGCCGTTCGGTGCCGAGCACAAACAGGCCGCCAGCCTCGAGAACCTTCTCGCGCTCTGCCTTTACCTCCGCCTTGATCTTGGTCAGCGCAATGTCGCGTTCCAGGCCTTCCGGCATGCCGGCCAACTCGTCTTCCTCGCGGAATTCCATGTTGCCGCCAAGCTGGATGTCTGTGCCGCGGCCCGCCATATTCGTGGCGATGGTGACCGCGCCAAGCCGCCCGGCCTGGGCCACAATGCGCGCTTCACTTTCATGAAACCGTGCGTTGAGGACAGAATGCTTGACGTTTTCTGCGTCAAGAAATTTCGAAAGCAGTTCAGATTTCTCGATGGAGACGGTGCCTACCAGCGTCGGCTGGCCGATTTCCGCCTTTTCAGCGATTGCCTTGGCAATGGCCTTGAACTTGTCTTCTGTGTTCTTGAAGAACTGGTCTTCCTCGTCAATCCGCTTGACTTCCACATTGGTCGGGATCGTGACCACGTTCATCTTGTAGATTTCCCAGAATTCGCCCGCTTCGGTGGCTGCGGTTCCGGTCATCCCGGACAATTTGGGATACATGCGGAAATAATTCTGGAATGTGATCGACGCCATCGTCTGGTTTTCCGGCTCGATCTTCAAACCTTCCTTGGCCTCCACCGCCTGATGCAAACCATTGGACCAGCGCCGCCCGTCCATCATTCGGCCGGTGAATTCATCGATGATGACCACCTTGTCGTCCTTGATGATGTAGTCCGTATCACGCTTGAACATGATGTTCGCTTTGAGCGCCTGGTCCAAATGATGGACGACCTGGGTGTTCACCACATCATACAGATTATCGCTTTCCAGAAGTCCGGCATCCGCCAGCATCTGTTCGACCTTCTCTGTGCCATCTTCGGTCCAGGAGATATTCTTGGTCTTTTCATCCGCATCATAAAAATCGGGATCGATCTGCTTCACGATGGCGTCGATCTGGACATACAGCTCGGTCTTGTCCTCGGTCGGGCCGGAAATGATCAGCGGGGTACGCGCTTCATCGATCAGGATTGAATCGACCTCATCGACAATCGCGAAATTGAACGGCCGCTGGACCATCTGGCTGCGTTCATGCTTCATATTGTCGCGCAGATAATCGAAGCCGAATTCATTGTTGGTGCCGTAGGTAATGTCTGCGGCATAGGCTTCCCGCCGCTCGAATTCCCCCAGGTTCGGCACGATCACCCCAACAGTCAGGCCCAGCCAGGTGTACAGCTGGCCCATCCATTCGGCATCGCGCCGGGCGAGGTAGTCATTGACCGTGACCACATGGACGCCCTTGCCCTCGATCGCGTTGAGGTAGGTGGCCAGCGTGGCCACCAGCGTCTTGCCCTCGCCGGTACGCATTTCGGCGATTTCGCCGCGATGCAGCACGACCCCGCCGACCAGCTGGACATCGAAATGGCGCATACCCAGCACGCGCACAGATGCTTCCCTGACGGTCGCAAATGCCTCTGGCGTGATATCGGCCAGCGTCTTGCCTTCGGCCAACTGCGTACGGAACTTGTCGGTTTGCGCCTGCAATTCCGCGTCCGACAGCGCCTGAATCTGGTCTTCCAGTACATTGACCTGGTCGACAATTTTGCCGATGGATTTGACGTAGCGATCGTTCGATGATCCGAATACGGATTTGGCGAGTGTTTTGAACATGAAAATTGGTCCTGTCGGGCCTGAAATGTCGGATAAATCAGCCGGAAACGCATATTCTGCGTGCGGCCGCTAAGCTGGGAATTCGAAAATTAACCGGCGCTATTCGTAAGCGCGGTCAGCCCCGAAATGGATCGTGGGAATATACACCACCACAGGCTTGCCGGTTTTGCAGACCTTGATCGGGTCGCCCTTCGACGGGCTGGTGGACGGTTGGACCACGCATTCGCATTGCGCATTACTGGCCTGCTGGCACGGCGCGGCGGATGCGCTGACCTGTTCGCTCAATGCATCCATCACCGCCGCATTCGCAGGCGCGCCCGCAGCCGCAAGGCCGGTAATGAGCGCAAGGCAGGTGAGAAGACGGCGGAACATCGGGAATGCAGATAGGGAGTTTGGGTTAATTAGTCCACTCGCAAACGCATTTACGTGGCTGCATCGGCGCAGTAGATGGACCCCATGGACCCAACCCGCTCACCTCTTGCCCGGCCCTTCCCCGATATGCCCGCCATCGAAGGTGTCACGCTGCGGATTGCGCGGGCGCGGTACAAGGATTGGGACCGGGCCGATCTGACCTATGTCGAACTGGCAGAGGGAACCAGCGTTGCCGGGTTATTTACCCGCAGCGCCTGCCCCTCCACCGAGGTTGAAATGGGCCGCGAACAGGTCAGGGCCGGGGCGGCGCGGGCGCTGGTGGTGAATGCAGGCAATGCCAACGCCTTCACCGGGAACCGCGGGCGCGAGGCGGTGGAACAGATCATGGCGCAGGTTTCCGCGCATCTGGACTGCGACCCGCGTCAGGTTTTCGTTTCCTCCACCGGCGTGATCGGAGTACCCCTGCCGAAAGATAAGGCGCGTGCGGGAATTTCCGCAGCGGTCGCCGCCGCGCCGTGCAGTTGGGAAGATGCAGCGAACACTATTGCCACTACCGATACTTTCGCCAAGGGGGCGGCCGCCTCCGCCATGGTCGGCGGCAAGCGGGTGGAACTGTCCGCGATTGTAAAGGGCAGCGGCATGATTGCGCCGGACATGGCGACAATGCTGGGCTATATCTTCACCGATGCCGCGATTGCGCCGGAATTTTTGCAACAGCTGCTAAGCGTCAGCAATGTGCAGACATTTTCCTGCATCACCGTGGATAGCGACACATCCACCAGCGACACCGTGCTGGCTTTTGCGACCGGCAAGGCTGGCAACACGCCGCTGGCCAGCTTCGAAGATGTTGGCGCGGATGCCTTTGCCGCCGCGCTGCACGATGTGTGTCGGCAATTGGCGCATCTGGTCGTGCGAGACGGCGAAGGCGCACGCAAGTTCATCGAAATTCGCGTGACCGGCGCTGCATCGGACGACAGTGCGCATACGATCGGCCTCTCGATCGCCAATTCGCCGCTGGTAAAAACTGCCATCGCCGGGGAAGATGCCAATTGGGGCCGGGTGGTGATGGCGGTGGGCAAGGCGGGCGAACCGGCGGACCGTGACAGATTGTCGATCGGCTTCGGCGGCACCTGGGCGGCGCGCGAGGGGCAGCCCCTGGCCGATTATGACGAGGCGCCGGTCGCTGCCCACCTCAAGGGCAGCGAGATCACCGTGGATGTCGACCTAGGCATCGGCAGCGGCAAGGCGGTGGTGTGGACCTGCGATCTGACGCATGGTTACATCGATATCAACGCGGATTACCGCTCGTGATGCCGGACGGTGTGGACAAGGCCATGCTGCTTTTGCTGGCCGAAGTGTCCCGCACCGCCATCCTGCCGCATTACCAGTCGCTCGCCAACCATCAGATCACCCAAAAGGCAGTGGATGATGTCGTGACCATCGCCGATCATGCGGCGGAAGAATTGCTGAACGAAGGCCTCACGAAAATCATCCCCGGTTTGGCGATTGTCGGGGAGGAAGCGGCGTTTGGCGATCCTTCGGTGCTGGAACGTCTGTCCGGCGATTGCTGGATCGTCGATCCGCTGGACGGGACCAACAATTTTGCTGCGGGCAAGCCGCCGTTTGGTATCCTGATCGCGGTGGCATCGGGCGGGGAAGCACATTCTGGCTGGCTCTACGACCCTCTGTCGGGCCGGGTATGCACCGCACATCGCGGCAAAGGGGCATTCATCAATGGCGAAAAAGTCGCCGCATCCACCACTGGGCAGGAACCGCCGGTCGCGGCAATCTCGACCGTGTTCATGGAACTGCAGCAGCGCGAAGCCGTGAAACACCACATTGCGCCGCATTACACCATGGTCGACATTCCGCGCTGCGCCGCCGAGCAATATCCGCGGCTCGCGCTGGGGATCAACGATGTGTCGATTTTCGAACGCACTCTGGCGTGGGACCATGCTGCAGGCGCGCTGTGGCTGAATGAAGCAGGCGGCAAGGCAGCGCGAATGGACGGATCACCCTACCGCGTGGACGAACATGGCCGCACCGGTCTGATCGGTGCGGCCACGCCGGAAATGTTCGACCAACTCGCAGATCGGCTGGTCGGACTAAAGCAATCGATCCCTTAAAGCTCGCCTTCCAGCCAGCTTTTCAGTTGGCCCTTGGGCGCAGCACCAAGTTTCTGGGCCACGGCCTTGCCATCCTTGAACAGGACCATCAGCGGGATCGACTGGACACCAATTTCGCCCGGAATGCCGGTGTTTTCCATGATATCCATCTTGGCGATCGTCACCTTGTCGGCCAATTCGGTACTGATTTCTTCCAGCGCTGGGCCGATCATCTTGCACGGGCCGCACCATTCGGCCCAGAAATCCACCAGCACGGGCTTGCTGGATTCGAGTACGTCGGCCTTGAAACTGTCATCGGTGACATTGATTGTCGCCATGGGGATTCTCCTTGTCTGTTGCCCTTAACTTAGGCGTTGTTGAATTTCACTCAAGCAGCGAGATGGAAAAGCTTTCCTGCGCGGTGGACAATTGGGGTTTGTGCTGCGCCAGAATTTCCGCCGGAATCGTCACCAACAGCGGCGTCTGCGTATACAGCACTGCCGCGCCGATTGCCCGACCCGGATAGATTTCCGCCAGCGCCGCGGCATAGGCACCCATTTGCTGCAAGGTCGATTGCGGCATATCGGCCAGCCCCGTTGGCGGGCGGCGGGCGGTTTTGAAATCGACCACGGTCACCGCCTCCGTAGTAATCAGCAGCCGGTCGGCCGTGCCGGCAATCACCTGACCATCCACCACCGCCGCCAGCGGAACTTCTGCCAGAGCGGCAGGCGAAAAGATCGCTGCGAATTCTGGCGTGTCTAACACGCCAAGTGCCGCGCGGAGAATTTCGTCCCTTGCTGCTTCGGCCAGATCGGGGGCCTGCCGCGTCAGCCACGCCCTTGCCGCAGTCTCGCACAAATCGGCGGCAACATCGGGCATCCGTTCCAGCAAACTGTGGATCAGCAAGCCCCGCCGTGCCGCTTCGCGGGCAATTTCCGGCGGCAGCGGCGGATCGGCACCCTGTTCGCCGCCCGCAGATGACGGTGCAAGCGGGCGCGGCGGGCGCGGTTCGGGACCAATCGGGGTGGCCGCCCATCCTGGCAATTCGAAGGAGCCAGAGGGCAGATCGCTTCCCACCTCGGTAATCGGGCCTGGCCGCTGGCCCCATGTCGTGCGCTGGCCCCACATCGGATCATCTTCAGCATCTTCGCTGCACAAGGGCGCAAGGCGCGCATACCAGCTATCGGGCGCAGGTTCCTGCTCCCTTTTGCCCAGCGCCCCGCCAATGAACAGCGCTTCTTCTGCGCGGGTGATCGCGACATAGAGGAGGCGCCAGTGTTCCTGCCGTTCTTCGGCCGCAGCAATCGCCTCAGCCGCCGCAATCGAGCCGACTTTCTCGTCACCGCTCAGGGAGGGCAGCGGTACGGTCCTGGCGCTTTCTTCCAGCACCCCATCCACCAGCGAGAGCCCGCGCACCGGCGATTTGTCGGGATTGCCCGTCGCATCGGCCAGGATCACGATCGGTGCCTGAAGCCCCTTTGAACCATGCACGGTCATCACGCGGACCATGCCTTCGCTGGCCCCGGCCTCGCGCTTCAGTTCGCCTTCGCCCGCATCGAACCATTGGATGAAGCCCTGCAAACTGGCGGTATGCGCTCCGGCATAATTGGCCGCCGCGTTGAGCAATTCGTCGATCGGATCATTGGCATCACGGCCCAGCCGGGCGATCAGCTTGCGCCGCCCCTGCCACGGCCCGGTCAGCATCCAATGCATCAGCGCTTGGGGCAATTCATAATCCGCAAGCCGCAGCAAATTGCGCAGCCGATCGCAGGTTTCGGCCACCAGCGGATCATCGCAGCGCCGCAGATGGTCCCACAGCCGCATCTTGTCAGGTCGATAGCCATGATCGAGCAAGTCCTGCTGAGACCATCCGCCCAGCGGGGAAACTAGCCAATTGGCCAGGCTGAGATCATCCAGCGGCTGCACTGCAAAGCGCAGTGCGGCCATCAGATCCTTGACCGCCAGCGGCGCGCCAAGACGGAGCCGGTCGACGCCCGCCACCGGCACCCCGGCAGCATGCAAACGGGCCACAATCAGCCCGGCTAGCTCTCGCCGCCGCCGGACCAGCACCATGATATCCCCCGGCCCGGCATTGCGCGCATTTCCCTTGACCAGCGGATAGCCCTGTTTCAGCCAAAGCTGGATTTGCGCAGCGATTTTATCGGCCATCCGGCGTTCGGGTTCCGACACCCAGTTTTCAGGCGAATCTTCCGCTTCTTCATCATCGGGATTGCTATCGACGGGCTTCCACAACACCACCTCGCCCGGACGGTCGTCGCCTTCATGGCAGCCGGGATTTTCCGCCAGTCCGAATTGCTGGTGGCCGATGGCAGCAATCGCCCGGTCCACAAAATCGAGCACCGGCTGCGCTGTGCGGTAAGACCGCCCGAGACCGATGCTCAACAGGTCGCGCGCCGCCACCCGCTCGCGCAGTTGGTCCGCATTCACCCGCGCATCGGCCATGATCGCAGCGAAATGTTCGCGGTTGCGCTCGAAATTTTCCGGGCTGGTGCCCTGGAACCGGAAAATCGCCTGTTTGTAATCACCAACCACGAAAATGGTCCGCAATTTGTCGTCCCGCTGGCCCAGCCCGGCAAAGAAATCGCCGGTCAGCGCGCGGATGATCGACCATTGCGCTTCATTGGTATCCTGCGCCTCGTCGATCAGGATGTGGTCGAAACGCCGGTCCAGTTTATAGCGAATCCATTCCGACAGATCTGACCGCGAGAGCAATGCCGCCGCCTGCCGGATCTGGTCATCGAAATCGATGAAGCCTTCGCGCGCCTTTGCTTCTTCCCAACGCAAGGCAAAGCGGCGGCCGACCAATAGCGCAGGGGCGAGCAAGTCTACCAATTGCAGGAGCATCTGCTGTTCGCGAACCGCCATGATGGATTGGCGAACGCCATCGATATAGTCTGTGTAGGCGGCATCGCGGTTTGCTATCGTCTTCTTGTCGGACCCATCCATGTTCAGGATCGTCCCGAAGAAAACTCTGACCGCTGTCGCCCGACCTTCGATATCCAGTGACAGCCATCGCCGTATCGCATCGGCCCCTTCACGGCCGGTCTTGGCATCCCACATGTTGAGGGTTTCAAGGCACTGCCGCAGCGAACGCACATCGAACACATCGTCGCGGCACAGCGCCGCCACGCTTTCCGGCCCGGCATCCTGGGCGAGCCCCAGCATCCGCCGCACGTTGCCCTCAAGCGGTTCCTGCCAGCTGCCCGGCCCGAACCAGACATCGCGCGCGCCGGCGC
>JBGSJO010000040.1:0-6894 GCA_041741895.1 Pontixanthobacter sp.
ACTGTGTAAGGACATCCTCACCACAGCGGAAATCCGGCGGCTGATCGCCAAGCTCATATTCGCCGCGCAAAGCCATCCCGCCTTCATCTGGGCATGGTCCCGATGGCGACAAGCGCATCAAGCTCTCGCCGCTTTCTACCATCGCAAAAAGAGGCAGCAAATGCAACTGTAGTATTAGTGCTAGTTTGAACCGTCAGACTCGGGCGAGCAGTTCCAGAATCCTGCCTGCCGATTTGCCGTCACCAAATGGATTATGTGCCTGCGCCATCGCATCATAGGCCTTAGGGTCATCTAGCAGGCGAGCCGTTTCCGCCACGATGAGATCGGCGTTGGTGCCCACCAGCCTGGCGGTCCCTGCCTCGATACCCTCAGGGCGCTCGGTGGTTTCGCGCATTACCAGCACCGGCTTGCCCAGCGCGGGCGCTTCTTCCTGCACCCCTCCGCTATCGGTCAGCATCAGGGTGCAGATATCCAGCAGCCGGGCAAAATGTGGGTAATCGAGCGGTTCGATCAACGCGACATTGTCCAGCCCGGCCAATTCCGCGTTCATCACCCTGCGGACGTTGGGGTTGAGGTGGACGGGGAAGATCATCGCCACATCATCGCGCGCGGCAAGGCGCCGGATCGCCTCGGCAATCCCTTCCATTCCGCCGCCGAAATTCTCCCGCCGGTGGCTGGTTACGCCGATGATCCGCTTGCCTGCAAAGCGCGCTTCCAAAGGCACCAGATCGCGGGCCAGATCCGGCTGCGCCTCGATCCTGCCGGTAATCCAGTGCAGCGCATCGATAATTGTATTGCCGGTGACGTGGACGGTAGCCGGATCAACATTTTCCCGCTTCAGCGCCGCCGCCGCAGTCTCCGTCGGGGCAAAATGCAGCGCGGCGATAGTGCCAATAATCTTACGGTTGATTTCCTCGGGCCAGGGATGATGGATATTACCGCTGCGCAGGCCCGCCTCCACATGGGCAACCGGAATCTTGCGGTAATAGGCCGCCAGCGCGCCCGCCATGGCCGTCGCGGTATCCCCCTGCACCACCACCCAGTCAGGCTGTTCCGCGTCCAGCACCCGGCCAATTCCTGTCAGCAAATTGGCGGTAAGCGCGTCCAGCGTCTGATCCGGCTGCATCAGGTCGAGATCATGATGCGGCGTGATCCCGGCGATCTCCAGTACCTGATCCAGCATACCGCGATGCTGGCCCGACACGCAGATGCGCGACACGAAGCGGGCATCGCCGCCCAGCCCGTGGATCAACGGAAACATCTTGATGGCCTCTGGACGAGTGCCGAAAACTGTCAGGATCTTGCGCGCTGCGGTCATCCCGCGGGGCGTAGCGCAGTTTGGTTAAATTTGCCTATTCGCCTGAGGGAGTTTCAGATGGCGCTACCGCTGGCAGATCTTCTTCCTCTCCGGGCACCGTCCCTTCACGTTCCCGCGCGAGCTTGTCCATATAGGCTTTTTCCAGCACTTCGACGCGGGCCTGGGTATCGGCAGCCTCCTCATCAATGGTGGACAGGCGTTCTGCCCGCGCAGCAGCAATCAATTGGGCAAAGCGGATGCCCGATGCCTCGTCCTTTTCGCCGTAAGCAGCGTCGATCATCGCCTGGGTGCAGCCGGTGAATCCGCCCGCGCCGGCGGGCGAACAGGACAATGTACCAAATGCCCCGACCATCTCGAAGCTTTCCGCGCGCTTGGCCCATGCCGTGTTGGCCGGATCATCGCTGGCGCGCAGATTTTCCGGAATCCGGTACCGCTCTCCCTCAGACTTTCGGGCGCAGACGTTGATCACGTCATCGGTCGATACCGGACATTCATCGTCGCCATAGATGATCACCATGTTGACCTTGTCACCGCCCGCATCCTGCGCACCGGCCGGCACTGCAGCGAAACCTGCAAGCAAGGCGGGAGTGGCGGCGAACAATGCTGCGGCGATAATGCGGTTCATGGTTTCGGCTTTCTGTCTCACTGGTGGTCACTCGGACCTGAATCGTTGTCAGTTAGGGCGTATGGCCCTGAACATGAAATGAAGCGCCCGGGACATAGGGAATGTTCCTAAACTGACCACCTTTGGCCCTAAACCCGTTCGGCCAATTTGATTGCAACGCGGCACCCGGCGCGGATAAACCCGGTAAGCAGCGGATAGGCCGGGGCTTTTTCCGCCCCTGATGCCAGCGCAATATCGCGGTGTTCGCGTTCGTCTTCGCGGAATTCCTCGATCATTGCCGCCAGCTCGGGGTCACACCCTTCCGCTTCCAGGACATCGAGCTGGTCGGAATAATGCTTTTCGATTTCTGTCTCGACTGCAGCGGTGCACGCCATCGCGGCTTCCGGCCCGATCAGCGCCGTGGCGGCACCAAGGGCATAACCGGCGGTGGACCAGAATGGCTGAAGAATCGTCGGGCGCACGCCGCGCCGCGCCATCAGCGCATCGAATTTCTCGCGGTGGCCAGCTTCCTGCTCTGCCATTGCAGTGATTTCCGCCGAATGCGGTCCGCGATCACCCATCACCGCCAATTGGCCGGCATAGATGCGGGTGGCACCGAATTCACCCGCCTGGTCGACCCTGATCATCCGGTGGGTATTGATCTTCGCTCCAGTCCTCATGCAGCTTTCCTTCGCGTCAGCAAAACCAGTATAACACAGGCCGCACCTGCGGAGATGATGAAATTCCACCCTGCAAGGGATATTCCCAGAAAGCTCCACGGCGCGACATCACAGCGCACGATCGGCGCGTTCATGATGTTTTCCAGGGCATTTCCGCCAGTCGCCACATTGGTGGCGCAGCCGGTGATGCCGTCCCACCAATTATATTCCACCCCGGCATGAAATCCGCCAATCAGGCCCGAAGCCAGGATCGCCAGCGCCGCAAGCACGATCAGCGCGCGCTTGAGGCCGATCTGGGCCTGCGGGGTAAAGGCAGCCAGCAGCCCAAGCACCAGAGCGAGAAAATGGGGATAGCGCTGCCACCAGCACATTTCACACGGGAACAAGCCAAAAATGAATTGCGAAATATACGCGCCGCCCAGCAACAGTGCAGGGACCGCAATGGCAAGGCGCTGCGCCAGCAAGGTTGCAGGGTTTTGTGTCATCATCACCAATTCTTGACCAAATTCTTGAAGCGCTCGGGTTGTCGGCTGCGCGCGAATTATTTCAGCGCCACGGATGCGGTGGTCGTCCGGCGCAATGTCTGGAGGGCATAATACAGCTGGAAGTCCTCCACTCCCTGTTCCTTCAGCTCCGCCGCGGTGCGCTGGAACCGCGGATCTTCGCGCTTGTCGCTTTCCATCGCTTCATCCTCCATGGCCAGTTCGTTGACCAGATGGCCGCGCAGATCGGATTCGCGCAATTGGAACTTGGCGCGCTTTTCCAGATCGGGATCGGACAATTGCGGCACCGCAATGTCAGGCTTGATGCCGCCTTCCTGCACCGAATGGCCCGACGGAGTGTAATAGCGAGCCGTGGTCAGTTTAACTGCGCTGTTGTTAGTCACCGGCAGCAATGTCTGTACGCTGCCCTTGCCGAAACTGCGCTGGCCCATGATCACCGCCCGGCGGTGGTCCTGCAAGGCGCCCGCGACAATTTCGGATGCAGAGGCGGATCCGGCATCGATCAGCACGATCAGCGGCACGTCCTTGGCGATTTCACCCCGGAACATGCTTTCTGCATCATACAGGATCGTTTCGCCCTGTGCCCGGCCGCGCTGGGATACGATCCGGCCCCGGTCGAGGAACAGGTCGCTCAGCGCCACCGCTTCATCGAGCGAACCGCCCGGATTGGAGCGCAGGTCCAATACCAAGCCGCTAATCCGGCCAGACGCCTGCTTGCGCAGCGATTCGTAAGCCGCGAACACATCGGCGCCAACATCGCGGGAAAATTCATTGACCGTGATAACCCCGAGATTACCGGGTTCGAGCTTGAAAGTGACCGGTTCGAGCTCGATCACGCCGCGCGTCACCGACACTTCGAAGGGTTCTTCACGGCCGATACGGAAAATCGTCAGGCCAATCTTGGTACCTGCCGGGCCGCGCATCTGGTTGACCGCATCATCCAGATCGCCGCCGTAAATCAGCTTGCCATTCAAATGGGTGATATAATCGCCCGCTTTCAACCCGGCTTTTTCAGCCGGGCTGCCGCGGAATGGCGAAATTACCTTTACCGCGCCGTCTTCCATGATCACCGACAGGCCCAGGCCGGAATAATTACCGTCGATCATGGTTTCAAGCCGCTGCAGATCGGAACCGTCGAGATAGGCCGAATGCGGATCGAGCGATGCGAGCATCCCGTCGATTGCCCCGCGAATCAGTTTCTCGTTATCAACCGGTTCGACATAGCTGGACTGGATCCGCTGATAGACCGCGAATAATCTGGCGAATTCCGGCCCGACGCGGCCATCCACCTGCGCCAGGCCTGCCGTAGTGACAGGGATCAGCGCAACAGCTGTAACCAGCGCAGCAGAACGGATTATCGAGCGGGACCTGGCGGCGAGTTTCATACAGGATTCGACCTTTCGTAGAAGTTCATTCTATCGCGCGTCTTGGCTGAACACCAGATGAGGATTGGTCCGCCCAGGAACAAGTCCTGTGCCGCTGTGGAGGGGCGGGCCCGCAGCGAGGAAGGCTGGTATGGTGAAGCTATTGCACCGAAATATAACGCAGCCATTCAATTAGGGCCTAATTTAGTATCTTGGCTTTGACCAAATCGTGTCTCCGCTTGACGATTCGCGGCCCACGACTGGGAAGCGTTAGGCCTTGCCGTCTTGGTGCTTGCTTGACCGAGGACCATCCCGTTTCGTCAGCGCTTGAGCTCCGGAGTGACCGGTGCCCCTTGATCCCCTCGGAACTCAAACGGCCGCGGCTCATCTTGCTTTTGATGGCTCCGGACATTGCGTGTATCGAGATTCAAATTGTTGCAAAATAGACGTAAGATTAGACAATTTCTGGTAACCCAAAAAAAGACTGAACGTCAGTGAAAAATATTTGCCTAACGGTTATCCGCAAAGGCAGCTCGGAGGTAAATTGTATGGTGCAACCAACTGTCTACCAAAGCCTCGCCGGCTAAGGAGTTCAAGCGCTTAGCGGAGGTATACTCCTGGGACTTGCGATTGGATGAAGCGGTCAACTGGCCTGAAAGGCTCATCCGCAGAGTAATGGATATCGGAACGCTCGCTGACATCCTATCGATGCAAAAACACATTGGAAGACAAGCGCTCGAGCATGCAATCGAAACCGCCCCAATAGGTGCGTTTCGACCGCAATCGTGGACGTTCTGGCATTACCGACTAGGCCTTGTCGCGGTTGGCTCAAAATGCCCGCCGCTTCCGGTGAGGAGGTTCGCATGACACATTACGACATTCTCCCCCCTGAACAAAAATCCGTGTTGACCGAACTCCAACCGACACGCAGCCTTGGCTTCGTGCTGTATGGCGATACGGCGATCGCGCTACAAATAGGCCATCGAGAGTCGGTAGACTTCGATTTCTTCAGCGATCGCAATGTCGACGAGGATCTCCTGACACGGTCAATGCCAATGCTTGCATCCGCAGAGACAACGCAGCGCGCGCCCAACACCTGGAGCATGAATATCAGGCCGAATGGCGGCGGAAGAGCAGTCAAGCTTTCGTTTTTCGGAGGTTCCAAGTTCGGACGGATAGGAGAACCAAAGCCTACAGAGGGGCAGGAGTTGACCTTGGCATCGCTGGATGACCTTTTGGTGCACAAGTTGAAGGTGCTGCTCGACCGGGTTGAAGCCAAGGATTACATGGACATCGCGGCCATGCTCTCAAACGGTCAGAAACTCGAAGATGGTCTTGGAGCCGCCAGTGCCTTGTTTAAAACATTTCCCGCAGCAGACTCCCTGCGGGCCCTTACCTATTTCGAGGATGGCGACCTCGGGCGGCTAACCAATCAGGACAGAGCCACCTTAATAAAACATGCGGCGAATGTGCAAACAATGAAGCCGGCCAAAGTGCGCTCGGCAACGCTTGGAATAGCGAGAGACTAGAGCATCGTGCTGAAAAGTGGGAACCGGTTTTCAGCTTTTTACGATGCGACAACAAAGATTAGAGCGGGCGACGCGCGTCAGATTTAACGCAGCCCGCTCTAGAGCCCTTACGGCCTGCAAAATGAATTCGGCCGCTAAAAGCCGATTTCAGTTTGGACTGCGGCCCCCACATATGCCGCAAAGCTACTCCGACCCTCTTCTGGATGGTCTTCACGAGATATGCATCAGCGGCATCGAACGCACTCTCAGCCATCACGCGCAGGGTGATCGATTGGTTATAGACTCGATAAGTAACGGACAATCTGTTCATTCAGTAGGATTTTTCGATGCAATAGCCCCACCTTGCCGAGGGAAGCTCGCCCGCCCCTAACGCAGATGTTCGAGCGGATTTACCGGTGCGCCATCGCGGCGCAATTCCAGCGATACGACCGGCCTGCCGCCACCGGCAACGCCCAGCGGGCCGCCGCCAACCAGCACATCGCCTATTTCGACATCGGTGCGCGCAAGACCGGTGACCAGGCTGATCCAGCCGCCACCATGTTCGATGATCACGATCCGGTCATAGCCGCGATAGGACCCGGCAAAGACCACGCGCCCGGCACCCGGCGCGACCACTTGCGCGCCGGGACGGGGGGACAGCGAAATGCCGTTGCTGGCCCCGCCGCCTTCACCCCGCGCGCCAAACCCGGTCACGGTCCGCCCGACTACGGGCAGCTGGTACCGGCCAGGCGCGGCAGTGGCGACTGCGGATGCAGATGCGATTGCGGCCGTGCTGACCCGTGCATCTTCCGGCTTTCCCGGGCGCATTATCGGCCCGGGCAGAGCTGCAAGTTCCTGGCGCAGGGACCCTTCTGCATCCAGCCGGCCCACCAGCGCATCTAGATCGCGCGCTTCCT
>JBGSJO010000041.1:0-4746 GCA_041741895.1 Pontixanthobacter sp.
GCGCGCAGGAAGGCGCAGGTGGAGCCCTTGCCATTGGTTCCGGCGACATGGAACACCGGCGGTAGGTGGAGATGCGGGTTGCCCAGTCGGGCCATAAGGGCGCGAATAGTTTCAAGCCCGAAGCGCCCCTGCGGCAGGGACAGGGCGGCCAACCGATCGAGCTGGCGCTGGACCGCTGGGTCGGCGGATCTTGCGAAATCCATCGGCGGATTTCCGGCCGCGCTACGCCGCCTTCGCGGGCTGCAGGTAATCCAGCACCGTCGCCAGCGTTTCGCGCAATTTGTTCCGATGCACCACCATGTCGACCATGCCGTGCTTGTGCAGATATTCCGCCCGCTGGAACCCTTCGGGCAGGCTTTCGCGGATCGTATCCTGGATAACCCGCTGGCCGGCAAAGCCGATCAGCGCGCCCGGTTCGGCGATATGAACATCGCCCAACATGGCATAGCTGGCGGTGACACCGCCGGTGGTCGGATCGGTCAGCACCACGATATAGGGTAGTCCGGCAGCCTTCAGGCGGCGGGTCATCACTGTGGCCTTAGGCATCTGCATCAGGCTGAGAATGCCTTCCTGCATCCGCGCGCCGCCCGCGGCGGTGACGACGATATAGGCGCAGCTCCGGTCGAGCGCTTCCTCCGCGCCGGCGCAGAAGGCATTGCCCACCGCCATGCCCATGGAACCGCCCATGAAGTGGAAATCCTGCACCCCGATCACGGCGGGGCGGTCATCCACGGTCCCGGAACCGACGCTGAAGGCATCCTTGTGCGGGTTGGCCGCACGCGCGGCTTTCAATCGGTCGATATATTTCTTGGAATCGCGGAATTTGAGCGGGTCTTCGCGCACCTCCGGCTGGGGTAGCATGGAGAAACCGTCATCGAGCAGCAATTGCAGCCGCCGGTCGGCTCCCAGCCGCCCGTGATGGTCGCAATGCTGGCACACGCGCCAATTGTCCTCGTAATCCTGCTGGAACAGCATTTCGTGGCACTTGGAGCATTTGACCCACAGATTGTCCGGCGTTTCCCGCTTGGGCAGGAACGGCAGGGAATTACGGACTCGGGAAATCCAGTTCATGAAGCAAGCCTTACATCAAAATCGTCAGTGCGAGCGTAGCGAAGCAATCCACTGTATCAAGTGCCGACATTGGACTGGAGCACTGGATTGCCCCGTCGCTGCGCTCCTCGCAATGACGAAGTCAGGGGGTGCGCGCCGAATGAACGGCCTGCGCGAGCGCCGAAGTCAACACTTTTAGCGCAGCGGGAGCATCTTCGCCATGCCGGGCGACCAGTTCCACCAGGGCGGAGCCGACGACTACGCCGTCCGCTACCTTTGCGATGGCGGCGGCCTGTTCCGGCGTGCGTACGCCGAATCCTACTGCGACAGGCATATCAGTCGAGGCCTTGAGACGGGCGACGGCTTCCTCGATGGAATCCATTGCGGCCTGCTGTTTGCCGGTAATTCCGGCGACGGAGACATAATAGAGAAACCCGCCGGAGCCCTTGAGCACCTGAGGCAGGCGCGCTGCATCGGTTGTGGGGGTGGCGAGGCGGATCGGGTCGATCCCCTTCGCGCGCAGGAAAGGGCCAAGCGCGGCGTCCTCCTCGGGCGGAATATCGACGCAGATTACGCCGTCCACCCCGGCAGCTTCGCACTGATCGGCAAACCATTGTGGCCCGCGCCGGATCATCGGATTGGCATAGCCCATCAGCACCAGCGGCGTGTCCGGATGCCGCGCGCGGAATGCGGTTGCGATAGCGAAAATATCGGCGGTTTTCGTGCCCTTGGCCAGCGAACGGATATTCGCCTCCTGAATGGCAGGACCATCGGCCATGGGATCGGTGAACGGCATTCCAAGCTCGATCACATCCGCGCCGCCCTCGACCAGTGCATCGAGATTGGCCGCGGTGTCGCCGTCACCTGCGGTGATGAAGCAGACGAGGGCAGGTTTGGCGAAGGCATTGGAGAGGCGGGTCATAATTTAAACAATCTGGGCCGAAAGTAAGCAATAATCGCCATCACTGTTGCAAAGAGAAAAACGAACGCGACGTCGGCGAGGGCAAATTCTTCTCCCTTTTGCACAAAACGAAACGCACCCATGAAAATTAGCAAAAATATGAACGTGAGGAGAGCAGGTCCCCAACTGGGTGTTTTGCTTCTTGTATTCTCGTTTCGAAGTCTGTTGCGCTGGCGCGTTCGCGCACGATCTTTCGTCATATCTCCACCCCAAGCGCCTCAGCAACGGTGAAGATGTCCTTGTCCCCACGCCCACATAGGTTTGCCAGGATGATCGCATCATCCGGCATCGTTTTCGCAATCTTCGTCACCGCCGCAATCGCGTGTGACGGTTCCAGCGCGGGAATAATCCCCTCAGTGCGGCACAGCAGCTGGAAGCCTTCCAGCGCCTCATCATCCGTCACCGAGGTATATTCCACGCGGCCGTTTTCCTTCAGCCAGGCGTGTTCGGGGCCGATGCCGGGATAGTCGAGCCCGGCGCTGATCGAGTGGCCTTCGGTGATCTGGCCGTCCTCGTCCTGCAGCAGGTAAGTCTTGTTGCCGTGGAGCACGCCGGGCGCGCCGCCGGTTAGGCTGGCGGCGTGTTCCTTGTCCAGACCGTGACCCGCCGCCTCGACGCCAAGCATTTTGACCTCAGGATCGTCGAGGAATGGGTGGAACAGGCCCAGCGCATTCGAACCGCCGCCGATGCAGGCGACCAGCAGATCGGGCAAACGGCCCGTGCGGCTAAGCATCTGCGCGCGCGCTTCGATGCCGATGATGCTCTGGAAATCTCGGACCATCTCTGGATAGGGATGCGGGCCGGCGGCGGTGCCGATGATGTAGAACGTGTCATGGACATTCGCCACCCAGTCGCGCAGCCCTTCGTTCATCGCATCCTTCAGTGTCGCTGCGCCGCTGGTGACCGGAATCACCTCCGCGCCGAGCAATTTCATGCGGAACACGTTGGGCTGCTGACGAACAACGTCGGTCGCGCCCATGTAGATGACGCAGGGCAGGCCGAAGCGTGCGCAGACGGTGGCGGTCGCCACGCCGTGCTGGCCCGCGCCGGTTTCCGCGATGATCCGCGTCTTGCCCATGCGGATCGCGAGCAGGATCTGCCCGATGCAATTGTTGATCTTGTGCGCGCCCGTGTGGTTCAGCTCGTCGCGCTTGAACCAGACCTGCGCCCCGAAGCCCTTTTGGGCGCTACCGCGCAGCGCATCGGTCAGCCGCTCGGCAAAATACAGCGGGCTGGGGCGGCCGACGTAATGTTCCAGCAGGTCGTCGAACTGCGCCTTGAACGCGGGATCAGCCTGCGCCGCGCGGTATTCGCGTTCGAGGTCCAGCACCAGCGGCATCAGCGTTTCGGCGACATAGCGGCCGCCGTAATCGCCGAAATGCCCCTGATCGTCGGGCTGGTTGCGGAAGGAATTTACTTGCTTGTTCATACAGGGGGTATCGCTTCGCAGAAGACGCGGATCAAGTCCACATTCTTAACGGTCGGCACGCTCTATCGGCCCCGCCTCCAGCAGCGGCTGCCTACGTGACATAAAAAATCATACGTCAATGTAACTAAAGCTTTGAAATGGCCGAATGAGAATAAGACATCGATGTCTCGTAATCAAAAATATAAATAAAGGAAAAGAACATGTATAAGTACGTGATCGGTGTAGTAATAGTTGCAACCCTCTCTTTCCCCGCTCATGCTGAAGAATTTTCAGGGCCATTTGTTGGAACTGGATTGACGTTTGATAATTATAGCGGATCTGGTGACGCGGAAGGCATTGGCGGTGTGTCCGGTATTGGCGGAACAGCATATGCAGGCTATGATTACAAAATTAACGATCGAATATTTATTGGTGCGGAGGCGAATGCTGATTTTGCTTCTGCCGATGCCGATGTTGTTGGTATTCCCGTTGAATCCGAATGGGGCTGGGGCGTCAGTGGCCGCTTGGGTTACAAGATTAATGACAAGACTGCGCTTTACACCCGTGCCGGCTATGCCCGGCAACGGGTCCAGCTTGACGGTGAAAAATTTTGGCTTGATGCCATCCGTTACGGCGGCGGCCTCGAAACTTTCATTTCGGATAAAATCGCTGTGCGTGCCGAATACAGCCAGTTCAATGCCGAATCGAATGTCACGAACAATCAAGTGACAGCCGGATTGCTTTATCGCTTCTAATCCGATTCAATCGCTTTAATCAGGAGCCGCGATACATTGGGTGTCGCGGCTTCGTCGTTCAGTGCCGCAAGGCAGCCTTGCAGAACGCGCGGATCAGTTCCACGTCCTTCACGCCGGGTGCGCTTTCCACGCCGGAGGAAGTATCGACCAGCGGTGCGCCGGTTGCCCGAATGGCTTCGAGGACGTTGTCCGCAGTCAGCCCGCCCGCCAAACCCCACGGTAGTTGGCCGTCATATTTGGCCAGCAGTCGCCAGTCGAAACGCAGGCCCATGCCGCCGGGAATGGCCGAGCCTTTGGGTGTCCTGGCATCGAACAGGATGAAATCGGCGGCTCCGGCATAGGAACCGGCGCGTTCGATATCTGCGGCGGAGGACACCGCCAGCACCTTCCACACTGGTAGCCCGAAACGCGCCTTCACCTCGGCAGCGCGGGCGGGGCTTTCGCCGCCGTGAAGCTGGATTGCGCCCAGCTTCGCCGCCGTGACCGCTTCCGCCAGCAGGTTGTCATCGGGATCGACGAACACCCCGACCGATGGGATCCGCCCATCGGCGCGCGCGGCCATGGCGCCGGCA
>JBGSJO010000042.1:0-72206 GCA_041741895.1 Pontixanthobacter sp.
TCTTTCCAGTGCCTGTGCCGCCGACCAGGACGATATTGCGCCGTGGGGGCAGGAACGCTCCGCTGTGCAATGAACGCACCAGTCCCTCGTTGATCGGAGTACCTTCGAACCGGAAGGCATCGATGTCCTTTACGACCGGCAGTCTGGCTCCGATCATCCGGTATCGGATCGAAGCGGCATGACGATGAGTTGCTTCGGCGCGCAGAAGATCGGTCAGTATCTCCATCGTGGTGCGCTGGCGCTGAAGGCCAGTTGTGACCGCATCGTCGAACGCGCCTGCCATGCCCTTGAGCCCAAGCCCGCGCATCGCCTCGATCATATCATGCCGCTGCATCGAGGGTCCTCAGCTGGTCGTAACGCGCGCAGTCGGCGATCGGCGGATGGCGCAAGTCGCTATCCTCCGAGGTGATGATCGTGTGCGGACGCGGTGGCTCCCGGCGTCGCGACAGGATGTTGAGGATCAGGTCGTCGCTCGCCGTTCCGGTCGCCATTGCTTCGCGCACGGCTGCCTCGACGGGCTCCAGACCATCGGTCAGCACTGCCGATAGCACTCGAACGAACCGGCGGTCGGCGTCGTCGCCATTACCCAACTTGCGGCGCAGGCGGGCAAGCGATGGCGGTAGATCCCAGTCCTGGAAGGGGGCGCCGTTCCGCAGCGCTCCAGGCTTGCGGGCCAGCACCGGCAGATAATGCCAGGGATCATAGATCGTGCGTCCTCGCCCAAAGTAGCGAGGATGCTGCGCGACAATCTCCTCGCCGCAGCGAAAGACAATACGATCGGCATAGGCGCGGACCTGCACCGTGCGTCGCGCCATGGTCGAGAGGACCGAGTAGCGGTTGCGATCAAAGCTGATCAGGCAGGTGCCGGTCACGGCATGCTCACTCTCATTGTAGCCATCGAACGGCCCCAGCATCGGCTGCAGCGCGGATCGTTCGATCTCCAGCATCTGTGCTACGGTCAGATCTCCCTGCTCGGGGTGGGCCTGCCGTTCCGCCCAGCGACGACACTCGGCCTCCAACCAGCCATTAAGCTCTTCCAGGCTGGCGAACCGCAACCGGGGCTGGAAGAAGCGGCCTCGGATCGTCTGCACCTGGTTCTCGACCTGACCCTTCTCCCATCCTGCCGCGGGCGAGCAGGCCGTAGGCTCGACCATATAATGGTCGGTCATGATCAGGAACCGTCGGTTGAAGACCCGCTCCTTGCCGGTAAACACGCTCGTCACCGCCGTCTTCATATTATCGTAGATGCCGCGCCCGGGCACGCCGCCAAAGAATGCAAAGCCGCGCGCATGCGCGTCAAACAACATCTCCTGGCTCTCGCGAGGATAGGCCCGGACATAGACCCCGCGCGAAGAGCACAGTCGCATATGCGCCACCTTCACCCGCATTGGCTTGCCGGCGATCTCGACATCCTCATGGCTCCAGTCAAACTGGTAGGCCTCGCCTGGCCTGAAGATCAGCGGGATGAAAGCGGTGACGCCATCGCCGGCATCCTTGCGCCGTGCCTCCCTCCAGCGTGCTGCGTACCGCCGCACGGCGTCATAGGAACCCTCAAAGCCTTCACGCTCCAGCAGATCATGGATCCGCGTCATCCGCAGCCGGTCACGCCTGCCGCGCTTCTCGTTCTCTTCCAGCAGCGTGTCCAAGCGATCCTGAAACGAACCGATCCGTGGTAGCGGCTGAATCTTGCGCTGATAATCGAATGCACCTTCCGGTGCCCGGATCGCCTTGCGGATCACCTTCCGCGAAACGTGCAGATCCCGCGCAATCGCCTTGATCGCCTTGCCTCCGGCATGCTCCCGCCGAATCCCAACTACCGTCTCCACAACCAACATCCCGATCTCGCCGCCTGACAATCCAGGCCGCTGTTTAAACCATCGAAATGAGGGGGTCCCTTTTAGACGCCGATCACTCCGCAAACGGGATCCTTTTTGCACGCCGATCCACAGCTATTAGCTGACACGCACTTACGATAGACGATCCGGCAACCGTCCTCGCACCAACCAGCTGCGCATTTCAGATTTTATTTTCAAGGTTGATCGTTTGGACACTCGCGCTGTGCCACAAATTGTGCCACAAAACGAGCTCTACGGTTCGTCCGGAAGTGTAGAAATGTTGGTTTTCTGGGGTTTGCTAAGACATCGGAATAATTGGTCGGGGATCCTGTCTCCCCGACCATTTTTTAAAATTCAGCGGCCACACATCAAGGGCAGATTCAAAACCAGGCCTTAATCCCCACCAGAAACACGGCCCCATCCGGGTCTTCGCCGTCCATACGCGCGAAATCTGCCGTCCGGCCGGTCTTGACCTCATATTCGACCCCCACGTAGGGCGCAAATTCGCGGGCGATTTCATAGCGGAGCCGCAGGCCGACTTCTGCCTTGGACAGCCCTGCCCCGATGCCCTGTTCGGGGGCATCCTGCGCGGACAGTTCAATTTCGGCGCGGGGCTGCAGAATCAGGCGCTGAGTGATTTTCTGGTCGTATTCCGCCTCGATCCGGGCGGTCAGATCGCCCCGATCGGACAGGAACAGCGCCGCATCCACTTCGAACATATACGGGGCTAGGCCTTGTACACCTAGCACCGCATAACCGCGCCCCGTTGGTTCGAGATCATAGCGCGCGCCCGCCTGCACATCGAAAAAGGGGCCGATCGCGTGGCTCCACAAGGCCTGAACTTCGGCGGATTCCAGCGCCCCGGAAAAACTGCCCTCCCCTTCGGATTTCAGCCACAGCTTGTCGAGATCTCCCCCATACCAACCCTGCGCATCCCACAGATATTTCTCTTCGCCATTGGCGGTCCGGGCTTCCAGCCGGTCGATGATGACGACACTCGTTATCATACCGCCGTTCTCGGATTTCAACGTCTTGCGCGAAACGGCCATTGCATCCGCGCCCCAGATTGCATCCGCTGCATGGCGCGGGCCCTGCGATGCCTGCGGCGGCAGAGCCTGCTGCGCGGACGGCGGGGCATCCTCCGCGGGCATGTCATGGCCTGCGTGAGGG
This sequence comes from Pontixanthobacter sp., assembly GCA_041741895.1. Taxonomy (GTDB): domain Bacteria; phylum Pseudomonadota; class Alphaproteobacteria; order Sphingomonadales; family Sphingomonadaceae; genus Allopontixanthobacter. Next base: position 3,006 of record JBGSJO010000042.1, read on the forward strand.
TCTTGCACCTGGGCTGGCTGTTTGCTGCCCAATGCCTTGGCAATGGCCGACATGTCATATGCTGCTGGTGGTGGTGGCGCTGGTGATGGCGCGGACGCGCCGGGCTGCCCAGCGGGAGGCGTTTCCTGATGCTGGTGCTGCGCCATGGCGGGCGCGGCTGCCAGCAGCAGCGGGATCAGAGCGATCATCGCAGTCTTTGTCATTATGCTTCCCCGCCAAGGGGGCGCACGGTGACGACCTGGAACATGCCCGAATGCATGTGATACAGCAGGTGGCAGTGGAATGCCCAGTCGCCCAGCTCATCCGCCGTCAGGTCGAATGTCGCGGTGCTGCCTGGCTGAACGATCACGGTATGTTTGCGCGGCTGCTCACCATGCCCCGCACCGTTCACCAGTTCGAAGAAATGTCCGTGCAGATGGATAGGATGCGCCATCATCGTATCGTTGACCAGCTTGACCCTGACCCGTTCATTGTAGGCAAAGCGGATCGGATCATCGGCCACGGCGGAGAATTTCTTGCCGTCGAACGACCACATATAGCGTTCCATGTTCCCGGTCAGATGGATCTGCATCTGGCGGGTGGGAGATTTCACGCTGTGATCGGCTTTCCGGGCACGCAGATCGGTATAGCGCAGCGTACGGTGTTCGACCTTGTCGAGGCCCAGGCCAGGGTAATCCATCCGGTCCGCCGGCATCGGGGCGATCATGTCGACGCCCGCGCCGACCTCCACTTCCGGCGGAAGGTTCGAGGTGTCGCGCATTGAATGGCTCATCCCGCCCGATGAATGATCCATCGCGGGCATCGCTGTCGTTGCTGGCGCTGGCGGCATGGTATGGCCCATCGCGGCGTGATCCACCCCGCTGGCATTGTTGGCTCCGGGATCATTCGCGCCGTGGTTCATGCCTTCCATATCGGCCATCCCCATATCGCCCATCCCCATATCAGCCATGGTTAGCGTCACAGGCTCGCGCAGGGCGGGGAACGCCGCCCTCGCCCCGGCCTGCGAGGTCAGCGTCGCCATCCCCATGCCCGATCGGTCCATCGCTTCCACGACCAGCGCATGGGCACCGGCTGGCGGGGTCACGATCACGTCATAGGTTTCCGCCGTGCCGATCTGCAGTTCATCCACCTCGACATCGTGCACGTCCTGCCCGTCGGCCTGGATAACCGTCATCGGCACACCCGGGATGCGGATATTGAAAAAGCTCATCGCGCTGCCATTGATGATCCGCAGCCGAACTCGCTCGCCCGGTGTGAACAGATATTCCAGACTATCCGCGGGGCCGTGGCCGTTGACCAGATAGGTGTAAGTCGATCCGGTTACATCGCTGATGTCGCGCGGGTTCATTCGCATTCCGCCCCACATGCGGCGCATCTCGCCGGGCATATCGCCGTCGGTCGCGGTCTGCATCTGGTAGTTGAAATAGCCTTCGGAGACCTTCAGCTTGCGCATGATCGAATGCGGGTGGATCGGCGAAAATTCGCTCAGCAGAACTACATAATCGCGGTCATAACGCGGATCCGGCTCCGTTTGATCGATTACCAGCGGGCCGTAATGGCCCATTTGTTCCTGCAGACCGGAATGGCTGTGCCACCAATAGGTGCCGCTTTGCCGGATGGGGAATTCGTAGAGGAAGGTTTCCCCCGGCCTGATGCCCGGAAAACTGACCCCCGGCACGCCGTCGAACTGGAACGGCAGCAGCAGTCCGTGCCAATGGATGGAGCTGTCCTCGTCCAGCGTATTGGTGACATGAAGCCGCACATTCTGGCCTTCACGCAGCCGCACCAGCGGGCCGGGAACGGTGCCGTTGACCGTCACCGCATGTCCACTTCGCCCACCGGTCGAAAAATGCGAATTGCCGATCGACAGGCGGATATCCTCGCCCGATACCGTTCCGAAGCCTTTGCTGGCATGGGTCAGGCTTTCGCCCTTCGCCCAGCCAGGCATCGGCAACTGCGCTGCGCCAATCAGGGCGGCACTGCCGGTGAGGAATTTGCGGCGCGGGATCGACTGGCGATCGGGGCTGCTGCTTGAAATCTTCATGGAAGGGCACATAATACCCCCTTGGGGTATTACAAGTGCGGGAAAACCAATGCCAGCAGCAAACACAAAAACCAGGATCAATCGCCTGCGCAGGATCGAAGGGCAGGTGCGCGGGGTCACGCAGATGATCGAGGACGGGCGCTATTGCATCGATGTCCTTTCGCAGATCCAGGCGATCAAATCCGCGCTCGCCAAGGTTGAAAGCGAAGTGCTGAAAGATCACGCCGCCAGCTGTGTCGCCGCCGCAATAGCCTCGGGCGACGAGACGGAGCAGCGCATCAAGTTCAACGAATTGATCGAATTGCTGGAACGCCAGCGCCGCTAGCGCCTATTCGCCGCTTTCGACGTCACCCTTGATTGGCCCCGGTTCATTGGCGAGCACCTGGACCACCGCCGTCCATACCGCCACATTCTGGCGCAACTGGACCGGGTCGATCTTGTCAAGCGTATCATCGGGCGTGTGGTGCAGATCGAAATAGCGCGTCCCGTCCTGCTGCAGATCGATGATCGCGCCCTTCTGGTCACGCGAAATATTGATGTCGGCCCCGCCCGTGGCGACCGCCGCCGAAGGCGCAACCCCGAAACGGGCCGTGGCGACCGCAAGTTTCGCCGCGAGCACAGGATTGCTCTGCCCGAAATTGGTCTGGATCTGCCAGATCCGGTCGGCGCCAAAATCGCTTTCGAGACCCACGCCGATCGGCTCGTCGATATGCGCGGCGCTATAGGCTTTGCTGCCCCACAGGCCGGTTTCTTCCGCCCCGGCAAACAGAACCCGGATTGTGCGCAGCGGCTTTGCAGCCATCGACGCATGGCGCGCCGCAGCCGAGATGATCCCGCATCCTGCCCCATCATCGATCGCCCCGGTGCCCAAATCCCAGCTGTCGAGATGGCAGGCCAGCAGCACCGGCGGCAGCGAGGGATCGGTACCGACAATCTCCCCCACGACATTGCCCGACCGCGTCTGGCCAAGCTTTTGCGGGGTCAGAACAAGCTTCATCGTCACTGGCTTACCGTCCGCACGTTCGAACATCCGTTCCAGATTGGCGGCATCCGGCAGGGACAGTGCGCCAGCCGGAATCATGCCATCAACCACCTGTGTGCCGCCAGTATGCGGATTGCGGTGGTAATCGGTGCCAACCGATTTGATTACCGAGGCGGCCGCGCCCTTGCTCGCGGCAATGCTCGCCCCGACCCAGCGTGCCGGGCCGGCAAAGCCATATTGCGACCCATCCTGCGTGCGCGTCATCGAATGGCTGATATAGGCGATCTTTCCCGTCAGGCTGCCGGCAGGCGCGGCTTGCAAATCGGCCACGGTGCGGAACATGACCACTTCGGCGGTAATCCCGTCCGGCCTGGTGGATGCGCTGCCGCCCAATGCAGCCACATGAAACGGTTGCGGGAATGGCGAGACGATTTGTGCCGATTCGGTGCCGCGCACCCAGGTATCCATCATGAAAGGTTCATCAGCGACATTGGTAAAGCCGTTTGCCTTCAGCCAGTTCAATGACCATTCGCGGCCGCGTGCTTCCGCTTCAGTTCCCGCCTGCCGCGGGCCAACTTCGGTGGTCAGCCCTTCGACAAAGTCCCACGCGATAGTGTCACTCTTCAAAGCGATATCGGCATGATCGGCGGATTGCGCAATCACGGCTGGGGCGGAAACGAAGAGCGAAAGTGCGGCCAGCGCAGACAGGGTTTTGTGCATGGATGTGCTGCTATCGCAGGGTGTATCCCAAGTCCAGCTTGCCCAGCCGGGCATGAATGCCTATTTGCCCAGAAACTTTCGGAGCATCACGCTCCGCATCCAGCACAAGATACGATCCGAAGGACCCCCGATGGCCGCCCAATACGCATATGTCATGAAGAACATGACCAAGACTTTCCCCGGCGCGAAAAAGCCGGTGCTGGAGAATATCAATCTCCAGTTCTACCAAGGTGCGAAGATCGGTATCGTCGGCCCCAACGGTGCGGGTAAATCCACCCTGATCAAGATCATGGCCGGAATCGATACCGATTTCACCGGCGAGGCATGGCCGGGCGAGAACATCACTGTCGGCTATCTGGAGCAGGAACCGCAGCTGGATGAAACCAAGTCGGTTCTGGAAAACGTCAAGGAGGGCGCGCGTGAGACGGCAAATCTGGTCGAGCGCTTTAATACGATTTCTGCCGAAATGGCCGAACCCGATGCCGATTTCGACAAGCTGGGCGACGAGATGGCCGAACTGCAGACCAAGATCGACGCGGTGGATGGGTGGACGCTTGACAACCAGCTCGAAATCGCGATGGAAGCCCTGCGCTGCCCGCCGTCGGATTCCCCGGTTGCAAACCTGTCCGGCGGTGAAAAGCGGCGCGTGGCGCTGACCCGGCTGCTGATCCAGAAGCCCGGCATCCTGCTGCTTGACGAACCGACCAACCACCTTGATGCCGAAAGCGTCGAATGGCTGGAAAACCACCTCAAGGAATATGCCGGTGCGGTGCTGATGATCACCCATGACCGTTATTTCCTCGACAATGTGGTCGAATGGATCCTGGAGCTGGATCGCGGATCCTACTATCCTTACGAGGGCAATTATTCGACCTATCTGGAAAAGAAATCCAAGCGCATGGCGCAGGAAGACCGCGAGGATTCCGGGCGGCAGAAAGCATTGTCCGAAGAATTGGAATGGATTCGCCAGACCCCCAAGGGCCGGCAAACCAAATCGAAGGCCCGCCTGCGCAAGTTCGAAGAATTGCAGGATGCGCAAAGCAGCCGCAAGCCGGGCAAAGCGCAAATCGTGATCCAGGTGCCGGAACGGCTTGGCAGCAAGGTGATCGAGGCAAAGGGGCTGACCAAGGCGTATGGCGACAAATTGCTGTTCGAAGACCTGTCCTTCATGCTGCCGCCGGGCGGCATTGTCGGCATAATCGGCCCCAATGGCGCGGGTAAATCCACGCTGTTCCGGATCATCACCGGGCAGGAAAAGCCCGATAGCGGCACTATCGAAATCGGGGAAACCGTCCACCTTGGATATGTCGATCAGAGCCGCGACGATCTCGACCCCAAACATAACGTGTGGGAAGAAATTTCCGACGGCCTCGATTACATGAAGGTCAACGGCCATGACATGAGCACGCGTGCCTATGTCGGCGCGTTCAACTTCAAGGGATCGGACCAGCAGAAGGTCGTCGGCAAGCTGTCCGGCGGTGAACGCAACCGGGTCCACATGGCCAAGATGCTAAAAGACGGCGGCAATGTGCTGCTATTGGATGAACCGACCAACGATCTCGACGTGGAAACCCTGCGCGCGCTGGAAGATGCAATCGAGAATTTCGCTGGCTGTGCGGTGGTAATCTCGCATGACCGATTTTTCCTCGACAGGCTGGCGACGCATATCCTGGCATTCGAAGGCGACAGCCATGTGGAATGGTTCGAAGGCAATTTCGAGGCCTATGAAGAAGACAAACGCCGCCGTCTGGGCGATGCGGCAGATCGCCCGACCAGGTTGGCGTATAAGAAACTGACGCGGTAGGCTGAACTGAAATCGCCGACCTTGGAACAATCACCATGGTCGGCGGGGCGACCCGAAATGGGGTCGGCAGCGGGGCAGCGGACCAGGGCATAATTTCCTCGCGTCACTCCGATACGTTTCCAATTCATAAAGCATTTCTCCCTATGCCTGTTTCTCGCAAGCAAGGGATGCAGCGCCGGTGATCGAAGTCGAAATTCAGAACGAGACCCATCAGTCTCATGAACGGATAAAGATGGCCGTCATGCCCCGCATCGGCGAAGGCCTGCGTCTGCAGGAACCGGATGGTTTCTGGGCATCTTATGACATTCTGGATTTGTGGTATCAGAAAGCTGACTATGGCGACATCTGGGTGCCCTATCTGCACGTCCGGATGACCCCTGCCGAAGACGAGGTAGCCCCGCAGGCTGCCTATATGCCTGATCCCAGATCGTTGAACCGGGCCAGTAACGGGGCCGGAAACCGGGCCAGTAACGGTGGAGTACTCCCATTCGCAATCTGATCAAACGAATCGACGCTCCGGCGCCCGCCAATCAGGATCGGTCGCATGAAGGGGACGCCCCGTGCCTTGCTGCGCCAGCCGAGCCGGCTCCGCCGCAGGCACTTATGCAGCCGCCGGTGGAAGACCCGCCAGCCGCCAGGGTCGGCGCCGCGCCGCCGCAGATGCCGACGGGGCGCCGCGTTCCCCAGCCAGATGAACATTCCGCCCCACACAACCAGGCAGCAGCAGTACGGATGCCGCATTGCCTGCTGGTCGACGATTCGCGGATGATCCGCAAAGTCTCTCGGCGGATCATTTCCGATATTGGCTATCATGTCGATGAAGCGGAAAATGGTGAGGAAGCGCTCAAGAAGTGCAAAATCGCCATGCCTGACCTAATCATTCTGGACTGGGATATGCCGGTGATGACCGGCCTCGAATTCCTCGTCGCCTTGCGCAAGGAACCGGCGACAAAGCGCCCCAAGGTCGTGTTCTGCACAACCAAGAAGGACACGTTCGATATCCATAAGGGCATCGATCATGGCGCTGATGAATATGTTACCAAGCCCTTCGATGAAGCGAGCCTGATGGAAAAACTGAAGAAAATCGGCGCAGCATGACTTCCGGCCTCGGCCGACCAAACCTTCCGCGTCAAGGCACCAGCCAGTTGCCGATCATCCTTTCATCCGAAAATTCGAACCGTGCCCGGCGATGTCCGGTGTTCGCCAGATAGAGCCAGTCGAACACTTCGACCCGGACCAGTAACACGGCAAAATTTTCTCGTCCGGGCGCCACCTGCGCTTCGGACGGGGTAATCCCCTCCACCCAATCCGGCAGACCCGATACCGGGCTATCGCATGAACCGCCCGGCGCGGATTCGGCAAGGTAGCAGCGTTTGGCGAAGGGCGTGGCCTGATCCCAGGCTGCATCCACCACTGCGCCGTTTGTGTCGACCCGGCCGATCCCCCTCGCCCTGATCTGGACCTTTGCTTCCGGATCGTAGAACAGGACCGTGATGGATGGATCGTCCTTGATCGCGGCGATTTTGGGACTGCGGGCATCGGTATGAAATCGCAGCGTCCTGGAAGCCAGGTCGAACGCGCGCAGCACCATCACCCGCAAATCGCCATCAGCGGTGCCGACAACCGGCGTGTGCATCGGTGAACGGCGCCGAGTTGCCCCAAGATGCAGGTGATTGTGAATTGCGTTCAGGATCGGTTGGAGAGCTTGGGTCATAAACGTTCAAGATACGCGCAGGAGTGGCAAGTCAATCGCATAGGCATTCACCAAATCGATCGATTAGCTGAACGGTAGGCAATCGCTTTCGTTCAGTTTCATGTCAGGTTAGATGAACTAAAACCATTTCATACCGCCGCAAATGTCCAGCTTCCGCGGCCGCTAACTGGAGAATCGACATGAATGTGAAGCGCCTCTTGATGACCAGTGGTCTGTCGGCTCTGGCTGCGGCCCTGGCCATGACATCGCTGCCAAGCGCAGCCGCCGCAGCTGAGCGCCCGGAACGCGCCGAACAACGCGACAATCGCGGATCCGTTGTGCGCCAGAGCCGCGCCGACCGCCGCGAGAGCCGTAGTGAAGCGCGGGTGCAACGCGAAACGCGGGCGGAACGGCAGCAGGCCGAGCGGCAGCAGCCCCAACGGCCTCAGCAAAGCCAGGTGCGCGAACAAAGGCCAGCCCACGCCGAGCCAGCACAGCAACGCACAGTAACACGTGAAGTCACCCGCACAGTCGAACGTGACCGTCAGGGTGATAGCGGCAATCGCAGTGATCGCGGCAATCGTCCGGCCATTGTGGACAGTCAGGTCAACAATCGCGGCGGTGAAGCAGTCCGCCGCCAGCATGAGCAGACCCGCACGAACCAGTCGAACGTGCGCGATCAGCGTGCGTCATCAGACCGGAACCGCAGTTATTCCGATCGAAACCGGAATGGCAGCTACTCAGACCGCAACCGCGAAAGCACCCGTGATCAGCGAAGCGATTATCACGGCGATCGGAATACTTATCGCAATGATCGGCGTGATACGCGGAATGATCGCAATCACTACCGCGATCATCGCAATTGGGATCGCAACAGCTGGCGTAACAACAATCGGTACAATTGGCACGGGTATCGCGCCAGCAACCGCAACATCTACCGCCTGGGCCACTATTACGCGCCCTACCGAAACTATCGCTACAGCCGGTTGAACATCGGCTTCCGCCTTGGTTCGGTATTCTTCGGTAGCCGTTACTGGATCAATGACCCCTGGCAGTACCGCCTGCCGGAAGTTTACGGCCCCTATCGCTGGGTCCGGTATTATGACGACGTCCTGCTGGTGGATATTTATTCCGGCGAAGTGGTCGACGTGATCCACGACTTCTTCTGGTAAACCGCCCAGGTCCGCTTCTGAAAGCGAGTGGCCGAAACCGACATGAAAGCCCCCGCCAGAAATGCTGGCGGGGGCTTTCATTTACGCCGGTTGGGTGGGCTCAGGGGGCCCAAGCCTGAACCCAAGCCTCAGGATCTGACCGTGCCGAAGGACAGCATCTTGAACAGCGTGCCGTCCTTGTCCCAGAAAGTGTGCTTCAATGCGCCGAGGATGTGCAGTGCGATCAGGTAGATCATGATTTCACCCCCCGTCTTGTGCAGGCCGATGATCTGCCCGCCAATATCCTTAGATTCGCCGACCGGTAGTGCGGGCACTGCAAACAGGCCCCACATATCCACGCCGTAGCCGTAAAAAGATGTCGCGAGCCAGCCCCCTATCGGCAGGCCGATCAGCAACACATAGAAAAGAACGTGAACGCCGCGCGCCAGCAACCGCTGCCATTTTGCGACCGCTTTCGACATCGGCGGCACCGGGTGGGTCAAACGCCATGCCAGCCGCCCGAGCGTCAGCAACAGGATCGTGATCCCCAGCGCCTTGTGGTGCCCCATCCAATAGGCCTCGTCTGCTTTGGATGCGTGTTCAGCAGCCTCGACAATACGCCAGGTAACAATCACCGCAATCGCAATCAGCCAATGGAAAATCATTGCCCCGATGGAATAGCGGCTATGCGCAGGATCGGTCATCAGACAGCCTTTCAAAGTGAATATCCCGTAAGTGCTAGCAAGTTAATCCGCCGCGGCAAGCACCGGCTTGCGGACATGGGGCCGAATGCTAGAGATAGCTGTTATGGCAAAAACGGAAATCACCCCAGACAAAGACGCTCTCAAAAGAGTGGGCGCAAATGTTCGCAAACGGCTGGAGGCGGACCCGAAGGCCTACAAGGTTCCCACTGACAGGGCCGAGATTTTCGCGGTCGGTAAATTTCTGACCGGCACGGAATGTACCCGGCTGATGCGCATGATCGATGTCGTGGCGCAGCCCAGCAAACTGTTCGACCAGGATTATTCCACTGGCATTCGCACATCCTATTCCGGCAATTTCGATGCGCGTGATCCGTTTGTTCAGGGTATCTCGCGGCGGATTGACGATTTGCTTGGCATGAAACCGGAATGCGGCGAAACGATACAGGGCCAGCGCTATTTGCCGGGCCAGGAATTCAAACCCCATAATGACTGGTTCTATACCGATCAGGATTACTGGAAACCGGAACGAAAGCGCGGCGGGCAGCGCTGCTGGACCGCGATGGCGTTTCTCAACCCGGTCGACAAGGGCGGCGAAACCCACTTTACCGAAATCGGGATCAACATCGCGCCCAAGCCCGGCGTGCTGCTGGCGTGGAACAATGCGCTGCCCGATGGCCGCCCCAACCCCGATACGATGCACGCGGGGACACCTGTGATCGAGGGCATCAAATATGTGATCACAAAATGGTATCGCACACGGCCCTGGAAATGACCGGCCTCGCGGGGGGAGGGGCGGGAAGCTGTCCGCCCTACCCGCTATCGCCATCCATCCGTTGATGTTCGCGCGCCTCGAACCGGTCCAGCACCTTGTTTAGCCGCCCGGACAGCCGCAGGATTTCGATCTGGGTACGCAGGTTTACTTCGTAATCGTGACGGGCCGCGATCCGGTCTTTCTTGGCCTGCCGGTTCTGGCTCATCATGATGACCGGGGCCTGGATGGCCGCCAGCATCGACAGGATCAGATTGAGAAAAATAAACGGAAATTGATCGAACGCCGGGAACCCGAGACCTTCCAGCACGCGGCTGTTGATTAACATCCATAATATCAGCACGAACAGGAAAGTGAGAATGAAGGCCCAACTCCCCCCGACCGCTGCAACCCTGTCCGCCACCCGATCGCCCCGGCTGGCATTCGCTTGAGCGCGTTCATCGGCGTCCAGACCGGTCAACGTTCCGCTGGCCACGCGGATCAGGACATTACGTTCGTCAGCGTCCAGATCTCCGAAATCCCGGCCAAGCAGTTCCTCGGCCAGAGTTTCGGGGTCACTGCGGGTTTCGATCATTTTTCGAGCGCCTCTGCAATCAGCTTGCGGGTGTTTTCCATGCCGTAAAGGACAATAAAACTGCCCATCCGCGGCCCCTGCGAACTGCCGAGAAGTGTTTCATACAGCGCCCGGAACCAGTCCCGCAGATTTTCGAAACCGAAGCGTTCATCCTTGCCGATTTCGTAAACCCTGGTTTGCAGATCCTCTGCCGAAATGCCGTCCTCCAATTGTGCCAATTGTGCATCCAGCGCCGCCAGCGCCGCCGCTTCATTGGCCGTCGGCGCGCGCTTTTTCAAAGTTGGCGCAACAAAATCACGATTATAGGCGAGTGCGCAGGTCACCAACACGTCCAGTTCCGGATGGGCCGCAGGTTCAGCATTCTGGACATAATTGCCGAGATAGGACCAGACTTGTTCGCGGGTTGCGTTCGCGCCGAGCACGCCGACCAGATTGAGCAGCAAGCCATAGGTCACCGGCAGCGTATCGCCCGCACCGGGCGCGTCTGCACCCACCATGCCGCCATTGGCGCGGGCGAGATGCCACACGGGATTGCCCAATTGCTTGTCTAGCGGCTGCTCCGCCAACCGTTCGCGGAATTGCCAATATTCGTCGACCGCACGCGGCACCACACCGACATGCAATTGCTTGGCGCTCTTGGGATTGGGGAAGATGTAGAAGCCCAGCGATTCCTCGCTGCCATAGCGCAGCCATTCCTCGATCGTCAGGCCGTTGCCCTTGGACTTGGAAATCTTCTCGCCATTTTCGTCCAGGAACAATTCGTAGATCAGCCCTTCCGGCTTGCGCCCGCCCAGCACCTGCGCGATCTTACCCGACTGGACCCCGCTATCGGTCAGATCCTTGCCATACATTTCATAATCGACGCCCAGCGCCACCCAGCGCATAGCCCAATCGACTTTCCATTGCAGTTTGGCCTGCCCGCCAAGTGCAGATTGCTCGACGGTTTCTCCGGTCACATCCTCGAACCGGATGATCCCGGCATCGGCATCGACAATCTCCACCGGCACCTGAAGCACCGCGCCGCTGACCCGCGAAACCGGCAGGATCGGGGAATAGGTCGCCGCGCGTTCCGCCCGCAAAGTCGGCAGCATGATATCGAGAATGTCCTGATTGCGCTGCAGCACAGTTTTCAATGCATCATCGAATTGCCCTGAATTATAGCATTCTGACGATGATACGAATTCATATTCGAAACCGAAGCGGTCGAGGAATTCCCGCAGCATCGCATTATTGTGCGCTGCGAAACTGCCGAACTTTTCGAACGGATCGGGGATCCTGCTGAGCGGCTTGCCGAGATTTTCCGTCAGCATTGCCGGATTTGGCACATTATCCGGCACTTTGCGCAAACCGTCCATATCGTCACTGAAAGCGATCAGCCGGGTCGGGGCACCGGTTAACGCTTCATAGGCACGGCGCACAAAAGTCGTCCGCAGGACTTCCTGGAATGTGCCAATATGCGGCAAGCCCGACGGACCATATCCGGTTTCGAAGATCATCGGTGCGCCATCTGGTTTGATGCCGCCCGGATACCGTTTGGCAAGCCGCTGCGCCTCTTGAAACGGCCATGCCTTGGAATTTCTTGCGGCGGTGATCAGGTCTGCGTCAGTCATGGTGCAGCCTTTTGCGGCATGTTCGATTTTTCGCAAGTGCGAAAGGTGCCGCAGAACAAATCAGCGCGCAGCCCTTTCAGGCCAGGCAATCAGCCATTACCCGGCATTCGCGGCTGTTGAGGGACCCTCTCGATCAAATTTCGGGGTACGCAAATCCCGAGCGGATGCCTGGGCACCCGCGCAGGTTGATCAATATTCAGTCGGACCACTGGCCCGTGCCGCGCCCTACTCCGTCCTTACCCATCCAGGTCGTACCGCCGCCGCGGCCTGCATACTTGCCTGTCTTGCCGTACAAGCCGCCGACACATCCCTGCGCGCCGTCATCCATGATTGTACAGCCGAAGGTCGCCGTATAGCTACCATTCGGGCCCGAGGCATCGCAAATGGTGTGTACGTCAAAAATTTTGGCATTGGGCGGCTGTGTTGTGCCGATGCAGGTATATGTTTCGCTAGTCTTGGTCCCGTCTGCCCACACGATGCTCATATCTCCATCATTGGCAGTCCCGCCGATCGTGCGTCCGTTCGGCGCGGTCGTCCCGACCTCCATTCCTGGCTTGTCCTTCGTAGAATATGTGTAGGTCTGCGCTTGAGCAGCACTGAAAGTAAATGCCGCCACCAAAGCCGCTATTGCTGAAATATTCCTTTTCATATTAAATCCTTCCCAGTTATTGGTTGGTATATTCAAATAATAAATCGGAAAATACTAATTATCGCCATAACTGACGACTTAAATTGCAATGCGACCATATTGGAGTCGGCTATTGAGCCGAGACTTGAAATAATTTACATATTTTGAATAACAAGTCAATTTTTGGTGTAAAAATGAGTGTTCCCCCTTGTCAAAAAATTCTATAAATACTTCAAAATATTGATTTTATCAGGACAGTTCAGCCGCATTTTGCTCTGGCTGCGCTTTTCAGCAAAATAGGCACTGAATAAATTTATCCATCCATACCACCCGATGTTTACTTTACGTTCCGCCCTTTCCATAGCTAGCGCGATGCCGCAGCCGCTTCCTCTCCCCGCGCTTCACGCCAGCCATGCCGGGACTTGGCTGCGCGATGCCAATGGCAACACCCGCGGCGTTTCCAAGGGCGAGGCGATCATGGCAGCGGCAGATACGCCGCTGCTGATGCTGAACGCGCCGCTCGTGGCATCGCGATTGGGCTATCCCGACCTGTCCGGCCTCGACTTGCTGGAATTATTCGCCTTCATCCATCCCGCGCGGTTTGTGGTGCCGACGCCAAAAGGGCTGGCACACGCGCTGGAACTGGACGAACCGGAAAGTGACGACCAGATCCCGGCCCTGTTGCAAATGGCCGCCGGGGTATTGCTGGAAGCCTGCGAGCGCGCGGATTGGGCGCAGCGGGACGGTGCCTGGTCCAGCCTTCAATCGCTGGCCAAGATGCGCTGGCCCTGGGCGCAAATCTGCGCGACGCATATCAAACGCCCTGAACAGGCCGAGAAATGGCTGTTCGCCAAACTGTCCGAATGGGACGAGGTGCCTGATCGGCCGCAGCCGAGGCAGATCATTCTGTCAGAAGACGAGGTGGAGGCTCAGCTCGACCATCTGACAGGCGACGGCGCGGAACGGCGCGACGGGCAACGGATGTATGCGCGCGAAGTTGCCAGGATTTTCGCGCCGAGGGCGCAGCAGGGCCTGCCCCATGTCTTGCTGGCGCAAGCCGGGACCGGCATCGGCAAGACGCTGGGTTATCTCGCCCCGGCATCGCTATGGGCCAGCGCGGCGCAAGGCACGGTCTGGGTGTCTACCTACACCAAGAACCTGCAGCGCCAATTGCGCGCAGAAAGCCGCCGTGCCTGGGACGAACAGCGCGCCGATGGCACGCAGCCAGTGGTGGTGCGCAAGGGGCGTGAAAACTACCTGTGCCTGCTCAATCTGGAGGATGCACTGCAAGGCGGGTTTGGCGGGCGGGCGGCGATCCTGGCGCAATTAGTGGCGCGGTGGGCGGGATTTTCGCGCGACGGGGACATGATCGGCGGGGATTTGCCCGGTTGGCTGGGTACATTATTTGGCAAACGGGGCATTTCCGCCCTGACCGATCAGCGCGGCGAATGCATCTATGCCGGGTGCCCGCATTACCGAAAATGCTTCATCGAACGCGCGGCCCGTGCCAGCGCGCAGGCCGATTTGGTCATCGCCAACCATGCGCTGGTGATGATCAACGCAGCGAGAGGCCGCGACCATGCCCAGCGCCCGACCCGGATCATCTTCGACGAAGGGCACCACGTATTCGACGCGGCAGATTCGACCTTTGCCGCCGCGCTGTCGGGACAGGAAGCGATCGAATTGCGCCGCTGGATCATCGGGCCGGAACGCAAGGCACGCGGCCGCAGGCGTGGGTTGGCAGCGCGGCTGGCCGATGTCGCCAGCTATGACGAGGCGGGCGGCAAAGCGGTCGAGGATGCCATTCGCGCGGCCCAGGCCATGCCGTCCGACGGTTGGCTGCAACGGCTGCATGATGGCGAGCCCTATGGCCCCTTGGAAACATTGTTCGCGGGGGTCCGCGCGGTAACCTATGCCCGCGATGAAAGCGCCAACGGGCTTGCAGGTCAGGAAGCTGGCTACGGCATCGAAACCGAGGCGGCCGGACTGGACGGCAATTTTGTGCAATTGGCCGGACAGGCACAGGCCGCGCTGGCTGCCATTCGCCATCCGCTGGTCACCCTGGGCGGACGACTCGAAGCGGTGGTGGAAGATGCGCCCGACTGGCTGGATGCGCAGGGCCGTGCACGGATCGAAGGCGCGCGCCATTCGCTCGGTTGGCGCGTGGATTTGCTGACCGCGTGGGAAGCTTTGCTCGACCGGTTGGGCGGCCCGACGGATCCTGAATTTGTCGATTGGCTGGCGGTTGACCGGTCCGACGCCCGCGAATTCGATATTGCGATCCATCGGCGTTGGCTGGATCCGATGAAGCCCTTCGCGCGCGTGGTTCTGGAACCGGCACATGGCGTGATGCTCACCTCCGCCACACTCACCGATCGGGGGGCTGACGGTCAGGAATGGGAGGGTGCGATCATCCGTTCCGGCGCACCGCATATCGATGTTGCGCCGCATCTGGCCGCCGCCGCCAGCCCATTCGACTATGCCAATCAGGCCGAAGTATTGATCGTCACCGATATAAAGCGCGGCGACATACCGGCCCTGGCGGGTGCCTATGCCCGGTTGATAGAGGCTGCGGGCGGCGGTGTGCTGGGTCTGTTCACTGCAATCCGCCGGATGCGCGCGGTGCATGGGCGCATTGCCGACCGTCTCGCCCGCGCTGGATTGCCGCTATATGGCCAGCATGTCGATCCAATCGACACCGGCACTCTGGTGGATATATTTCGCGATGATCCGCGCGCCACACTGCTTGGCACCGATGCCTTGCGCGACGGGGTGGATGTACCGGGGGAAAGCCTGCGCTGCGTGGTGATGGAACAGGTTCCGTGGCCGCGCCCGACAATCCTGCACCGCGCGCGCCGCGCGGCAAATGGCGGCAGCACCTATGATGACCGGCTGATCCGTGCGAAACTGGCGCAAGCATTTGGGCGGCTGATCCGCAGCAAGGATGACCGCGGTCACTTCGTGGTCCTGTCCGCCGCATTCCCCAGCCGCCTGCTCAGCGCCTTTCCGCCTGGCACCCCTGTCACACGTGTGACACTGGAGGAGGCTTTACAACGCCTCGGCAAACGTGTTTGCCAACCAGAAACCGCATCAGGCGGCACGCAGCGAACCCAATGAAGGCAGGCAATCCGGACATGAAAACACTCGGTCTCCTGCGCCATGCCAAATCCGATTGGGACGATATGGCATCGCGCGATTTCGACCGCGGGCTGAATGATCGCGGGCGCAAGGGTGCTTCTTTGATCGGGACGCATATCACGCGCCACGGGTTGAAATTTGACCGGCTTCTGGCCAGTCCCGCCGAACGCGTGCGCCAGACGCTGGCTGCAGCGCTTCCCGGCTTGGATCCGGAGTTCGACCAGCGCCTGTATTTGGCGGGCACCGATACGCTGTTGGAGGTGCTGCGCGAAAAAGGCGGCGATGCCGATGCCCTGCTGGTCGCCGGGCACAACCCCGGCCTGCAGGAATTGCTGTTCGCGCTGGTTCCGCCATCGGCGGAGGATTCGCTATTCGATAATGCCGCAAACAAATATCCGACCGGGACTTTCGCGGTTTTCAAGCTGGGTATCGATAACTGGGTTGATCTGGATGAAAATTGCGGAACATTGGTCCATTTCATGCGTCCGCGCGACCTCGATCCCAGTCTGGGGCCGGAATACTGATCAGCCTGTCAAGTGACCGGTTCGGGTGAATGGCGCTCCGCCGATCGACCCTGCTGGCCGGCGCTGCATTCCAATTCCATCAACCCAAAACGAATCGCGGTCCCGGCCCGCTTTCTGCTGCCTCGTCCTGACTGTTGTACAATTTGCAGCGCGACAGGCTGAGGCAACCGCAGCCAATGCAGCCATCTAGCTTGCTGCGCGTACGGGTCAGCTGGGCAATCTTGCGGTCGAGCTGGTCGCGGATCGAGGCACTGATGGCGCGCCAATCCTTTGCCGTTGGCGTCCTGCCCTGCGGCAGCTTGGCCAGCTCGTCCTCGATTTCGGACAGGGCCAACCCCAATTGCTGGGCGATCAGAATAAAGCTCAGGCGCCTGATGTCAGAACGCAGGAAGCGGCGCTGGTTGCCGTTCGTCCGCATCGGCTGGACCAGCCCCTTGTTCTCGTAAAACCGGATCGCAGAAACCGACAGGCCGGTGCGCCGCGCGAGATCCCCGATGGGGAGAAAATCATTCTTGCTCAGCTTACGCGGCATGGCCCGGATCCCTCGAGAATAAATTGCTTGACCTCAACTTAGCTTGAGATTGCAGGATAGACAAATGCGATGATTCGTACCCGCCCGCGTATCTTTCCGGCTTGGCGGAAAAACGGGCATTGCCAGCTTAGCAAATTCAGGAGAAATCAATGTCCATAGCCAAACTCGAACACGTCAATCTGACAGTCACCAACCCGGCCCGCACGGCCGCATTGCTGACTGACCTGTGCGGCTGGCATATCCGGTGGGAGGGGCCATCCATGAACAATGGCCGCACCATCCATGTCGGCAGCGACACCGCCTATCTGGCGCTGTACACCAACGACCAGGTCACCGGCGGATTTGCCAAGGGCCAGCCGCTCAGCCATGTCGGGCTGCAGGTTGATGACCTGGCCGCCGCAGAAAAGACCGTTGTCGAAGCCGGCCTCGAGCCGTTCAGTCACGGGACCTACAACCCCGGCCCGGCGACCTTCTATTTTCTCGACTGGGACGGGATCGAATTCGAGGTGGTCAGCTATGAATGAACCGATCCTGCGAGAACCGATGTTCGTCCGCAATGACCGATCATGTCAGACGAGTTTTGGCCCTCCGCCGCGCGACCAGAGCTCGTCGGTCCGGTCAATCGAAACCTCCCCGTCCCAAGCGCGGCACATGTCCAGTGCGGCATCAGGATCGCCTGCCAGCCAGACCGGATAATCATCCGCATGAAGCAGCACGGGCATCCTGCGGTGGACCTCTGCGGCGGGACCGGCGGCGTCTGTCATGACCATCGAATAGACGTCGCCCCACTCCTCGCTCGATCGCCAAATTCCTGCCGCTGCGAACAGTTCGGCGCCGGGAACCGTCAGCCATGTACGGGTCATCGCACCCTTGGGGCCCTGAGCTTCGGCCCAGCCGCTTAGCGGGATCAGGCAGCGCCGCGCCGCAAAACTCGACTTCCAGAAGAAGCTGGCGAGTTTGTCGGTCCGGGCATTGTTGACCGGTTTCGACTTCAACAGCTGCCCCTTGGCGCCCTTCGTCTGAAGCGGAAACCCCCAGATCATTTGCCGCAAATAGCCACTTTCCACCACCAGGCCGGGGTAACCCGGATAGACTTCCGATCCCAGATTGCTGCCTCCGGCGTCATTGACCGCATCAAACAATCCGGCGACTTCATCGACCGTCCGTGTCATCCGGTAGAGATTGCACATCAGGCATTCCCCACGACAAAACAGGCCGCCGCCATCAGCGCACCGGCAAACCGGTTCGACCGGAACCGCGCAAGGGGGTTGTCCGGGTCGGTTTCGTCGAGGCTGGCCACTTGCCAGCCGAGGTGAAGCGCCATTGGCACCAGCGCAAGCAGCGCCAGCAGATCGTGGCGCAGCAGCCAGAAGCCGAGCGCCCATAACCCGGTGGCTGCGCCATAAAATAACGCCACCCCTATCCTGACCCGCGCGCCCATTTTCAGCGCGCTGGACCGGATGCCAACCAGCGCGTCATCCTCCCGGTCCTGCAGGGCGTAGATCGTGTCATAGCCGATCACCCACATCACGCTTCCGGCATAAATCGCGGCAAGTACGTCCCAATTATCGCTCCGCAGCGCTGTCCAGCCAACCAGCAGACCCCAGGTAAAAACCAGCCCCAGCCACGCCTGCGGCCACCATGTGATCCGTTTCATGAAAGGATATGCGGCCACCAGGGCCAGGCTGGCCAATGCGACCAATTGCGCCTGCCAGCGCAATTGCAGCAGCACGATCAGCCCAACCAGACTTAGCGCAGTCAGCCAGATCCAGGCTGCGCGGTTTGATATTCGCCTGCTCGCCACCGGGCGCGCGGCGGTGCGGGCGACCTTCCGATCCAGATCGGCATCGACAATGTCATTATACACACAGCCCGCCCCGCGCATCGCTATGCTGCCCAGCAGCATCCAGCCGAGCAATGCCAATTGCCAGCCGCCCCCCGCAAGCCAGACGCCCCAGGCGCAGGGCCAGAACAGCAACCACCAGCCGATCGGCCTGTCGAATCGTGCCAATTGCGCCAGGTCCCTGGGCATTTGCGGCAGACGCGCAATCAAACCGCGATGCTGGCTGTCGGGGACGATTTCTTCGTTCATGCTTGCGTCCTACCGAGTGCGGAGCCTAGTGGGAAGCCATGCCTGCACCCCCTAGCCCGAGAACACCGGAATGGCCCCCGCGCAGCGCCCCGCGCTTGTTTGTCCCCGGCCCTTTGGCGGCGGGTTCGGCCGTCTTGCTGGACGGGAACCAGGCGCATTACCTCAGCCGCGTCATGCGGGCGAAGGGGGGTGATATCGTGATCCTGTGCGACAATGTAACAGGTGAATGGGCGGCATCGGTCATCTCGGCAGGCAAACGGGAAATCGCGCTGGAGGTTTCACAATGCCTGCGCCCGCGCGAGGACGTGCCCGATTTCTGGCTGTGCGCCGCCTTGCTCAAGAAAGACCGCTTCGATCTGGTGCTGGAAAAGGCGACCGAACTTGGCGCCGTGAAAATCCAGCCGGTGATCACCCGGCGCTGCGTGGCGGATAAACTCAATCTCGACCGCGCGCGAACAATCGTGATCGAAGCTGCAGAACAATGCGCGCGCACCGCCCTGCCGGAAGTGGCCGAGCCGGTAAAGCTGGAGGCGCTGCTCGCCAGTTGGCCCGCCGCGCGCACGATGTTCTTCGCTGATGAAACCGGTGGGGAGCCCGCTGCCACGGCATTTTCGGCTGCGGGAACCCCGGCGGCGATGATAATCGGGCCGGAAGGCGGCTTCGACCCATCTGAGAGAATTATTTTGCGGGGACACCGTCAGGTGAAACCAATCACCCTCGGCCCGCGAATACTCCGGGGAGAAACCGCGGCAATCGCGGCAACAGCATTATGGATGGGGACCACGGGTGACTGGTGAAATACGGCAGGCATGCCTGCGGATTAATAATACTGGCGCCGATGCATCCAGTTGCCTAACGAAACCGGCATGAGCACACGCACCGCAGAAGGGCCGGAAGACCCGATCATCGAAAGTCGCGACCAATTGGTTGCCCCCATGCAAAATGGCGAAAAGCCGGCCAGTTCATGGCGTATCGGCACCGAACATGAAAAGCTGGTCTATTGCCGCAAGGATTTCCACGCGCCATCCTATGACGAGCGTTGCGGCATCCGCGACATGCTGATGGCGCTGCGTGAATTCGGGTGGGAACCGATCGAGGAATGCGGCCCCGACGGAAAAATGCGGGTGATCGCCATGAGCGGCGTTGATGGCGCGGTCAGCCTGGAACCGGCCGGGCAGCTCGAATTATCCGGTGCCCCGCTGGAAAATCTGCACCAGACCTGCGCCGAAACCGGGCGGCATCTGGAACAGGTAAAAGCCATTGGCGAACGCTGCGGCGTTGGATTCCTCGGCCTCGGCATGTGGCCGGACAAGACCCGCGAAGAACTGCCGATCATGCCCAAGGGGCGTTACGAGATCATGCTGCGGCACATGCCGCGCGTCGGCAATCTCGGCCTGGACATGATGCTGCGGACCTGCACCATCCAGGTCAATCTCGATTATTCGTCCGAAGCGGACATGGCGAAGAAATTCCGCACCAGCCTGGCGCTGCAACCACTGGCGACCGCGCTGTTTGCCAATTCACCGTTCACCGAAGGCAAGCCCAACGGTTTCCTCAGCTACCGCAGCCATATCTGGTCCGACACCGATCCGCACCGCACGGGCATGTTACCCTTCGTGTTCGACGATGATTTCGGTTATGAACGCTATGTCGATTACATGCTCGACGTGCCGATGTATTTCGTGTTTCGGGACGGCAAATATATTGATGCGGCCGGCCTCAGCTTCCGCGATTTTCTCAACGGCGAATTGTCGGTGTTGCCGGGGGAAAAACCGCGGGAGAGTGACTGGTGGGATCATCTATCCACCGCTTTTCCCGAAGTGCGCCTGAAAAGCTTCCTTGAAATGCGCGGCGCCGATGGCGGGCCATGGTCGCGGATTTGCGCCCTGCCCGCGTTCTGGGTCGGGTTAATGTATGATCAGAGCGCGCTGGATGCGGCCTGGGATCTGGTCAAGGACTGGACGATGGAAGAGCGCGAGAATCTGCGCAATGTGGTTCCGAAACTCGCCCTGGACGCGCCGATACCGGGCGGCGGAACCTTGCGCGACCTGGGCAGGGAAGCACTCAGGATTTCGCGCGCCGGCCTGTCTGCCCGCGCCCGACTCAACTCCAGCGGCGATAACGAAACCGGCTTTCTCGATACGCTGGACGAGATCGTCGCCAGCGGCAAAGTGCCGGCGCAGCGCCTGCTGGATCACTACCATGGTGAATGGGGCGGCGATATCAGCCACGTTTACAAATATAGTTTTTGACTTGAGGAATGACGCGATGATTCTGGTAATTGGTACTGTCAAATTTGCCGCAGGCGGAATCGCCAGCCTGGCCGATGCGGCGCGCACGATGATTGCGAAGACGTTGCAGGAAGACGGCTGCATCCGCTATACTTTTGCGCAGGACTTGACCGATCCTGACGTAATGGTCATTTCCGAAGCATGGCGCGACAAGCCCGCGCTATTGGCCCACGCGGCAACGGCGCATATGGCCGAATGGCGCACTGCCTGCGGCGAAATCGGTGTGGTCGATCGCAGCCTCAGGCTGCATGAAACGGACGAGGGCCAGCCGCTCGGCTGATCATTCGGCAGGTTGAACCACCGCTGGAATGCGCGGCTGCAGACGCGCTGCAAGGGCCGCAAGAGGGCGCGTGATCAGCCCATTGCGTTCCATCCAGCGGTGATATTCGCGGTATTTGGCGTCTTCCTGCAGCAAATGCGCCTCCTCAGTCTTCGCGCGCCAGTAATAGATCGCACTGACGCATCCGAGGAAAAACGTATTGCGGATCATGTCCACCGCCGATCCGCTGCTGACCAGAAACGGCAGCACCGACAGCCACCAGAACAAATTCTTCGAGACATAGGCAGGATGGCGGGTGAAGCGGTAAGGACCATGGGTCAGAACCCCGCGATACGTCAGGTTTGAAAAACGGATGCCAAATGCCAG
Organism: Pontixanthobacter sp.; assembly: GCA_041741895.1. Taxonomy (GTDB): domain Bacteria; phylum Pseudomonadota; class Alphaproteobacteria; order Sphingomonadales; family Sphingomonadaceae; genus Allopontixanthobacter. Next base: position 24,908 of record JBGSJO010000042.1, read on the forward strand.
CGTCGCCCAGGCGTAGACTGCGGTCAGGAACACCAGCGCCCCGCCCCACAACCACATCAGCGGCGCATTACCGGCGAACCAGTAGGTCCAGCCCGGCGTGTTTATCTCATAAGCGAATATCCCGCCGCCGCCCATGAAAGCGAACACAAACGGCGGATAGCAAATCAGCGCAGCCAGCCAGCCGGCAAGCAACGGATTGCCACTGCGGATCTGCGCGTCGAGCGGGCGCATGGTAACCAGATAGCCGACGGTGCCGATCTGCACGTCCGCCACAAACATCAGCGCAATCAGGAAAAATGCCAACCGTGCGGGATTGCCCATGATTCCGGTGAAATCGGCATTGACCACTTCGGCAAAACCGCCGGGAAGGATTGAGATCATGAACGCGCCGAAAAACGCCTTGATGAGCCATGCCCGCCAGTGTTTCTTGACCTCATCGGTCTCCCACCCCTGCCGCCCGATCAGCATCGCGCCGAAATGCCAGGCATGGTCGCGCGGTTCCACCAGCACCCGGTCTATCCACAAGACATACGGGACAGACAGCAGAAACAGCGGAATTGCCGCGACCGCGATCACATCCATCGCAAACAGATATTGCCCCTGCCAATACCACCGCGCCACGCAATAGAGGAACCCGATGATCGCCCAGCTTGCCCATAATCCGGCGAGCTTGACGATGGATATTTCGATTACAGAGGACACCGGGCGCGGCCGTTTCCAGTCGATCCCGGTCGATGGGCGGCGGTGAACCTTGTCTACAATCAGCGACCATGCCACCATTGGTCCGGCGCTGAACAGCAAGGCAGCCAGCGCGGCATAGGGCCCGTCCAGCCGGGCGCGCGGCCCGGGCAGGTCGAGAAATTCCGAAAATTCGGCAAAATTCCGGCAAAACAGCACCCACGCAAGCAGGCCCAATGCACCGGCAAGGCCGACTGCTGCCGAAACATCGCTTTCGGGCGAAGCGGCAGGTGCCGGATGTTCGCCGCAGCGACCTGTCAAGGAAGGCGAATTGTTCACGCACGCCCGGCTAGCGGAAAAGAGTTAAGACCCGGGTAAGATCGTTGGCATTTCCGGCGATTACCGGAAAGCGTGAATGACCCCGTCATCATCGAGGATATACAGGGTGCTGTTGGCCACGATCGGAGCGACCGAAACCGGCGCCTTCAAATCGCGATAGAGCGATGCCGAACCTTCCGCGACGCTGATGCGGTAAATTTCACCTTCGGTACTGGCCGCCCACAGATTATTGCCTGCCAGAACCGGGCCGGTCCAGAAAATCGGATCGGTCTTTTTCTTCGGCTTGCGGAATTCAGACAGCTGCGAAATCCACCGGACTTTTCCGGTTGCGCGCGCGATGGCCAGCAAACGTGCATCGTCAGTAAGGGTGAAAATCCATTCACCGGCAATTGCCGGGGTGGAAATGCCCGCAAGATTGAGTTCCCATATGCGTTGGCCGGTTACCAGTTCATAAGCGGCCATGCGCCCGCCCTGGCCCAGCGCATAGACGCGGCCCTGATCGATAATAGGATCGGCATCGATATCGGTCAGCGCGCCAACCTCGGTCGAAATCGATGTGCGCGACAGGGCATCGGTCCATAGCGAACGGCCATTCTCATATCGATAGGCGGACAATTCACCCGAACTGTACCCGGCAATGACCGTGCCCTGCCCTGCGGCGGGCGAGGCAACGCCGAACACCCCGGCTTGCGCGCTCGAACCCGATTCCTGCCACAGGTTAGAACCATCTGCGCTCGCCAGGGAAATGATCTGGTTGTCCTGCGTCATCACGAAAACCGTGTTGAACGCCACCGTTGGCGATCCGCGCAGCGGGCCAGCTGGCTTTACCTTCCAGATTTCCGCGCCGGTCTGGGCGTCGAGCGCGGCGACTTCGCCAATCCCATTGGTCGCGTATACCCGGCCGCCATCGTAACTTGCCCCGCCGCCGAATGCAGAGTTCTGCAATTTATCATCGACTTTCATCTGATAGGTCCAGCGGCGCGCGCCGGTGGCCGCGTCAAATGCGTTGACCGCACCGTCCGTGCCCACCGCGACCAAGATGCCGCCGCCAACCACCGGTGACGCGGCAAGGCGGCGGCGATTGGTTGAACCGGCAATATTTGCCGTCCACACCTGGCTGGGGTTTTCCGCCAATGCGACATGACCGTTGGACTTTGCCGCATTACCGCCGCCCTGTGACCAATCGGTATTCACAATTGCCGGCGGCAGGACAACAGCGACACCGGCCAACGCCGGATCGACAATTGCCCCGCTTTCGATTCGCGATAGAACCGGTATCCGGTCCCCCACGGTCGGGGTCGATTTCTTGTCACCGCCGCCAAACAGGCCGCCGCCGCATGCAGACAATACTGTGGCCAGCGATACGACCAGCGCCGCGCGGGTGATTCGGGTGAAGTGATTGCCGGTCATCGGGTCAAATATCCTCAGATTTCATGCGCTTCAAATTCGCGTCGAGCGCGATGGATTTCGCCCTATTGTGCGCCGGGGAGTGCGGCATCTTGCGGACTCCCAAGTTCCTCCAGCACCTTGTCCACGTCCTCGATCGCGTCGACCCCGTATAATCCAGCCATCTGGCGGGATCGTGAACGCAGGCCGTCGGGGACACTTTCATCCTTGGCGATGGAGGCGAACATTGCGCCCGCTTCCTTGGTCTTGTTCTGATCGAGATATGCCATCGCGACCAATTCACCAGCACTGCCGAAGAACGGCTTGCCCGGAACCGCCAGCAGTTTCAGCTGCGCGATAACATCGGCGGGCTTCATTGTGTCATATGTCGTTGCGACTCGGCGAATGGTTGCGATATCACGCATTGCCTGAGGCGCATTTTCATCGGCGGCAACCGCTGCGAACAATTCGCCCGCTTCCTTCGCATCGCCCTGTTCCAGTGCAATCCCTGCCTTCAACATGCGGGCTGCGGTCTGCGCGCCCGGATTGCCATCGGCGATCAACGGTTCAAGCGCGGCAGATCCGGCGCCCAGATTGCCGGCTTCGATCTGATCAAGTGCAGCCACCAGAGCTTCCGAATCGCGCTCCTTTGCGGCTTCTTGCTGACCGTCCCAGAACAGATAGCCGGCGAACCCGGCGAGGCCGAGCACAATCGCAGCGATCAGCGGTTTGCCGTAATTGGTCGCAAAACTGCTCAGCTGGTCCTGCCGAACTGCCTCATCTACCTCACGCAGCAGCACTTCTTCAGCCGCAGCTTCCTGCCTGGCTCTCTTGTCCTCTGGCGTTTCGAGTGGGTTCTTGCTGCTATTTTTTGGTATCAGGGCCAATTTTCAGGTCTCGCGGCCGCAAGCGGCTCTTCCGGAATGGTTAAAGATATACGTTTCGGGTCTTTAGACGATGGCGGCTATGATGCAATTGATGATTGCCTACCTGTCCCCCACCGCGTGAATGACAGGTTAAGCGCGCCGGTCTAGCCATTCAGCCCAATTTGCCGCGCCCCATCGCCGATGAATAAAGCCGCCGATACGCCTCGATCATCTTCTTTTCATCGAACTGCGCGCGCGCGTTCTCCCGGTTGGCGGCGCCCAGGACGGCACGCAAGTGCGTGCTGGCGGCCAATTCCCGCAAGGAACCGGCCAGGCTGGCATCGTCCCCGGCGGCGCTGATATACGGACCGTTGGCCGGCGCGACCATCTCGACAATATCCCCCACTGCAGGGGCCACCACCGCAACACCTGCTGCCATCGCCTCAATCACCGAAATGGGGAATTGTTCGCTATCGGATGACAAGGCAAAAATGTCGAACAGACCGACGTAATTCGCCGGATCAGGCACGAAGCCGGGCAGGTGGAGCCGGTGGCCGATATCCAGCCGGTCGGCTTCCTCGCGGATCGCATCCTCTTCCGGACCTTCCCCCACGATCACCAGATGCCATTCCTCCGGAAGTCCTGCAAAGGCACGTACAAGCCGCGGTAAATTCTTGATTTTTCGCAAACCGGCCATGGTTCCGACCCAGAATTCCCCCTTGCGTTTGATCACGCCGCGCAAGGCATCGTTGCGCGGCCTTTTTGCAAAGCCCGCAGTCGCAATGCCATTGGGGATATGCTTTACCCGGCCTATGGGCTGGGCCCAGTGGGTCAACGCGATTTCCTCCAGCTTCTGCGATGGAACCACCAGTCCGGCGGCGCGGCCCAGTGCGATTCTGCGGTACCAGTTACGCCGCTTTTTCAATCGCTTGATCTCGTCTTCGTTGAAACCGTCTTCATGATGGATCAGTGGCGGCAATCCCATCGCTTCCCCGAACAAGGTATGCGCCATCACCGCATCGATCGCTCCCCAATTATAGGTCAGGATCAGGTCATAGCCTTTCATCGCCCGCGCCAGTTTTTGCAACCTGCCCAATGTAGGCCTGCCGGAAAGTGATGGGAAGCTTGCAGGATAAGTAATTGGTATCGTGCGTGAAATATACTGCGCGGCCTCTATGCGATCGGGCACAGCGGAGACAATCGAATGGCCCACATTCGGCCCCCACGCGTTCATCAGGCGTACGCTGCGCAATTCCTTGCCGCCCGCCGCGAAGGTGGAATGCAGGTGCAATATATGCAGCCTGTCCTCCTTGACCTGCCCACCCTTGATTGCACCCGGCTTTTCCGGTTTCGTTACGCGCTTGGCCATGGGGTCAGCCTCAGCCGACCTTGGCCAGCAAGCGGTCGATCGCTGCGCGGGAAGCGGGTTCATCCAGCATCGGAGCATGGCCGACATCGGGGACAGTCACCACCTCTGCATCGGGATGGCGGCACTGCATTTGGGCAAGTGTCGCGGGGGTCAACAGGTCCGACAATCCGCCGCGCAGCACCAGCAAGGGCGCATCGCGCAAGGCATCGAAAGCGGGCCACAGATCGGGCGGTGCAGCGCCATCATCCTGCTGGAATGGTTCGGCGATATTCATGTCGTAATCCAGGCCGATACGCCCGTTGGGTTGCAACACCATGCCCCGCTTGGCCATGTCGAGCCATTGTTCGATGCCAAATGCGGGATAGGCCGCGCCATGCACTTCCTGCAGAGCCCGCGCCGCATGCATCCAGCTTGGATAACTTCGGCCCTGCCCGACATATTGGCGAATTCGCTCGATACCGGCAGGGTCGATATCCGGCCCGATATCGTTGAGAACGACCCCGGCAAGTCGGGTCGCGTCCTTCGCCGCCAGCAACATGGTCATTAACCCGCCAAGCGAGGTTCCCACGGCGACAAAACGATCGATTTCTTCCTGCGCCAGCAGCGCCTCGATATCCGCCACATAGGTCAGCGGATTGTAGGTCATGTAATCCTTGGCATATTCGCTCATCCCGCGCCCGCGCATTTCCGGCACGATTAGCCGCCATTCGCCCGCAAGGTGCCGCGCCAGCGGTGTAAAATCGCGCGCGTTGCGGGTCAGGCCGTGCATGCACAGCAGCGGCGGCCGGTCCGCATGGCCCAGCCCGGGATCAGCCGGATAATCGCGAAAATGCAGAGTCAGTCCATCGGGGCTTTCCCAATAGCGGTCCACCCAAAGGAGTTTTTCAGTCACTGTATCCATTTGCGCGGGACGCTTCCTGTTTTGGCGAACGAAACCAATTGCGCCCTGATCATAACCGGTCTTGCCATGAACAGCGCGCAGCCCCACTATTGACCGATGCGAGCAGAACCGCAACCCGCCGCCTATCGCGCCGATCCTGCAATCCTGGAATTGGCCGAATGGCTGGGGGCGCCTGTGCCCGCTGCGGATTTCCCCGCGACCACCCTGAGATACCGCAATGATCGGTGGGACAGGGCAGTAGGACTGGTCGACCTGTCCGAAGATCAATGGCTCAGTCATTTCGGTCGATTCGCGCCATTGCCGGACAATCTGCCGCAGCCGCTGGCGCTGAAATATCATGGGCACCAGTTCCGGGTATATAATCCCGAGATTGGCGACGGACGCGGCTTCCTGTTCGCCCAGATGCGCGATTCTACCGGGCGCTTGCTCGATTGCGGGACCAAGGGATCGGGCACCACGCCTTACAGTCGGGCGGGCGACGGTCGTTTGACGCTGAAAGGCGCGGTACGCGAAATCCTCGCCACCGAAATGCTCGAGGCGCAGGGGGTCAACACCTCCAAAACGCTATCGGTGATTGAGACGGGTGAGGAATTGTGGCGCGGGGACGAGCCATCGCCCACCCGCTCCGCAGTCATGGTCCGGCTGAGCCACGGACATATCCGGATCGGCACTTTCCAGCGGCTCGCGGTATTGCAGGAAACCGAACACATGGCCGCGCTGATCGATTACTGCCTGAAATATTACCCTGGACCGCCCCCGCCCGCCGGCGCACCGGGACGCGGCGATCCGGCGGTGCAATTGATGCATCAAGTGGTCGAACGGCTGGCCGATCTGGCGGCCAGCTGGATGGTCGCAGGCTTCGTCCACGGCGTGCTCAATACAGATAACATGAACATTTCAGGCGAAAGTTTCGATTACGGCCCTTGGCGCTGGCTGCCGCGCTGGGATGCCGCATTCACCGCAGCCTATTTCGACCAACAGGGCTTGTATGCCTTTGGCCGCCAGCCCGAGGCGCTTCACTGGAATTGCGGGCAATTGGCGATTGCCCTGCGTAATGTGGCCGATGCACCGCCGCTGATCGCAGCACTGGAGCGTTTCGGGCCGCTGTATAAGGCCGCTGTCGCGCGCCGCTGGATCTGGCGGCTCGGCGTCACTTCGCAGGGGCTGCAGCGCGATGCCGCGTTGGTGGCTGCGTGTGAGGCGGCAATGCGGGAAAGCGACCTTGAGCCGGAGGTGTTCTGGTTGCGGCATCGCGGCGGCAGGAACGCGGCTGGTGCATTGGCAGTCGCGTTGGAAGGGTATCAAGGTGCCGGACAGGACGATCCCTATTGGGGCGATGCAGAAGCGCAATCCCTGCTGATCGACGAGGTGGAGACGATCTGGTCCGCAATCGACCAGCGGGACGATTGGCAGCCGCTGCGTGACAAGGTCGCCGCTGTTCGCCGGCTGGGCACCGCGCTGGGCGAACCGCCACCCCCAGCGGGCATTATCTAGCAGAATCGCTCACCAGTTCTTGAATTCAGGAACCGAAATCAGCAGAGCGGAATTGACCGCAGCGCGATGGCCACTAGAAGCCCAATAGCAGAGCCGCGTTTACTTAAACCTGTAAATAATTGCAGGCCGCAACCGGAGAATTTCGCTACAGTGTCCCAGAACGAAATCATTTCTTACGAACCGGCCACGGGCGAGGAATTGTGGCGCGCGCCGGTCGGCAATGTTGACGAAACCGTCGATCGGGCGCGCAGGGCATGGCCTGCATGGGCTGCGCAGCCCCTGGGAACCCGGATCGAACTGTGCCGCCGCTTCGCCAATGAAGTGCGCAAGGTAGCAGAAAATTTTGCCGAACTGATTTCCCGCGAAACGGGCAAACCGCTGTGGGAAGCCCGCACCGAAGTGGAAGCGGTGATCAACAAGGTCGATATTTCGGTAACCGCCTATGCGGAACGGACCGGCCAGAAAAGGCGAGATTCGGCGCTGCAGGGTTCATCTGCGGTTCGCCACAAGCCGCACGGTGTGATGGTCGTGCTGGGGCCCTATAATTTCCCCGCGCATCTGCCGAACGGGCACATCATCCCGGCGCTGATTGCGGGCAATGTGGTGATTTTCAAGCCCAGCGAGAAAACCCCGGCGGTTGGCGAATTGCTGATCCAGTGTTTCCACCGTGCGGGCATGTCGGCAGCGGTGGCGCAATTGCTGATCGGCGGCCCGGAAGAAGGCAAGGCGCTGGTGGCACATCGCGGGATCGACGGGGTCCTGTTCACTGGATCGGCGCAAGCAGGCATCGCGATCAACCGGAAACTCGCCTCCAATCCCGGCAAGATCCTGGCGCTGGAAATGGGGGGAAACAATCCCATCGTGGTGATCGACACCCCGAAAATCTCCGACGCGGCGATGCTGATCGTCCAGTCAGCCTTTACCAGTGCGGGCCAGCGCTGCACTGCCGCGCGGCGGCTGATCATTACCTCCAAGATGTACGATCCGATTGTATCGGAAGTACGCAGCCTGGCCAAACGGATCATCGTGGGCCAGCCTTTTGCCGATCCTGCACCCTTCATGGGGCCGGTGATCGACAATATCGCAGCGGATCAATTGGTCGAAAGTTTCCTGTATTTCCTGTCGCATGGCGGCAAGGCGATCAATCATCTGACGCGCATGGACAACGAACTGCCATTCCTGTCCCCTGCGATTATCGATACCACCGATATCAAGGACCGGCCCGATGTCGAATTGTTCGGACCGCTGCTGCAAGTCATCAAGGTGGATGATTTCGACGAAGCCATTGCAGAGGCAAATCGCACGCGCTTCGGCTTGTCCGCATCGCTGATTGGCGGCGGGCCGCAGGATTACAACCGGTTCTGGGCGAATATCCGCGCCGGTATCGTCAATTGGAACCGGCCAACCAACGGCGCTTCATCGAATGCGCCGTTCGGCGGGATCGGCCTGTCAGGCAATCACCGCCCTGCGGCCTATTATGCGGCGGATTACTGCGCCTATCCGGTCGCCAGCAGCGAGATGGACCAGCCGCGCGCCAGTATCGGCGTGGGTTTCACCAACTGATCCCTATCTTCCGCTGGTAACCAGGTCCACATCGGTCAGCCCGTCCGCCTGCCCCCGCGCATAGACCACAAAGGATGCAGCGCCCTTTGTACCGCTGATGATGTTGTCATTCCCAACCTTGAGATGTTCGGACGTATAGCCGGCATTGACTGCGCGGCTGTGATAGAATGACAATACATCGTCCAGCCCGACCGGGGTCAGGAAATTGACCACCCGCAGCGAACACTGCCCCTTGTCGGTGCCGGCAGCTTCCTGGGTGCTTCCCCGCGGATAGACCGGGAACGTGAGAGGAAGGCGGGCCGCCCACACTGCGGAATATTCTGCTAAGGCGGCGCAATCGGTGCCACCCGGCAGCACGGCCGCCCGGCTTGCCGCAGTCAGTACCGCAGTTTCAGGGATTTCACCCGCAACCGCCTTTGCCTTGGGCGCTGACTTCAGATGCACGCTGCCGCCCACCATTGCCATCGCTTCTTCCATCGCCCCCTGGATCGCGGCGGGTGTTGTCAACTCGGCAGGCAGGGATGCATTGCCGTCGCCGGTCAGGGCAGCATTGGCTTCGTTCTGGCCGGCCAGATCAGGATCGACCATGATCGGATCATTGAGCGCCGCCTGCGTGGCCGGATCCACCTCGCCATCGGACGGCGCATCATCGGCATTGCCGCCGCAGGCGGCAAGCATCATCAGCGGAAGAATGGCAACTGAAAGTACGTGACGGAATTTCATGGACGGGCTCCGGGTGCGGTCTGAAGACAGAAATGACGGGAATGTCGGAAGTTCCCACGCATCCTCGCCAATCGAGGTTAACGAAACCCTTTCAAAGTTGGTTAAAATTGCCCTTGTCCCGTTGAGGGATGGTCCCGGGCCCAATCCTTACGAGACCGAACGGCAAACGAGCACAAGACAAAAGCGCCCCGCCACATCCTGCGATGTGACGAAGCGCTTTCCACGGCCCGGTGGGTACCGTGCACCAGCCGTGGTGGGACGGCCGAAGCTTTGTTAATTCAGATCAGCGGCAACGCGCGTTGCTGCGATCGATCGATCGGCCCAGAATTGCCCCGCCCGCTGCACCAAGAATTGCGCCAAGGGTGCGATCCCCGCGACCGGCCACTTCATTACCGATCAATCCGCCGACCGCAGCACCGATCAGCAAGCCGGTTGTGCCGTCATCACGCTGGCAGTGGTAACGCCCGTCGCGGCCGCGCCAGATGCGGGTGTCGCGCGATATACGCTCGTCATATCGGGAGCTCCGGTAATTCCGGTCATGGCCGCGATCATAGCGACTTTCGTAGCGCCGGTCATCGTAATGGTCATCGTCACGGTCATATCCCCGATCATAACCTCGGCCCCGCTTATAGCGCCGGTCATCACGGTCGCGCCCGTTTTCGAAAATCGAATCGGCGAGAACTGGTGCCACAGATTGCGTATAGGCAGGGGCGGCCTGCGTCGGAGCCACTGCCATTGCCGGTGCCGACAACGCGAAAACAGGAATGGCGAGCGCCAATGCGGTGAAAGTCTTGTTTCGTGTCGTCATCGTACTCATCCTCTTGCTTCGTGGCTCATGCCGGTGGCCAACAATCCCGATTCGGGGATTGGCAGCGGGTGACTCAATCGATGTATTCATAAATAGGCCTCTATTCCTGAACGGCGCGCAACCAGTGATACAGAATTGCGTTCTTTCGACGAACCGAGTGATTTTCTTCGTCAAGCTGACACGTGTCACAGGCCTTGCCGCGTAATCGCGCCACACCTAAGGGCTGGCAATGAGCTTGCCTTCGCCCGCCCCCAAGCCTTCGGGCCTGCCTGCTGCACTGGGTGCCTATCTGATCTGGGGATTCCTCCCGCTCTACCTGATCATGGTCAAAACCGTTCCGGCGTTGGAATTTGTCGGCTGGAGGATCATCTGGACCGTGCCGATCTGCCTGGTAATCGTGGCAATCCGGCGCCAGGGGCCGGATCTAAGCGATGCGCTGCGCAATCCCCGGGTGATGCTGACCCTCACAGGCAGCGCGCTTCTAATCGGAGTAAACTGGCTGGTCTATGTTCTGGCGGTGCAATCGGGCCACGTGCTGGCCGCCAGCCTCGGCTATTTCATCAATCCCCTGATAAACGTGCTTTTGGGCACACTGTTGCTGGGCGAAAGAATGGGTAAGCTGAAATGGTTGGCGCTAGGCATCGCCGCGGCGGGTGTATCGCTGCTGCTGGGCGGCGCGCTCACGACCATGTGGATCAGCCTTTCGATCGCGCTCAGTTTTGGTTTCTATGGCTTGCTACGCAAACAGGTGGCTGTCGGCGCCCTGCCCGGTCTGACAATCGAATCAGCGATCCTGATGGTTCCGGCCATTGCCGTGACCTATTATTACAGCACCGCGCCCGCCGGTTCCTCCTTCGGGCAGGATTGGGGGATGAGCCTGGCGATCATGCTGGGCGGCGTGGTAACGGCAATTCCGCTGCTGCTGTTCGCCATTGCTGCCCGCCGGATGGATTATTCGACGCTTGGATTCATCCAGTTCATCGCGCCGAGCATCGTATTCCTGCTTGGAGTTTTCGTATTCGGGGAGGAATTGCAGCCGATCCAGCTCGCTTGTTTCCTGCTGATCTGGACGGCACTGGCAATTTTCGTATGGGATTTGTTGTCGCGCCGGAACAAGCAGGCGAAACTGGCTGCGACGCACAGCGCCTAGAGGGCAAACCGCCAGCCAAGCATTTCGCCCGCGTGGAACGGCACGATCCCGGCACCATTGGCATCCACCAGCGCGGGCACCTCTACTTCGGAGCGTTCGAGCGTGACCGTGCCTTCATTCAGCGGCAGACCGTAAAAACGCGGCCCGTTTTCAGATGCGAAGGCCTCCAGGATGTCCAGCGCGGCTTCTTCCTCGAACACGGCAGCGTAGCTTTCCAGCGCGAAGGGCGCGTTGAAAATACCTGCGCAGCCGCAGGCGCTTTCCTTGGTGCTGACTTCATGCGGCGCGCTGTCGGTGCCAAGGAAATACTTAGCTGAACCGGATGTCGCCGCCTTGCGCAGCGCCAGGCGATGCTTCTCGCGCTTGGCCACGGGCAGGCAATAGGCGTGCGGCCTGATCCCGCCGACCAGCATGGCATTGCGGTTGATATGCAGGTGCTGCGGCGTAATCGTGGCCGCGACATTTGCACCGGCACTTTCCACGAATTGCACCGCTTCTTGGGTAGTAATATGTTCGAACACGATCCGCAGGCCGGGAATATCACGCACGAGGCCTGACAGGGTGCGGTCGATAAATACCGCCTCCCGGTCGAAAATATCGATGTCGCTATCGGTCACTTCGCCGTGGATCAATAATGGCATGCCGATGTCCTGCATCCGTTCCAGCACCGGCCGGATCGCGCCGATATCGCTCACCCCATGGGCCGAATTTGTAGTCGCATTGGCGGGATAGAGCTTGGCCGCGGTAAACACGCCGCTGGCAAATCCGCGCGCCAGTTCATCCGGATCGCTGGCATCGGTCAGATAGGCGGTCATCAAGGGCGTGAAATCCATGCCTTCCGGCACCGCATCAAGGATACGCCCGCGATAGGCCTCTGCCGCTGCGACAGTCGTGACCGGGGGCGAGAGATTGGGCATCACTATGGCCCGCGCGAATTGCCGCGCGGTATGGGCCACCACGCCGCGCATCACATCGCCATCGCGCAGATGAACATGCCAGTCGTCCGGGCGGCGCAGCGTCAGTCTGGTAATTTCAGCCATGTGGTAACCCCTAAGCGTTGCCAGCCTGCCTTGTCACCAGAATCCCGCCTCGGCGCGCTCAAATTCTGGTGCGAACCAGCAGGGGTTTGAACAATGCGAGGCTCGGCCGGACCATGATCACGAGTACGCCCGCACCGGCGATAAACGCGCCAACTAGCAATTGCAGCCCCACTTCATCGCCGGTAATCGCGGCGCCCGCAGCAATGGTGAAGATTGGCGTCATCAGCGTCAGCGGCGCAACCAGATTGGCATCGTGATCACGCAGCAGGCGGAAATAGACCGTATGGGCAAAAACCGACACCACCACCGCCGAAAATCCAAGGCCCGCCACAAAACGCCAACCGCCCGCCATCACCGCACCGCCCTGGCCGCTTTCGGTCAGCGCGCTCATCGGGAACAGCACCAGCGCCGATACCAGCCCGGCCCACGCCTGGAGGCGCAGCGGCGGCAGGTCGATCGTTTTAAGCCATACCGATCCCAGCGCCCCGACGATCGCCGATGCGCCCACGAAAATCAAGCCGACACTGCTCGACCAGCCGCTGGGTGACGCAATTGCCACGCCGACCCCGAGGAACGCCAGTGCGATGCCTATGCCCCGGCGCCATCGGACTTGCTCCTTCAGGATCAGGATCGCAAACACCACCGTCAGCGGTGCGCCCGACAGGCTGACGACAGCAGCAGCAGACGGCGTCGCATCGCGCAAACCCACAAACAGCAGGCCGAAAGAACCACCGCTGATCATGAAAGTGACCAGTGCAACCCACGGCCATTTCGGCGGGCGCGGCTGCAAATACCGGCTGAGCACCAGCACTACCACCAGCGATCTGAGTGCAGCAAACCACAGCGGGGGAATCCCCATCCCGTCCACCACCAGCCGGCTGACCACAACGTTGAGCGCCCACAACAGGCAGACAAACATCAGCAGAAGGAATGTGCGCGCAGACATGATCCGCGCCATAGCATGTGTTGTGCAGACTACCAGCGGCGTTGATTTTCTGCGGGAAAGGGCCACCTATACACGATGAATGCCACCCGCCTGTTCGATCGCGCCGTAATCCGGCTGACGCCGCAAGACGATAGCGAAGATGTCTCAGCATTTCTGCAAGGTCTCGTTACCAATGATGTGACGGGGGCATTGCCGGTATGGGCAGGCCTGCTGAGCGCGCAAGGCAAGGCGATGTTCGATTTCCTTGTATGGCCGGGCGAAGATAGCGCGCTGCTGGTAGATTGCGAGGCTGCGGCAGCCGATGATCTGATCAAGCGCCTGTCGCTCTATCGGCTACGCCGGAAAATCGTGATCGGGCGGGACGATTCGCTGGGCGTTTACTGGCAGCCCCCAACCAGCGGAAATGCGCCCGGCGATGCTGCCAAGGATCCACGACTCACGGATCTCGGACTGCGCTGGATTGCCCCTGTTTCGGACAGCGATGCACCTGCCAACTCTGCATGGCGAGCGCATCGGCTCGATCTGGGCGTGCCTGAAGGCCGCGCCGATCTGGGCGATATCCTGTGGCTGGAAACCAATGCCGCAGAACTGCACGGCGTTTCCTTCGATAAAGGGTGCTACATCGGGCAGGAAAATACCGCCCGCATGAACTGGCGGCAGAAGGTAAATCGGCGGCTGGTGGTGGTGCCGCTGGATCAATCCGACGCCAAACGACGCAAAGCCGCCTATCCCGATCTCGGCCTCGCGCTCGATCATCGCCGGGTGGCCGATATTCCGGTGGAACTGGCGCCGCCGTGGATGCATTTGCAGCCGATCGACCAGGCCGCTGGCGAGTAAACTAGTCGGAAGGGATTCCTTCCTCCACCGAAGCTGTCAACATCCGTTCCGCCCGGTCGCGCACGGCGCTGCGGGGGAGGTTGAGCGATTTCGCCAGCGCCGCCCCCATCAATGCATCGCCCAGCGCCAGCAAAACCAGCGTCAGCGTTTCTTCATGCACCCGCATTTTGCTGAGCCGTCCGTGCTCCGCTTCCTCCGGTGCGATTTCGTCAACCAGGGCATGGATTGCCTCGACAATCGGATCGAGCGCATCTTCATTGCCCGTTAGCAGCATCCATCCCGCCAGCGCCCCGGCGCCTTCCTTGTCGAATGCGTCGAATGCCAGATCGACCACTTCGCGCGGCGTACCCAAGCCCACCCGGCTGGCCCGCACCGCATGTTTGATAGTTTCGCACACGGTCCATGCCAGATGTTCCGCCAATGATTTCTGTAGTCCTGATGCCGATCCGAAATGGTGGAGCAGATTTGCATGGGTCCGCCCGATGCGCCCCGCCACGGCCTTCAAAGTCACCGCTTGCGGCCCACTTTCTATCAGCAGGGCCCGCGCCGCCTGTAGCGCGGCAGAGCGGGATTCTTCCGGGGACAGGCGTTTACGGCTGATCATTACTTCAAAAACCCCGATTTAGCGGCAATCCGTGAAGCCTCGCCTAGAACGCGCGCCGCGCTTCGACAAGGCCGGTCGGCAGCGGCGCCATTATTGACACTGGTGTAAGTAGTGGCTATTTTACGTTCAAATCAAACATTGGACACACCCATGAACGCGCCCGCCACGATCGATTTTCAACCGACATCCCGTAGCCCCGATGATCTGGCCATTACCGTGCGTGATCGCCGGTTTGCGCGCGATGCAGTGCCCAAACGCTGGTGGCTGAACGATGATCCGGTTGCCACTGCATGGTTCAACGCGCTGTCGGCCACATTCCCCCGCGGCGAAGCCTTTTTCATCGAATCGGTAAAGGCGCACCGCGATGGCGCATCGCCCAAGCTGGCGGCCGAAATCCGGGCTTTCGTAAAGCAGGAAATCAACCACACACGCGAACACATCGTGTTCAACAAGCTGGCCGAAAACGCCGGTTACGACATCGAATTCATCGACCGGCGCGTGGAAGAAATGCTCGCCCTGACCAAGGGCCGCCCGCAGATCCTCAACCTCGCCGCCACGATGGCGCTTGAACATTTCACCGCGATGCTGGGCCAGGAATTGCTGACCCATCCTTCGCATCTCAATGGGGCAGCCGGTGATCTGGGCGATCTGTGGCGCTGGCATTCCGCCGAGGAAGTCGAGCACAAGGGCGTCGCCTATGACACCTGGCTGCATGCAGCCCGCGACTGGAGCCGTTTCAAACGCTGGAAGGTCAAATCCATCATGATGCTGGTCGTGACCAAGCGGTTTATCGGCCACCGGGTCGGCGACATGGCAGAATTGCTGGCGCAGGACGGATTGACCGGGTTCAAGTGGAAATGGAAAATCGCGTCATACCTGCTGCTGAAGCCGGGATTCCTGCGCCGCATATTCCCGCAATGGTGCGCCTACTTCATGCCCGGATTCCACCCGTGGAACCATGATGACCGGTCCTTGATCCGCCTGTACGAGAGTGAATTTCCCGACGCAATGATGCCGGCGGAATAAGCCCTCCGCTGCGGGACACCCCGGGGCGGCCTGCGTTACGCGGCGCGCTGGGGCATACGGTTATCGTCTGCAAGATCACGGACATAGACAGCCGCGTCCACTTCGCCGTTCCGGGCGGTGCAGCGACACGGTTCGATCCGCCCGGTAGGCCTGAAACCGGCCTTGCGCAGCACCCTGCCCGATGCCGGATTATCCAGGAAATGGCTGGCAACGATCTGTTCGTGGCCAAGCATCCGCGCAATTTCGACCACTGCCTTGGTCGCCTCGGTCGCATAACCCTGCCCCCAATGAGGGCGCGCGATCCAATAGCCGAGCTGGACCTTGCCTTCATGCGGATCAAGGCCCGCACAGCCAATGATTGCGCCGTCTTTGCGTGGGTCTGTCAGCAGGAAATTCGGATGCCTGGAATCGCGCGGCGATGAAACGAAGGTTCGGGCATGGTCCTGCGTATAGGGCCACGGCGCAGTTGCCAGATTGCGGGTGACGCCCTCGTCCGCGATTCCCTGCCAGATGCCCAGCCAATCCTCTGGCCAAGCAGGCCGCAGGAACAATCTTCCACTGCGATAGAACATGGAACGTCTCTCCTTTCGCCCCACATTCCCTGTTACGGTATTTGCGTGACATTCCCATTGCGGCGAAAGCATTATTCGCCAGCCCGAGACTACTTTGCGCCGGGGCTTCGCATGAGGGAGAAAAGACGAAAGGGAGACTGACCCCCTTGAAACAAGGTGGCCCATTCTCCCTCTTCGGTGCCGGTTTGAACCGGCTGGGCCATCCTGCTGAACGACCCCTGGTAGTGGAAACGTCCGTTTATTCTGCGGCTTGCGCCATCATGTCGACCGACACGTATTTGCGGCCTTGTTTGCCGGAATGGAATCGCACGCGGCCTTCTGCGGTTGCAAAAAGGGTGTGATCCTTGCCCAGGCCCACATTGCTGCCGGGATAGAACTTGGTGCCGCGCTGACGCACGAGAATGTTGCCGCCGATCACTTCCTGACCGCCGAACTTTTTAACACCAAGGCGGCGACCTGCTGAGTCGCGACCGTTGCGGGATGAACCGCCTGCTTTTTTATGTGCCATCTCGTATTACTCCGAAGTCTTCCGACTTATTTCTTGTCCGCTGCCTTGGCAGCTGGTGCTTTCTTCGCGGCCGGCTTCTTTGCAGGAGCCTTCTTCGCCGGTGCAGCCTTCTGTTCGGCAGGTGCCTTCTCAGCGGCGGCCTTGGCCGGGGTGGCCTTCTTGGCAGGGGCCTTCTTCGCCGGTGCAGCCTTGGTTTCTTCGGCAGCAGGTGCCGCATCTTCCTTCGGTGTGGCAGCTTTCTTGGCCGGAGCCTTGCTGTCACCAACGGAAAGAATGCGCAGCAGCGTCAGTTGCTGGCGGTGGCCGGCCTTACGGCGATAATTGTGGCGGCGACGCTTCTTGAAAACGATCACCTTTTCGCTCTTGGACTGGGCGATGATTTCTGCCGAAACAGCAACCTTCGATGCGTCGGCAATCGAATCGCCTTCACCGGCGAGCAGGACGTCGCCCAAGGTCACCGTGTCACCGGCTTCTCCGCTGAGCTTTTCAACTGCGATCTTGTCTCCGGCAGCAACCCGGTATTGTTTGCCGCCTGTGCGCACAACTGCGAACATGGTGATTTCACTTTCAATCTAAAATGCTGTGCCGACCCCAATAAAGGAACCTGCGCGACCAAGGTGCCGCAGATTGCGGACCCCGGAAAGATCGGAGCCGTTAAGGGATGGTGGGCCTCAAGTCAACGCCGAAGTCGGATTTGGTATTCAATGTCCCGCGAATTTTCACCGGCACTGGCATGAAGCGAGTACCCGGGGTAAAGACCCTACGATGATATCCTTTCCCCCATACCTTCGATTGCCCGGATTGGCCATAGTGCAGTCGGCAATTCTGCTGTCGGGCTGCGCATCTCCGCAGGCGAACTATCCATCGCTCGCCATCCGCGATGCAGAGCGGGCATATAATTCGCCCGAACCCGCCGCACCCGCCCAGCCTGCTGCACAATCGCCTTTGAGCGCCGAACTTGCACAGCGGCTCGCGCAGCTTCAAGATTCTGCGGCCAGCGCCCACCGCGCGTTTATCGATGCTGCGCCGGGCACGGCGCGGCTGGTCGACGCCGCAGCAGGCAGCGATGTGACCAGCGATCGATGGGCCATCGCCCAGGTCGCTTTGGCCAGTCTCGAATCGGCGCGAAGCCAGGCTGCGGTGCCGCTAGGCGATCTCGATTTGCTGCACGCCGATGCCGCGATCGCCCTGGACCAGCGCAAGGCGATCGAAGATGCCCGTGATGCAGTGGCGGGCATGATTGCGAAGGAGGACGCAATACTTGCCGGATTGCGCGGGAAAATGCCCTCATGAGCCTCGCCTGTGCCAGCTGTCCGGTTCGTGACCGTGCTGCCTGTTCGGTACTGAACGAAGATGAACGCGCAGTGCTGTCTGCCGCCGGGCGGACCCGGCACCTGACCCGGGGAGAGACCTTGTTTCACGCCGGAGATAAGGAAACAGTCTGCGCCACCCTGATCAAGGGCGCGCTGAAGGTCACCTGCACCAATCGCGATGGCGAGGAACGCATTCTCGCATTGGTCCATCCGTCAGGCTTTGTCGGCGAATTGTTCCAGCCATTTGCGCAATATGACGTGGTGGCGCTGACCGACACCCAATTGTGCACCTTCTCGCGCGCGCACATGGAACAGGCGATTGATCGCTATCCGATTCTTGCGCAGGCATTGCTGCGCCGGTCGCAGGAAGATCTGCATAATTCACGGAAATTGCTGGAACTGACCGGGAAACACGGTGCCGCCGAAAAGGTTGCCGGATTGGTCATGGCCATGGCACAGGCGGCCAGCGATTCGCCTTGCCACCCGGCCAGACATTTCGAACTGCCACTATCGCGCGGCGAAATGGCCAATATGCTGGGTCTGACCATCGAAACCGTCAGCCGCCAATTGTCGAAACTGGAAAAAGGTGGTGCGATTCGCCGCGAAGGGGCACGCGGGATCGAACTGATCGACCCCGTACCTCTCCAATTTCTGAGCAGTCCTTAATTCACCTCGAATCGGGCCCCTCAAATTTGGGGCTTCAGATCAGGGCGGAGATCGTGACCACGGCCAAAGCCCACAGGACTACCAGCACCGGCAGGATCAGCGTCTGGACAGTCGCCTCACTTGCGGAAAGGTGACCGGTCAGCGTGGAAATACCGCGGCTGCTGAACTGGCTCCACGCCATCGGACGCGTGGTGCTGCCGGGTGCCATCCGGGTCCAGGCGGCGGGAACACCGAAGAACCCGGTCAGTAAGACCACGAGAACCCCCATCGGGATTGCCAGGCCGGGGCTGGCAAAGGCAGCGACCAATATGACCAGAAATGCCAGATAGCAGGCAGCAGCCGTCACATAGAGCCCGTTCGGCATTTCAAAGCTGCGGTCAACCTGGGCTGGCAGACTGGCCGTCGGAACACTTGGCAGCGCCGCCACATTGGCGTGATCGGCCATCACTTCGCGGGTCAGATACTTGGACATGATTGATACTCCCTTGCGCCTGGGGAATTTCTACATCGATCAATCGGGCGGTTCCTTGATTCGGATCAAAATCCGGAGAGTTAATCCCAACGCTTCAAATCGGTATGGTCCTGCGCGCGCGGTTCGATCCAGTGCCACCCGTCGCTGCGCCGTTCGCGTTTCCAGAACCAGGCGGCGCTTTTCAGATGGTCCATGCAAAAATCAACCGCGTCGATCGCATCGCGCCGATGGGCAGCGGCGGCAGACACGCATACAATCGGCTCACCGGCCACCAGCACCCCGATCCGGTGAACCATCAGCAGGCCCATCAGGTTGAACCGGCCCAATGCCCGGTCCGCCAGATCATGCATGCCGGCCAGCGTGAGCGGCTCGTAATGGGTGAGCTCGAGCGCCTCGACATAGGCCTCCCCCCGCACTTCACCGACAAAGGTGCACACCGCGCCCAATCCCGGATTGGCCTGTGCGAAAGGGCCGATCAATTGGCCGGGGATGAACATTTGGGTTAACAGGCGGATATCGCGCATCGCGGTGCCTCAGCCCCCGCTGACCGGCGGCAGCAAGGCGACCTCGTCACCATCCACAGCCCGCAATGCCGCCTTATCGGCAACAACTCGCCCGGCGCAGGCAACATGCACGCGGGCATTGGTCAATTGCTCTGCGACGGCGGGCGGAATTCCGGCCAGCAACGCTGGCCAGTCGAGCGGCGCGGGCAATTCCATTTCGTCCGCCCCGACAAGATCGGCCAATGGCCCCAAAAATACCACTCTCACCGCCATCGTTCAGCCCCCCGTCATCGACATGTGGCGCGCCTGGGCTGGCGCTTGCCCGCGCAAATCGATGCTGAACGCATGTCGTTCAGGCTTGATCCGCATGGCCTCGTCCATCGCCGCCTGCAACTTCGCAGCCGGATCACCAGACCGCATCGCTGCGCGCAGATCCACCCGATCCCCTCCGCCGAGGCAGGGGTAAAGCTGGCCCGTTGCCGTAACGCGCAGGCGGTTGCAGCCTGCGCAGAAATTATTGGTCAGCGGGGTAATCATGCCCAGCCTGCCGCCCGTTTCGGCGATGTCGAAATAACGCGCGGGGCCGCCGGTACGATGGGGTGACGGGGTGATCGTCCAGCGTGCTTCGAGCCGGTCCATCACCGCGCCCAGCGGCAGGTAATGATCGATCCGGTCGCCATCAACCTCACCCAGCGGCATGACTTCGATCAGGGTAATTTCGTGCCCCTGCCCATGCGCCCATCCGATCAGATCGGGCAATTCAGCTTCATTTAGACCTTTCAGCGCCACGGCATTGATCTTGACCTTCAGCCTGGCCCCCTTGGCTGCGGCGATCCCGATCAGAACCTGGCCCAATTGGTCACGCCGGGTCAGCCGTTCGAACAGCACCGGATCACGCGTATCGAGCGAAACATTCACCCGCCGCACGCCCGCTGCCGCCAGCGTTTCGGCAAATTCGGCCAACCGGGTGCCATTGGTGGTAAGGGTCAATTCGTCGAGGCCGCTGCCGATTTCACGCCCGAGCGCCCGCACCAGATCGATCATGTCGCGCCGCACCAATGGCTCGCCGCCGGTCAAGCGGATCCTGCGCACCCCGCGCGCAATGAAAGCGCGCCCGAGCTGGT
This sequence comes from Pontixanthobacter sp., assembly GCA_041741895.1. Lineage (GTDB taxonomy): Bacteria > Pseudomonadota > Alphaproteobacteria > Sphingomonadales > Sphingomonadaceae > Allopontixanthobacter. The sequence continues at coordinate 45,796 of JBGSJO010000042.1, forward strand.
GCAATTCCTCCAGCGACAGGACCTCTGCCTTGGGCAGGAATTTCATCTTTTCCGGCATGCAATAGGAGCAGCGCAGATCGCAGCGATCCGTCACCGAAAGGCGCAAATAGGTGATCCGCCGCTGGAAAGCATCGATCAGCGGCGCGCCTTGATCGGCATTTGGGGCGGTGACATAGTCCATTTGCCTATCCTGCCGGATTGTCCGCGCCTTGGCCAGACGCCGGCAGCAATTGGCCGGTCACACCCGGCGCGCGGGCAAGGTATTCCAGCACCGCAGAAATCGCATCGGGATCGCCTCCCGACACCAGATTAACCCGCTTGGGTGCCAGTTCCCGCGCCAGATCGCGTGCAATCGCGCGCCGCCAGTCGCGGTGATCGGGGGGTGCAGGCGGCATGACCATGACCAGCGATTGCGCCTCGCCGCGCAGGGCATCACGTGCCTGATCCAGCCATATGCGATGAAATTCCGCTGCCGCATCCAGCGCGTTTGCGGGCAGACCTTCGATCCTGAGCACTGCCTGCACGGCTGTCAGCGCCGCTGCCGGGTCAGGGTGATGCCGATTTTCTCGTTCGCTTCGGCAATCGCCAGCTTGACGATCTTGACCGTGACCGCTTCGATCCGTTCATCCTGCACCAGCAATGTCTCGATAATATGGTCCGCAACCGCTTCGATCAGCTTGAAGTGAACACCCGGCGGCAAGCCTTCGCTGGCGGCGAATTTCAGGTCCATGTAATTTTTGCTGGCTTCCAGCGGCGTGTCCGGATCGTAACGGCCGGCGCATTTCAATGTCACTGCCATGCTGATGCGCAGTGGCTGCGGCTTGCCCGTTTCTTCGGAGTAGATGCCGGTCAGGACATCGTGCTCGAAATCGGCAACTTCCAGAATTAGCGAATCGGCCATCCCAGTCCCCTAGACGGTATTGCGCCAGCGCGCGAAGATTGCAGTCGGCAGCAGGCGTCCTCCCTCTCCCTCCTCGCGTACCGCCAGATCGCCATGTTCGATCGTGCCGGGCAGATCGGCGAACAATTCCGCCAGCAATCCGCCCAAAGCCAGGCTGGACATGCGCACCGCATAGACCGTCAGGAACAGGAATCGGCTATCGGGGTCGAGCAGCTCGCGGCAATCACCCACCAGCGGCGCAAGGCTGTCCTCAATCCGCCAGATTTCATTCTTCGGTCCACGCCCGAATTTAGGCGGATCAAGGATGATCCCGTCATAGCGCCTTTCCCGCCGCACTTCGCGCGCGGTGAATTTCGCTGCATCGTCCACCAGCCAGCGGATCGGGCGAGCCTCCATCCCTGCCAGCACGGCATTTTCCCGTGCCTGCGCGACCGATTTCTTGGACGCATCGACATGGGTTACGGGACCATGCTGGCTCAGCGCCAGGCTGCCGACACCGGTATAGCCAAACAGGTTGAGGGTTTGCGCGTCAGTCCTGCCGTCAAGCTGCTGCCGCATCCAGTCCCACACCGGCGCCATGTCGGGGAAGAACCCGAGATGGCGGAACGGCGTACATTGCGCCGTGAAACCCACTTCGCGCCATTGCAGCGGCCAGCCTTCTTCCGGCACGGGATTATCGTAAAGCCACCGACCGCCGCCGTCCTCGTCCGATCCCGGCACGAATTCCGCTTGCGCTTCCCACTGCGAAAAGCGCGGCTGCCACATCGCCTGCGGTTCCGGCCGGATGAAGCGATAAGGGCCATAGCGTTCCAGCTTGCGGCCATCGCCACTGTCGACGAGGCCGTAATCACCCCACGCCGCCCCTTCCAGGATCAGCGGCTGTTCGGCCAGCTCTGCCATCAGGAACCGAGGGTCGCACGTTCGGCGATGAAGGCGGTCACTGCATCGTAATCGCCCGGCAATTCGGTATAGGCTTCTTCACGGGCGAACAGATCACCCACGCGGGCGGGCAACTGCGGGCGCCGGCCGGTGGCGCGCTCTACCGCGTCGGGGAATTTAGCCGGGTGCGCTGTGGCAAGCGTCACGATCGGGATGTCCGCGGCAAGGCCAGCCTCGCGCGCTGCATGGAGGCCGATTGCGGTATGCGGATCGATAATCTCGCCGCATTTCTCGCTGGCCCAACGCATTGCGCGGGCCATGTCATTTGCGTCAGCGCGGGCGCTGGTAAACAGGCCCGCTGCCCCTTCCCGCTGCGCATTGGTCAGCCGCATCGCCTTGTCTGCTTCGAAGGTGCCCATCTGCGCAGCTATCGCTGCCCCGTCACGCCCGCCGCAATCGAACAGCAGCCGTTCAAAATTGGAACTGACCTGGATATCCATCGACGGTGCCGAGGTGGGCGTTACCGTACCGGTGGAATAATCGCCCTGTGACAATGCGCGGTGGAGGATGTCGTTGATGTTCGTCGCCACGATCAGCCGTTCGATGGGAAGGCCCATCTTCGCCGCGACATAGCCTGCAAACACATCGCCGAAATTGCCGGTGGGAACGGAAAAAGCCACCTTCCGCCGGGGCGCGCCCAATTGCAGCGCAGCGGCGAAATAATACACCACCTGCGCCATCAGCCGGGCCCAGTTGATCGAATTGACCGCGCCGATGTGGAAGCGCGAATTCATCTCCGGGTCACGGAACACCCGCTTCACCATTGCCTGCGCATCGTCGAAGCTGCCCTCGATGGCGATGTTGTGGACATTGGGCGCGCGGACGGTGGTCATCTGGCGGCGCTGGACATCGCTGACCCGGCCTTTCGGATGGAGCATGAAGATGTCGATCCGCTCGCGCCCGGCCACGGCATCGATTGCCGCCGATCCGGTATCGCCGCTGGTCGCACCGACGATGGTAAGGTGATCGTGGCTTCGGGTCAGGAATTTTTCGAACAACAGGCCCAGCAATTGCAGTGCCACGTCCTTGAACGCCAGCGTCGGCCCATGGAACAATTCCAGCAGCCATTGCTGTTCGTCGAACTGCGTCAGCGGGGTCACCGCCGCGTGGGAGAAACGGCCATAGGCCTGAATGCACAAATCGCTCAATTCGCCCTGCGTCAGGCTGTCCGCCACGAATGGTTGCATGATCCGGGCGGCCAATTCGGCATAGGGAAGCCCCGCCATGGCGGCGATTTCACCTTCGCTGAACCGGGGCCAATGGACCGGCAGATACAGACCGCCATCGTCAGCCAGACCGGCCAACGTTGCGCCTTCGAAATCAAGTGTCGGCGCAGCGCCGCGGGTTGAAACATATTCCATAGGGAAATGCGGTTAGCCGGGCAGTGGTGCAAGGGCAAGCCAGAGGCGCTTTAGACGGGGAAACTTGCCCTGCTTCACCCGATTACGGTTTGCCCCGGCGCCGCACGGCCAGAACAAAGATCACCAGCGCGGTCAGCGCGAAGAAAAACCACTGTCCGGCATAGGCCAGATGGTTGTTGGGAATATCCGCCGGATCGGGCCTTGCCAGTGGTTCCAGCCCGGCCAGCGGCGGATCGGCGACCAGCCTTCCGCCCGGGGCGATCACCCCGGTGACCATGCCGCCGGCATATTCGGGCGCAGCCGGATCGCGGGACCAGCCGAGAGCAACTTCACCAGTGGAACCATCGGGCAAAATGCACTCCGCCTTGTGTGCCCAGCCGCTGCTGCCCTTCGCAGAACTGCCCGATACCGAGCGGATACCCGTGACCTGCGCGCACTCGAAACCGCTGCGGCGATAGAGCGCAGAATCCAGCGAAGCCTTGTCGCGCGGATAGGCTATTTCGCTGGCGTCGGTCTGGGCGGCGGCATAAATTGCCAGTTGCGCCTCTTTTTCCTTCAGGCGGCCCAATTGCCAGAAACCCAGCGCGATCATGGTGGCAACTGCGGCCAGCACGATTATTGTCGCAAATACCGGAAGCTGGCGAAATTTCATGGTTTCCGGCCAGCCTCGGCCGCATTACTCTTGAATTCGGCAAAAACCAGCGCCGCCTTTGCCGCGCGCAGACCATAGATCACAAGCCCGGTGGTTAGCGGAATCCATAGCACGGCATGGACCCAGAATGGGGGTTCGTAAGACAATTGTAGCCACATCGCCAAGCCGACGACAAATGCACCGATGATCAGGATCAGGAACGCCGCCGGCCCGTCGCCCACGTTGAATTTGGTGAAATCGAGCGAGCAGGCGCGGCAATGATCGGCGAATTTGGTCAGCCCGCCAAACAGCGTGCGCGCGCCGCACTGGGGGCATAAACCGAAAAGGGCAGCCTCGCCCATGCGTGGATGCCCTTTCGGATTTTCAGGAATGCCTGCGGGCATCAGTGGATTTCAGCGCCCCAACCGCCCCAGACATAAACGACGATGAACAGGAACAGCCACACCACATCGACGAAGTGCCAATACCACGCAGCCGCTTCAAAACCGAAATGCTGGCGTGGGGTGAAATGGCCCTTGTAACTGCGGACAAGGCACACGGTCAGGAAGATCGTGCCCACCAACACGTGGAAACCGTGGAAACCGGTCGCCATGTAGAAGGCGGAGCTATAGGTGTTGCCGCCGAATGCAAATGGCGCGTGACTGTATTCATAAACCTGGATGCTGGTGAATAGGATGCCCAGCAGAATGGTCGCCCACAGGCCCTTCTTCAGCCCGTCCCGGTCGCCGTGGATCAGCGAGTGGTGCGCCCAGGTAACCGTAGTGCCTGAACACAGCAGGATGAGCGTGTTGAGCAGCGGCAGGTCAAACGGATCCATCACCGCTTCGATTGCCTTGGGCGGCCACTGACCGCCAATCACTTCGGAAATAGTGCTCGGGAACAGCGCGAAATCGAACCAGCTCCAGAACCACCCGACGAAGAACATAACTTCTGACGCGATGAACAGGATCATCCCGTAACGCAGGTGCAATTGCACCACGGGCGTGTGATGGCCTTCCTGCGCTTCCTTCACGATGTTGGAAAACCAGCTGAAGAAGCTGGCGATCAGGCCCGCAATACCCAGACCCAGGACGAGATGGGCATTGTCCAGTTCATGCATGAACAGCACCATTCCGCTGGTGAAGGTCAGTGCCGAAATGGACGCTACCAGCGGCCAGATATCGGGCGGCAGAATGTGGTAACTATGGTTTACTTTGCCAGCCATGAATCTCTTATCCTGTCAGAGCGGTTTCAAATGCCCTTAATGGGCCATGGTATTCAGGTCCAGTGCCCGGAGGGGCATTCCGGGAAATTTTGCCAAGCGTCTTTTGCCTGCGGAGCTTATGACCCAGACTCGATTGCCTTGTGGAACGTATAACTCAGCGTAATCTGCTCTACGTCCCGTGCGTTCTCGTCCTGCATGATCGCCGGATCAACATAATACAGCACCGGCATGCGGACTTCCTCGCCCGGCTGCAATGTCTGTTCGGTGAAGCAGAAACACTGGATCTTGTTGAAATATTTGCCCGTCTGTTCGGGCTCGACATTGAATGTCGCCGTGCCGGTAATGGGGACATCGCTATTGTTCTTCGCAACATAGAAAGCCATGTCGCGCACGCCGATCTGGACCGTGTCGGTCGGCTGTTCCGCGCGAAATGTCCACGGCACATCAGATGCAATGTTGCCGTCGAACCGGATCGATATCTGTTTCGCCCCGGCGCTGGCTGCCATGCGTTCGGCCAGATCGGCCTGCTGCGCACTTGCGCGCTGGGTAGTGCCGCCAAACCCAGTTACCTGGCAGAATAATTGATACAAGGGTACCGCTGCAAATCCCAGCCCAAGCATCGCCAGCGCACCGAGAAATGCAATCAGGCCGACCCGGGCGTTCTTGTTGCTGATATCGTTACTTGTCATGTTCAGTCCCCCATGCGGACAATGGTAATGGCATAAAACAGGATCGCGAAAAATACGAGCACGCCGCCCAGAACCAGGTTGCGACTCTTTTGGCGGCGGCGGAATTCATTCTGCTCTTCAGGCGTCATGTGGGAAATCCTTGATAGGCCGCGACCCGGTCCACGACCAGGGCAGCGAACAGGGCGAACAGATAGACAATGCTGAAGGCGAACAGCCGTTTTTCCGGCTTCATCGAATCGCCATCTTCCGAAATCCGCGTGGCCACAGGCACGGACAACGCCAGAAAAGCGAGAGACAGGGCAATCGCGATGATCCCGTAAATCGCGCCGGTGCCGCCGATGAACCATGGCGCGCCAGCAACGGGTACCAGCAACACCGAATAGGCCAGAATTTGTTTGCGCGTCGAAGCTTGCCCCCGCACCACCGGCATCATCGGGATGCCGACCTTGGCGTAATCGCTCTTGATAAACAGTGCGAGCGCCCAGAAATGCGGCGGCGTCCACATAAAGATGATCGCAAACAGCAGGACCGGCATCAGCGTGATGTCTCCGGTCACCGCGACCCATCCGATCATCGGTGGAAATGCCCCCGCACCGCCCCCGATAACAATATTCTGCGGCGTGCGCGGCTTCAGCCAGATGGTGTAGATGACCGCGTAATAAATGATCGACACCAGCAGAATCGTCGCGGCTAGCCAGCCTACCGCCAGCCCCATCAACAGCACCGATCCGACCGACAGGGCAATCCCGAAATCGCGCGCATTGGTGGGGTTCATCCGGCCCGCAGGGATCGGGCGCGCCGCAGTGCGCTTCATGCCGGCATCCAGATCCGCTTCCCACCACTGGTTCAATGTCGCCGCCCCGCCAGCGCCCAGCGCAATACACAGGATTGCGGTAAACCCGATTACCGGATTGATCGAACCGGGCGCGGCAAGCAATCCGCACAGGCCGGTAAAGATCACCAGGCTCATCACGCGCGGCTTGGTCAACGCGTAGAAATCACGCCAGTCGGTCGGCAGCGCCGGATTGTTGATGGGGGCGGCGGTGGTCATCTGTGTCGCAGCCTTGCGGCTCACTCCTTGGTTCTGGAAAGATGGGGGCGCACCGTATCCGGCACACCCCCACCCCTTTTATTCGCGGCCGCCCTTACGCCGGGCGACAATTCGCTCAGTCAGCGCCCGGTCGCTCAGTCAGTTGCCGGGCGGTGATCGTGGTAATCGTGATGGTCCTCGATCACCGGCAGGGTTTCGAACTGGTGATAGGGCGGCGGGCTGGACAGGGTCCATTCAAGCGTAGTCGCTCCTTCGCCCCATGGATTATCGCCCGCCTTCTTGCCCGCGATGAACGCATAGGCGACGTTGACGAAGAATATCCCCATGGACGCGGCCATGATGTAGTAGCCGTAGGACGAAACATTGTTCCAGTATGAAAACGCTTCCGGATAATCCGGAATTCGGCGCGGCATGCCGTCCATTCCCAGGAAATGTTGCGGAAAGAAGATTATGTTCACCCCGACGAAGAACACCCAGAAGTGCAGATGCGAAAGGAATTCGCTGTGCATCTTGCCGCTCATCTTCGGGAACCAGTAATAAAAGCCTGCGAACAGGCTGAACACTGCGCCCATCGACAGCACGTAATGGAAATGCGCCACCACATAATAGGTGTCATGCAGCACATCGTCGACGCCGCCATTGGCCAGGACCACGCCGGTCACGCCGCCAACGGTGAACAGGAAAATGAAACCCATCGCCCACACCAGCGGTGATTTGAATTCCAGGCTGCCGCCCCACATGGTGGCAATCCAGCTGAAGATTTTCACGCCGGTTGGAACTGCGATCACCATGGTCGCCGCAGTGAAATACATCTTCGTATTCACGTCGAGACCGGTGGTATACATGTGGTGCGCCCACACCACGAAGCCGACCACGCCAATCGCGACCATGGCATAGGCCATGCCGAGATAACCAAACACTGGCTTCTTGGAGAAGGTCGCGACAATCTGGCTGACCATACCAAAGCCCGGCAGGATCATGATGTACACTTCGGGATGGCCGAAGAACCAGAACAGATGCTGGTATAGCACCGGATCGCCGCCACCGGCGGGATCGAAGAAAGTGGTACCGAAATTGCGGTCGGTCAGCAGCATGGTGATGGCAGCTGCCAGAACCGGCAGCGCCAGAAGCAGCAGAAATGCAGTGACCAACACCGACCATACGAACAGCGGCATCTTGTGCAGGGTCATCCCCGGCGCACGCATGTTGAAGATAGTGGTGATGAAGTTGATCGCGCCCATGATGGACGCCGCGCCCGCAAGGTGGAGCGAGAAGATCGCGAAATCGACTGCCGGGCCGGTACTGCCCGTGGTCGAAAGCGGCGCGTAGGCGGTCCAGCCGATCCCTGCGCCCAGCCCAGTGCCGCCCGGAACGAAGGTAGAGAACATGAGGCTGGAGAAACCAGCCACAGTCAGCCAGAACGAGATATTGTTCATCCGCGGAAACGCCATGTCCGGCGCGCCGATCATCAGCGGGACGAACCAGTTGCCGAAACCGCCGATCATCGCGGGCATGACCATGAAGAACACCATAATCAGGCCATGCGCGGTGATCAGCACGTTCCACATGTGCAGATTGGCATCGAAGCTGGCTTCCCCGCCCATCAAGCTGACCCAATAGCCGAGATATTGAATGCCCGGCGCGGCCAGTTCCATGCGCATGATGCCGGAAATGAACCCGCCGATGATGCCCGCACAAATCGCAAAGATCAGATACAGCGTACCGATGTCCTTGTGATTGGTGGACATGAACCAGCGCGCAAAAAACGCCGGCTTGTGATCGGCGTCATGATGCCCGTGATCTTCGGTGTGAGCCTGGAACTGATCGGCGGTGGTTGCCATGATGTGCCTCTTAACCTTCAAATAATCGTGTGACGAACACTGGCGTCGAATTTAGCTTACGGCCGCTTGCGGAGCGGTTTCTTCTGTAGCGGCAGGCGCTGCGGTTTCTTCGACCGCATCACCGGCCACGGTGCCGCCCTGTTCGCGAACCCATGCTTCCCATTCGGCGCGGGGCAATGCCTCAACTGCGATGGGCATGTATCCATGGCGTGCACCGCACAGTTCCGAACATTGGCCGTAATAGATACCAGGTTCCTTGATCGTCAGCAGGCGTTCGTTGAGGCGGCCGGGGACCGCGTCGAGTTTGAACCACAGCGACGGAACGGCAAAGGCGTGGATCACGTCCGCAGCAGTCGTCTGCAAACGGATTGGCGTGTTGGCGGGCACGACCATGCGGTTGTCCACTGCCAGCAAGGCCGGTTCGCCATTGGCGATCGCGTCTTCCTTAGTGAGCATGTTCGAAATAATTTCGAACCCGCCATTGTCTGGATAGGTATAGCCCCAATACCACTGGTATCCGGTCGCCTTGATCGTAACGGCGTCGGCGGGCGGCGATTCATACTGGCGCGCCAGCAGGGTGATCGAAGGAACCGCGATAACCACCAGGATCAACACCGGAATGACGGTCCAGACCACTTCGATGAAAGTGTTGTGCGTGGTTTTCGATGCGACCTTGTTGGACCGGCGGTTGAACTTGACCACAACCCACAGCAACAGGCCAAGAACGAACAGGCTGATTACCGTAATGACCGGCAAGAGAATCGCGTCATGCATCCACAAGGCAAATGCACCGTCTTCGGTATATTGTTCCTGGAAAGTGATTCCCTTATCGACCGGCTGCCCCTTGATCATGTCGGTGCCGAGCGGTTTGTAAGCACCCTCAGCCGGCGCAGCGATCACTGCCGCATCCGCAGCAGGCGCCGGGTCAATGACAGGCGCTGCAGCCACTGGTGGCAAGGGTACCGTAACGTCCGCAGCAACATCCTGGGCCAACACAGCTTGCGGCGCGAACGCCAATGTCGCTACCGCAGCAAGGGTGGTAACCATTGTCAGAGCCCGCTTGGGCAAAGTACCGAAATTCATCAATCCGACGCTTTCCGTTAAAATTTCAACCGACTGAAACAGCCATTCTTGGCCCCTGGGCGGACCGGTATCGTGCCGCCTATACGCATGCTTGCCCCCACCCTCAAGCGCTTCTAGGAGAAATTTCCGCAACAGGGGTTGCTTGAAACCGAACGACGCGCAAATTTGCGCACAACATGGCTAGATAAAATATATGACAGAAGAAGACGTTCTCTCCGAATTCCGGGCCAGCGAGGCACTGCTGGAAGGGCATTTCCAACTATCTTCTGGGCGCCACAGCGCGCATTACCTTCAATGTGCTCGGGTGTTGATGGACCCGATGCGCGCCGGACGGCTGGCATCGGCCATCGCCGCTACGATGCCGCGCGAATTGCGCAGCGAGATCGACAAGGTGGTATCCCCGGCAATGGGCGGGATCATCATTGGCCATGAAATGGGACGTGCCTTGGGCAAGGAAGCAATTTTTCTCGAGCGGCCGACTGGCATTTTCGAATTTCGCCGGGGCTTTGATCTGAAACCCGGCGAAAAGGTGCTGCTGGTGGAAGACGTGGTGACCACCGGCCTGTCCTCCAAGGAAGCGATGGCCGCCGTGGCAGAAGCGGGCGGTGAAGTTCTGGCGCTGGCATCATTGGTGGACCGGACTGGTGATGACGTGACCTTCGATGTACCCTATTATCCGCTCGTCCGGATTGCCTTCCCCACTTATGCCGAGGACGAATTGCCCGCTAAACTGGCCGCAATCCCGGTGAACAAGCCGGGGAGCCGCAAGTAATGGCCTTAGCCAGACAGTCGGGTCGCCTGCGTCTGGGGGTCAACATCGACCACGTCGCAACAATCCGGAATGCGCGCGGCGGGGACCATCCCGATCCAGTGCGCGCGGCGGAAATCGTTGCGGCTGTCGGCGGAGACGGGATTACCGCGCATCTGCGTGAAGACCGGCGGCACATTCGTGACGATGATTTGAAGCGCATCCAGGCTGCGACGGACTTGCCGTTAAATCTTGAAATGGCTGCAACCGAGGAAATGCTGCGAATTGCGCTGCGCCACAAACCCCATGCCGCCTGCATCGTGCCGGAAAACCGCGAGGAGCGCACGACCGAGGGCGGACTAGACGCGGCGGGCCTGCACAACCGGCTGGCCCCCATGGTGACTCGCCTGATCGAGGCGGACATCCGCGTCAGCCTGTTCATCGAAGCCGATCCGCGTCAGTTGGAGGCCGCGATGCGGCTCGGCGCGCAGGTCGTAGAATTCCATACCGGCGAATATGCCCATGCCGCTGGAGAAAAGCGCGAAGCGGAGCTGCGGCGCATTTCCGACATGGCCGCGCTGGCAGTGAAGAACGGGATCGAGCCGCACGCGGGCCACGGGCTGACCTATGAAAATGTCCAGCCGATCGCCGCGATCCCCCATTTGGCCGAACTCAATATCGGCCATTATCTGGTCGGCGAGGCAGTGTTCGTAGGCCTGGAGGCAGCCGTACGCCGGATGCGCGAATTGATGGACGACGCCAGATGAGTGCCTTGCGATGATTATCGGTCTCGGCAGTGATCTGTGCAATATCGAGCGTATCCAGAAGGCGCTCGACCGGCATGGTACGCGATTTGAAAACCGCAGCTTTACCGAAATCGAGCGTGCCAAGGCGGCCAAGCGCCCGTTCACCCGCGCGGGAACCTACGCCAAACGCTTCGCCGCCAAGGAGGCTTTTTCGAAAGCGGTCGGCACCGGATTCTATCGCGGTGTCTATATGAAGGACATCGGCGTGGTAAATGCCCCCTCGGGCGCCCCCACCCTGGCGTTGACCAATGGCGCAGCAAAGCGGCTTGCGGAACTGACGCCAGCGGGCCATGAGGCAGTCATTCATCTGACCCTAACCGACGATCATCCATGGGCGCAGGCCTTCGTGATCATCGAAGCGGTTCCGCGTTAAATTCAGGCACATCATGACTACTGGTAGCAACACAGTGACGAACGAACTCAAGAACAAGAATTTGCGCGCGGATGGCGATGAAAGCGAGAAAGTAAACTGGCTCGCCGAATTGCGCGGTCTTGCGCTGATGTTGCTGGCGGTGCTGGTGTTCCATACGTTTGTGGCCAAGCCGTTCTATATCCCCTCGCCCAGCATGATGCCGAATCTGCTGGAAGGTGACCGGTTGGTGGTCAGCAAATATCCCTACGGCTGGTCATGGGTTTCCGCATCGTTCCATGTATTGCCGCGCAGCAAGACGCGCATCTGGCCCGCGACGCCGGAATATGGCGATATCGTGGTGCCGGTCCCGCCGCATCACGATGTCGATTACATCAAGCGGGTGGTAGGTCTGCCAGGTGACCGGTTGTCAGTGGTCGGTGGGCAGATCATCCTGAACGGGGTTCCGGTGCCGCAAGCGGTCGAACCGGCCATCCATATCCCGATCGATCCGAACAACACCTGCGACGAATTCGATTATCCGGGCATGGCTATCACCAGACAGTCGGGCGAAAGGGTCTGCGAAATGCCGACCTACCGTGAAACACTGCCCAACGGCGCGACCTATCTGATCATCGATCACAGGCGCCAGGCGCTGGATGATTACCCTGAAATCACCATTCCGGCAGGCCACGTCTTCCTGATGGGTGACAACCGCGATCATTCGTCTGACAGCCGCGCCCCGGCGGCCCCTGCCGATCTGCCGGAAAGCACCGGATTAGGCGGCCCGGTGCCCCTTGAAAATATTGGCGGGCGCGCCGAATTCATCACCTTCTCGCTCGACGGCACCACGACCTGGAACCCGATCAGCTGGTGGACATCGCTCCGCGGCGACCGTGCGTGGACCACGCTGCGCCCGGCGAAGGCAAGGGTAGCAAGCGCAGGCTCCGCATCATCGGAAAACAATGATGAGTGATAACGACAAACCGGCATCTGCGGGTTCCGTGCATAATATGGGCTCCAGCCCTACGCGCATTTCCGATGTGCAGCTTCGTTTCGAGGCGAAACGGGCGTTTGTCTGGACCGCAGTGGTCGGGCTGACCATTCTGGCGGTTTACATTTCGCAATCACTATTGGTCATTTTCGGCGCAATGGTGTTCGCTTCCATGATTGACGGCGGTGCCCGCCTGCTGGGCCGTGCGCTCAAGATCGGCCGCATCTGGCGCGTCGGGATCATTCTGGTGCTGACCGTGGCATTCTTCTATTGGCTGGCCACCTTTGCCGGCACGCAAATCTCCCGCGAAGCCGCTCAATTGCCGCAAATCATCGAGGCACAGATCGGCCAGGCCATCATCTGGCTCGATGCGCAGGGCTTCGCGATCAAGCAGGACGACATCCAGAATCTGGTCGGCAATCTGATGAGCGGGGTGGGCACCGTCACCCGGGCCATCGGCGGGATCTTCGGAGGCCTGACCACCCTGTTGCTGATCGTCATCATCGGGATCTACATCGCGGTGGAGCCAGACCTTTACGAACGCGGTGTTGCGTGGATGCTGCCCAACCAGAAGCGTTCGGACTTTTATATCACGGCATCCAAAATGGGCTATGCAATGCGCCGGTTGATGGCCGGGCGGCTGGTCGGAATGGTATTCGAAGGCGTCTTCACCTGGGCAATGCTGGCTTTCTATGGCGTGCCAATGGCTGCGTTGCTGGGCATACTAACTGGTTTGCTGGCCTTCGTACCCAATCTCGGGGCACTCGTTTCGGGTGTATTGATGGTTCTCGTCGGATTTTCCGGCGGAACGGAAATGGGTCTCTACACCATCTGCGTCTATTTTCTGGTCCAGACCTTGGATGGCTATGTGATCATTCCGCTGATCGCCAAGAAAACTGTCGATCTGGCACCGGCACTGGTATTGGCTGCGCAGCTGATCATGGGAATATTGTTCGGCATTCTCGGATTGTTCCTGGCCGATCCGATGCTCGCCATGATCAAGGTGATGCTGGAACGGCGATCCGAACAGAACGATCAAGCCGCAAACGAAGGGGAGATGATAGCCGATGGTACGTAAATTCCTCTATTTTGTCGCGGCGATCATCATTCTGGTGATCGCAGGCGGATTTGCTCTCATCATCTGGTCGAGCGAGTTGACCCGCATGGCGATGGTGCCCCGAGCCGAATTCGTGGAGCAGCAGCCTTTCGACCAGAACGCCTATCTCGATCCGGACATGTGGTATTCGCGCCCGGGGATCGGGATGGACGATCCGGCCAGATGGCAACCCGCCACCCGCGGCGCCCAGCGCACCCTTCCGGCCGCCACAATTTCTGGACAGAATTATGCGGTGTTCTTCATCCATCCGACCAGCTTTATCGACCGGACCCAATGGAATGCCCCGCTGGATGATGCGGATTCGCAGCGCATCGCCAGGGTGTACCTGCGCGGAATGGCCAGCCCGTTCAATCAGGCGAGCGAAATCTGGGCACCCAAATATCGTCAGGCTACATTCGGCGCGTTCCTGACCGATTCTCCCGAGGCAAAGGCAGCGCTCAAAGCCGCCTATACCGATGTGAAACAGGCATTTGCCGTGTTCACCGCCAGCGTCGATCCCGACACGCCGATCGTGCTTGCGGGCCACAGCCAGGGGGCGCTGCACCTGCTGCAATTGCTACGCGAGGAAGTGGCCGGGAAAGATATCGCAACGCGCATTGCGGCGATTTATGCGATTGGCTGGCCGATTTCGGTCAACCACGACCTGCCCGCACTGGGCTTTCCTGCCTGTGCAACGAGCAACCAGCCAGCCTGCGTCATGAGCTGGTCCAGCTTCGCCGAACCCGCCGATCCATCGCAGGTGATGGAAAGTTACAGCCAGTCGGTCGGTTTCGACGGAACCTTGCGCGGGAACAGCAAAATTCTCTGCACCAATCCGCTGACCGGCGGGATCGGCGGCGTTGCGGTTGCCGCCAGGAACCTGGGCACACTGGTGCCCGACGAAACCATGTCCAACGGCGAATTGGTTCCGGGCGCGGTCCCTGCGCGCTGTTCCGGCGAGGGCCTGCTGCTGATCGGCGATCCGCCACAGATGGGCAGCGCGGTGCTGCCGGGTAACAATTACCATGTGTATGATATTCCCCTGTTCTGGAAAAACCTCCAACAGAATGTCGCGGACCGGGTGGCTGCATGGAAAACAGCGCAATAATCACCGACAGCGCGCGGGATTTTGCCGATGCATTCCCCGATGGCGGCGCGTTGCTGGCGATCGATCTGGGGACCAAGACACTCGGCACCGCCACCTGCGATGCCGGATGGCAATTCGCAACTGCGGGCAAGACCCTGCCCCGCGGCAAATTCGGGCGCGACCGGGAAGCCTTTGCCGCGCTGATTGGCGAACGCCTCGTTAAGGGGCTGGTGATCGGCCTGCCGCGCAACATGGACGGCAGCGAAGGGCCGCGCGCGCAGGCCAGCCGCGCCTATGCCCGCAACATGGCCGAGGCGTTTGAATTGCCGGTACTGCTGTGGGACGAACGATGGTCCACTGCCAGCGCGGAAAGTGCGATGATCGGGCAGGATTTCAGCCGCAGGAAGCGCGCCGAACGGATCGACAGCCACGCAGCCGCAATCTTCTTGCAAGGTGCCATCGATGCGATGGCAGGCGGCATAATCTAGGCGGTTCTTCGCCGAGCCTTTGCGGACGATGACGTCTACCAGGCTGTAAATTTCCTGTGCCCAACGGTGCATCACGCGGGCCCGGGCCGTGAAATTAAAACATTGAAAAGCCTTGGGCCAATTGTCAGAGCATCCCCATGACCGATCCCCGCACCCCAGACCCCCGCTCCCCGGACCAGCGGCATCATTTCGATCCCGGCCGCGCGGCGCCGATGCTGCTCCAGCATGGCCATACCGGTTGGCTGGGGCTGAAATATCGCGCGCATGGCAATGATTGGGCAGAACTTGAATTGCCCTGGCGAGAAGATTTGCTGGGGGAAGCGGAACGGCATGTGCTGGCATCCGGCCCGATCATCAGCATGATGGACATGGCGTGCGGCCTCGCGGTCTGGACCACCCTTGGCCGGTTCACGGCGATTGCCACGCTGGACCTGCGGGTGGATTATCAGCGCCCGGCGAAAGATCGCGCGGCGGTGATCGGGCGCGCGGAATGCTACAAGGTCACCAAGTCGGCAGCCTTTTTACGCGGGATCGCGCATGATGGCGATCTGGATGATCCCGTGGCGCATATTGCGGGCGTGTTCATGTCCATCACAGGGGATTCCCACAATGGCTGATATTGTGCTGACACCCTACGCCGACTCGCTCGGCATTGTGATCCATGGGGAGGAAGACGGCGCGCCTGTGCTGGGGTGCGATTTTGGTGGCAATGTGGAAGGGCGGCCAGGCCATTTGCATGGCGGCGCAATCAGCGGCCTGCTGGAAACCGCTGGCTACGCCCTGCTGCGCAGCGAATTGTCGAGGTTTGGCCGCGCCCACCGGCTAAAACCAATCAACATCACGGTCCAGTTCCTCGCCCCGGGCAAACCGAAGCTGACCTATGCGATGGCGAGGATAACCAAGCTGGGGCGGCGCAACGCCAACATCGCGGTGGAGGCGTGGCAGGATGATCGCAGCCGCCCGATAGCCACCGCAATCATGAATATCCTGATGGTGACGGAAGAAAGTGCCGAGCAGACCTAGGCCCTGATCCTAGACCTTCCCGACCACGCTTTCAGGCAATTCGGTGCCGAACACGCGCTGGTAATATTCCGCCACCAGCATCCGTTCCGCTTCATCGCATTTGTTGAGGAAGCTGAGGCGGAAGGCAAAGCCGACATCCTTGAAGATTTTGGCATTCTGCGCCCAGGTGATCACCGTGCGGGGGCTCATCACCGTGGAGATATCTCCGTTCATGAAGCCCTGGCGGGTAAGATCGGCAACCTTGACCATGTCGGCAATTACCTTGGGATCGGTGTCCGGATTCTTGGCCGCAACGATCTTCTGTTCGGTATCTGTGGGAAGGTAATTCAGCGCAACCACGATGTTCCACCGGTCCATCTGGCCCTGATTGATCGCCTGCGTGCCGTGATACAGCCCGCTGGTATCACCCAGCCCGACCGTGTTGGCGGTGGCGAACAGGCGAAAGCCCGGATCGGGGCGGATAACTCGGTTCTGGTCAAGCAGGGTCAGCTTGCCTTCCGCTTCCAGTACACGCTGGATCACGAACATCACGTCCGGGCGGCCAGCATCATATTCATCGAACACCAGCGCCACCGGGTGTTGCAGTGCCCATGGCAGCAAACCTTCGCGGAATTCGGTAACCTGCAACCCGTCACGCAGCACGATCGCATCCCGCCCGACCAGATCGATCCGGCTGATATGAGCGTCGAGGTTGATCCGGATACACGGCCATTTGAGGCGCGCGGCGACCTGTTCGATATGGGTCGATTTGCCGGTGCCGTGATAGCCCTGCACCATCACGCGGCGATTATGCGCAAATCCGGCCAGGATCGCCAGAGTCGTGTCCGGGTCGAACACATAATTTTCATCGAGATCGGGGACACGTTCGTCGCTTTGCGAGAAAGCGGGGACCATCATGTCCACGTCAATACCGAACATTTCCCGCACGCTGACCTGCGTGTCAGGTGCAGCAAGAGAGGTCTTGCTGGAAGGGTCGAAGCTTTTTGTCGTTTGGTTCATTGCGCGGCCACGCCTAGACGGGAGCGTGTCGCCCTGCAAGCCGTGACATTGGTCCGTATTGCGGAAACATTTCATTCCCGCCCGAAGCCCCTATATTGCCCCTATATGCCGCTTCCCCGACCATCCGAGAAAATCCGCGAGCAATTGGTCGGCCGGGTCCGTGCGATGTTCAACGATGTCGAGGGCGGGCAGCAACCGGTCCCCCCATCGGACAATGCATTGTTCGAACGCGATTCGCCGATCCGGCTGGTGCATGCCGATGTTGTATCGATGATGGTGGGCGGGGTGCGGGGTCTGCTGCTCCAGATGCTTCATCCCCATGCGCTGCAGGGCGTGCTCGACCATTCTGACTTCCGCAGCGACATGCATGGGCGGCTGCGCCGGACCGCTCGGTTCATCGCGGTAACGACCTTCGGGGAGAAAAGTGAGGCGGAACGGGTGATTGCCCGCGTCAACCGGATCCACGAACGGGTCAGTGGCACCCTGCCTGACGGCACACCCTATTCCGCGCGCACGCCAGAAACGCTCGCATGGGTCCATTTGGCAGAGGCAACCAGTTTCCTCGAAGGCTATCTGCGCTATGTCCGCCCGGCCATGCCCTATGCCGAGCAAGACGAATATTTCCGCCAGTTCGCCGTGATCGCCCGCAAGCTTGGTGCCGATCCGGTGCCTGAAACCCGGACCGAGGCCGAACGGATGCTGCGCGCGATGCACCCGCAGTTAAAAAGCTCGCCGCAAGCCCAGGAGATCGCCCGGCTGGTTCTGACCCAGCGGCCCAGGGGCGCACCGTCGGCGGTCCAGCAAATGCTCGGCACGGCTGCGGTCGACCTGCTGCCGAATTATGCCCGGTCCATGCTGGGCCTCAAACCGCCGGGCCTTTCCGCCCTGCCCGCCCGCCTTGCCGCGCAGACAATGGGCCGCACTTTGCGCTGGGCATTCCGGCAATAATCCGACAGAATTGGCTCCGCAGCGGCGAAAAGGATGAAACAGGGCACTTCGGATGCATGAACTGGCAGTCACCCGTCTAATTAACGCACCGGCTGCGCATGTCTGGCAAATCATGACAGAGCGGCTGGCGGAATGGTGGTGTCCCAAGCCCTGGACCACGGAGATCGTGCGGCTCGACCGGCGGGCGGGCGGTGTATCCAACATCGTGATGCATGGTCCCGACGGCGAGGAACACCTGACCCCGGGCCTGATTCTGGCATGGAGCGAAGGGCACCATTTCGCCTTCACCGATGCGATTGCGCCCGGGTTGATTCCGGCGGAAGCCTTCATGATCGGTATCTGGGCGATCGAAGCGGTTGGCAACAAAACCCGCTATACCGCCGTTGCCCGCCACTGGACCGAGGAAGCGATGCAGCAACATCTGGAAATGGGGTTCCACAACGGCTGGATCGCGGTGGCCGAGCAGCTCCAGACCCTGTGCGAGGAATAATTCAGGCCAGCATCCGGTTTAACCGAGCGCGCGGCTTTTCCGCAGCAACTGATAAGCCTCTACCACCCGGCCGAGACGCGCCTCGTGACTGCGGTCCCCGCCATTGCGGTCGGGATGATAGCGGCGCACCAGTTCCGAATAGCGACGGCGCAATTTCAGCCGGTCTGTCCCCGCATCCAGCCCGAGAACCTCCAGCGCCTGCACTTCTTCCGCGCCGAACCCGCCCGCCATCTGCATTCCCGGGTACATTTGGCCCGCCTGCCTCCGGGCGCGGGACTTGATCTCGGCCGCGCGGGCATTGATAACATCCAGCGGGTCTTCGTAATCGGCCCAGCGCGGCATCGCATCGCCCATTTCGGCGGCGCGAAAAGCGCGCGCGGTGCTGGCCCAGCCGGAAACGGGGGATTGCGCAGCGAGGATTTCATCCGCACTCATCCCCTCGAACCAATCGTAACCGGAGTTGAATTCGCGGACATGATCCAGGCAGAACCAGCGGTAATCGCCCGGCCCGTCGAAACTGGATCCACG
The DNA here is from genome assembly GCA_041741895.1 of Pontixanthobacter sp. Lineage (GTDB taxonomy): Bacteria > Pseudomonadota > Alphaproteobacteria > Sphingomonadales > Sphingomonadaceae > Allopontixanthobacter. The sequence goes on from JBGSJO010000042.1 coordinate 65,073, forward strand.
CGGTCCGGGAGCGCGGAATTCGCCCGCCTCGGCGCATTCAGGCGCATCGCACCCGCGTCCTTCGGTTTCGAACCGCCCGTGGAACCTGTCACCGCGCATGGCTCTTTAGGATGGGGTGGGTTATGGAAATTGCAAACACGAAAAGGAAAATTGGATGAGCGTGCAGCAGGAAATGAAGCAAAGTCTGGAAGATGCGTTTGCGCCGGCCCGGCTCGAAGTAATCAATGAAAGCGCGAAACACTCCGGCCATTCGGGCGATGACGGCAGCGGCGAATCGCATTTCACCATTGTGATCGAAAGCGCCGCTTTTACGGGAATCTCGCGGTTGCAACGTCAACGGATGGTCAATGCCGCGCTGGGAGATATTCCTGGCCAGCGCGTCCATGCACTGGCGATCAAGGCTTCCGCGCCGGAGGAAAATCGAGGAAACTGAGTCATGTTTGAGCAAACAATTAGTCCCGTCACCCATGATCTGGGCGAGTTCAAGGTGCGCCGCGCCTTGCCATCGCGCCAGCGCACGATGGTCGGGCCGTTCATTTTCGTCGATCAATTCGGCCCGGCGCAGATGGACCTTGGCGCGGGAATGAATGTCCGTCCGCATCCGCATATCAATCTGGCGACAGTGACGTGGTTGTTTGGCGGGGATCATGCGGGCGCAATCGATCACCGCGATTCGATCGGCAGCTTTGCGACCATCCGTCCGGGACAGGTCAATCTGATGACCGCCGGCCGCGGGATCGTCCATTCGGAACGCAGCCCGCAATCAGAACGTGATATCGGGGCAAAGCTGTTCGGGATGCAGACCTGGCTCGCACTGCCCGAAGCTTGTGAGGAAATGGCCCCCGCCTTCGAAGCGGTACAGGATTTGCCGGTGGTGGAGGATCAATTTGCCAAGGCGACCGTGATCATGGGCAATCTGTGGGGCAAACAGGCGCAGACGACCACCTATGCCGATACCATCTATGCGGAAATCCTGCTTGGTCCCGCAGGCTCCCTGCCGATCGACGTCTGTGCGGACGAGCGGGCAGTGATGCTGGTCAGCGGCGAAGCGGACATCGATGGCCAGCCGCTCGGCCTGTATGAATTGACCGTGCTTGTGCCCGGCCAGCCGATGACGCTGACTTCTGCACAAGGCGGCCGGGTGATGCTGCTTGGCGGCGAGGCATTTGCCAGCAAGCGCCATGTGTGGTGGAACTTCGTCAGTTCCCGCCGCGAACGGATCCATCAGGCCAAAGAAGACTGGAATGCAGGCAATTTCCCCAAGGTTCCCGGCGATGAGGATGAGTGGATTCCCATTCCCGCCCAACCCAATACAGTGAGCTATCCATGAACAGTTCCCAAACCATCTGGATTACCGGCGCATCGTCCGGCATCGGCAAGGCACTGGCGCTTGGCTGGGCGAAGCAGGGGGCGAAGCTGATCCTGTCCGGCAGGGACCAGCATCGGCTGGAAGAAGTGGCCGCCGCGATTGGCGCTGCTGGCGGCGGGAAAACGCTGATCCTACCCTTTGAAATGACCGATGCCGCAACGATGGCAGCCGCCGTCAACACCGCGTTGGAATGGACGGGCAGCGTGGACGCGCTGGTCAATAATGCGGGTATTTCCCAGCGCAGCCAGGCAATCAACACCTCCATGCAGGTTTACCGGCATATTATCGAGATCGACCTGATGGCACCGATTGCCCTGACCCAGGCGATCCTGCCGCATATGGTCCTGCGCGGTTCGGGCAAACTGGTCTTCATCTCGTCCGTCGCGGGCAAGGTCGGGGTGCCGCTGCGGACCGCCTATTGCGCGGCCAAGCACGGGCTGATCGGCTATGCCGACGCATTGCGGGCGGAACTTTCCACCAAGGGCGTGGCCGTCCATGTGATTGTCCCGGGGTCCGTAGCCACAAATGTCTCTCGCAACGCACTGGACGCCAGCGGCGCGAAACGCGGGGTCAGCGACAAGGCAATCGACAACGGCATTCCGGCAGACGAGGCCGCCGCTGAAATCCTGTTGGGGATCGCAGCCGGCACGCGCGAAATCATCGTGGCGCGCGGTATGGAACTGGCCTTGGGTGAAATGCGCCGGACACCGGATGAATTGCTCGACCAGATCGCCGATATGGTCGCCAAGGGGTATATCGAGAAAATGGAAGCACAAGGATCATGAGCGTGGACCAAAAGCGGGTTGAACTACCGGGCGGCATTGAACTGGATGTGATCGATGTCGGCCCCACCAATGGGGACAGCGATGCCCCAGTGCTGATTTTCCTCCACGGATTTCCCGAATCCCACCGCACGTGGCGCCACCAGATCGCGCATTTTTCGGACCGCTACCGCTGTATCGCCCCGGATCAGCGCGGCTATCGCGGATCATCCGCCCCGCAGGAAATTGCCAGCTATACGCCCGACAAGTTGATTGGCGATGTGTTCCAGATGGCGGACGCGCTGAGTGTGGGCAAATTCACCATCATCGGCCATGATTGGGGCGGCGCGATTGCCTGGGGGACGGCTCTCGGTGGCCAGATGAATGGCCGCGTGACCAGCGCCGTAGTGGCCAATGCCCCGCATCCGGCGATCTTCCAGAAACTGCTCTATCTCGATCCGGCACAGCGCGCCGCCAGCCAGTATATCCGCGCCTTCCGCGATCCGGAAAATGACTCGCTGGTGCGTGAACACGGCCTGGTCGGCATTTTGCTGAAAGAGGTCAAATGGGACCGTCCATCCACGATGGAGCAGGAAGAACGCGACGCGCTGCTGAAGGATTGGTCCAACCCTGACACCGCAATGGCCATGCTCAACTGGTATCGCGGCAGCCCGATGGTGGTACCGCCGATGGACGCGCCGTTTGAATTGCCCGCTGATTACCAGCCCCTGGCCCTACCCAATCTGACCATCCCGACATTGGTGATCTGGGCAATGGATGACCTCGCCCTGCCCTCGTCCAACCTAGATGGGCTGGACGAGATCATCGACGATCTGACGCTGGTTCAGGTCCCCGATTGCGGGCATTTTGTGCCGTGGGAAGCACCCGAGCAATTCAATGTCGCGCTAGAGGCTTTTCTGGAACGAACAGTCTAACCGGTGAACCATTCTGCCCAGGCACCGTGCGGATGGCCGCAGCCGAGCAATTGCGGTGTCTCCCCTTCGGGCCAATACCGCACGCGCAATTCGTGACGGAAAGTCTCGCGGTTGGTTTCCAGTGAAATCCACGCTAGCGGGCTTTCCAATGTTGCCTCGGCCCCAGCTTCGGCAATTGCAGCTTCGATGTGGGCGCGGGTTTCCGGGGGAATATATTGCCACACAATTGAATGAAACAGCACGCGGGTCACTCCCGGATAGGGTTCCTCAGCCAACATTTCATCCACAAATGGCCCCGCGTCCTGATGCGCGACTTGCGGCGGTTTGTCTGCCGCCAGCGCAATCGCAGCATCTATCCGCCCGATCCGCTGGCCGGCTTCGGGCCACACGTAGCTTTTCAGCTTGAGCGCCATCGCCGGGTCGCCAAGGTCAATCGGCGCCTGATCGCAGCCCCGGATCGAGACAATCTCCACCGGCGCATCGGGCGGCGGCGCGCCGCGCCATTCGGGCATGATCTGCATCGGTGAGGCGGGCGGGCCTTCCCTCACCCCGCCGAGATCGAAATAATAGCGGTCCATCATGGTATTGACCCCCGCGCTAGCGCCCAGTTCATACATGCTGAATTTGGGTCCGAGACGCCCCGACAGCCATTTCAGCGCGCTCATGAAGGCCCAGGACCGGCCAGCTTCGTTGGTCTGCGGCGGCCCGTCCAGCCACGCAAGCAGCCGCGTGTCGTATTTCCGGACCAGTTCCCGAACGATGGCATCGACCTGGCCCTGATCGGTCACCAGGCCGGCATAGACAGGTTTCAGCCGCCGATCCTCGCCGGTCAGCACCAGATTGTGCAAACCCCCCGCAAGCCGCAGCGGCAGGGCATCCTCGACCACTTTACCCTGCCAACCCGCCATCCGGCGGCCGGTCGCGGTGTCGCTATCGAGCACCGCCAATTGGGCGCGGACCACCCGGCCGGTGCATGGTGCCCCGGCTTCTTCCGCGTGCCGGGCCTGCCATTCGATCCCGGCAGCCACGGTGGCAATATCCATGATCGCATCTGCCATGTCATTTTCCTTCTTGCATTGCCCTTTGCCGCCTGCGCGACTATCTGCCGCCGCATGCCGCAAATGCTAACTTTCGCTGTCCCCAAGGGACGTATCCTCGACGAGGCGCTGCCGGTGATGGCGCGCGCGGGCGTAGTGCCCGACGATGCGTTTCACGACAAGGCCAACCGGTCGCTGAGTTTCGCCACCACCAGCGATGATATGCGGCTGATCCGCGTGCGCGCATTCGATGTGGCAACTTTCGTGGCGCACGGCGCGGCGCAAATCGGCATTGTCGGCTCTGACGTGATCGAGGAATTCGACTACGCAGACCTTTACGCGCCAGTCGATCTCGCCATCGGTCATTGCCGCCTTTCGGTTGCGCAGCCGGAAGATGGCACAGGCAGCGTGGACGGTGCCAGCCACCTGCGCGTCGCCACAAAATATCCCAACATCACCCGCCGCCATTTCGAAGCGCAGGGCATCCAGGCCGAATGCGTCAAGCTGAACGGTGCGATGGAACTTGCCCCCAGCCTTGGCCTGTCCGGCCGGATCGTGGATCTGGTTTCCACCGGCGCGACATTGAAACAGAACGGATTGGTGGAAACCAGCCGGATCATGGAAATTTCCGCCCGGCTGATCGTTAACCGCGCCGCACTGAAAACAGACGCGCGGGTCGCTGCATTGGTCGAGGCGTTTCGCGAATATGCGCAGATCAGCAAGGCAGCTGCCTGATGCAAATGCTCAGGACCAGCGATGAAGGCTTTGAAAAAGCGTTCAAGAAGATCGTCAACGATCGGCGCGAGAGCGATGACAATGTCGTGCGGGATGTCACCTCGATCCTCAATGAAGTGCACCGCCGGGGTGATGCGGCATTGGCAGAATATACCGCGCGTTTCGACAATCACCAGCTGACCCAAGACGATGACTGGCGCGTTCCGGCAGAAACCTGCCGCGCCGCGTTCGAGGCGCTGGACGATGAATTGCGCGATGCGTTGGTGCTCGCAGCCGACCGTATCCGCGCCTATCATCAGTCCCAATTGCCCGAAGACCGCGACTATACCGATGACGCCGGCGTTCGGTTGGGCGCGCGCTGGCTGCCGGTCGATGCCGCCGGGCTGTATGTGCCGGGCGGCCGCGCTGCCTATCCCTCCTCGCTGCTGATGAACGCCATTCCGGCCAAGGTTGCCGGGGTTGATCGGCTGGTTGTGGTCACACCAACTCCCATGGGCGTTACCAATCCGTTGGTTCTGGCGGCCGCGCATTTGGCCGGCGTCGATGAAGTCTGGCGAGTGGGCGGCGCGCAGGCGGTGGCCGCGCTCGCTTACGGCACCGATCGGATCAAACCGGTGGATGTGGTTACCGGCCCCGGCAATGCCTGGGTGGCAGAGGCAAAACGCCAATTATTCGGCGTGGTCGGGATCGACATGGTGGCCGGGCCTTCCGAAATTCTGGTGATTGCAGACAACAAGAACAATGCGGACTGGATTGCCGCAGACCTGCTGAGCCAGGCGGAACATGATCCGAATGCGCAATCCATCCTGATCACCGATGACGAAAAATTCGCCTGGCAAGTAGAAGACCGCGTCGATGTACAATCATCGATGCTTGCCACCCAGAAGACTGCACGCGCCAGCTGGGAACAGCACGGGGTGATAATCGTGGTCGACACACTCGATCAGGCGGCCCCGCTGGCCAACCGGTTGGCGGCAGAACATGTTGAACTGGCAGTGGATGATCCGGACGCGATGTTCGCGCTGATCCGCCACGCCGGCAGTGTCTTTCTGGGGCGGCATACGCCCGAGGCAATCGGCGATTATGTCGCCGGGCCAAATCACGTGCTGCCGACCGGTCGCCGGGCGCGTTTCGCGAGCGGCTTGTCGGTGCTCGACTTCATGAAGCGCACCAGCTTCCTATCGGCAGACGCGAATGCGCTGGCCGCAATCGGTCCGGCGGGCATTGCGCTGGCCAATGCGGAAGGCCTTCCGGCCCATGCCACATCCATTGAAATGAGACTGAAATGAATGCTGCCAATCAAGCTCCCAAGTCGCAGGCACGTTCGGTTGCACGTCTGGCCGCAGTTCAGGCGCTGTATCAGCAGCAGATGGAAAAAACCGCGCTGACACGGCTGCTCAATGAATTCCACCAGCACCGGCTGGGGCAGGAAATCGAAGACGACCAATATGCCGAGGCCGAAGTCGATTTCTTCGACGATATCGTCAGCGGCGTGGATGCGCGGCGCGATGAAATCGACGAATTGCTGCAATCGAAACTGGCCGATGGCTGGAAAGTGAACCGGCTGGACAAGACAATGGTCCAGATCCTGCGCTGCGGGACATATGAATTGCTCGCGCGCGCCGATATTTCGAAGAAGGTCGTCATCAGCGAATATATCGACGTTGCCCATGCTTTCTTCGACGAAAAGGAAGCCAAATTCGTCAATGGCGTGCTGGATTCGGTCGGAAAGACCGTCCGTCCATGACGCGCCCCTCCCTTGACGGGGAGGAAGGACTGATCGCTGCCCTGCGCGCGATTGCAACCCATCCGGCGGCGCGCGGCCTGGCGGATGATACCGCAGTGCTGGAAGTCGGCTCTGAAACTCTAATCCTGACGCAGGACAGCATGGTCGAAGGCATCCACTATCTGCCCGCGCAGGACATGGCCGATGTCGCCTGGAAACTGGCCGCGACCAATCTGTCCGACCTGGCCGCAAAGGGCGCAGAGCCGCTGGGCGTGCTTTACACGCATATGCTCGGCGCGGATGACGCGCGGTTTGTCAGCGGACTGGCGGATGTCCTGAGGGAATATAACGTCCCCCTGCTGGGTGGTGATACTGTGTCGGCGAACGGGCCGCGCTGTTTCAGCCTGACCGCGATTGGCCGCGCCAGCCATACCCCGGTCCCGCCACGGTCCAGCGCAAAGCCGGGCGACGCGGTGTATCTGACCGGGCCGGTCGGCGCAGCAATGATGGGTTTCGAATGCCTGCGGGGCGGGGCGGACCATGATACCGCCGCCTATCGCCGCCCCGTGCC
>JBGSJO010000043.1:0-52874 GCA_041741895.1 Pontixanthobacter sp.
CACGAATACGGAACGCCAGCCGAAATCGGCGATGAGTACCGCCGAAAACATCCCGCCGACAATCGCGCCGACCGGATAGGCGGTCTGCAGCAGGCTGACGGCGAGGGCCCGGCGAGCCTCTGGCGTGTATTCGGCAACGGTTGCGGTCAGCCCGGCGAGCATAGCCCCGATACCGAGGCCAGAGATCACGCGCGTAGCGGCGAGCACATAGAGGCCGTTCGACACTGACGAGGCGAGCATACCCGCACTGACCAGAGTCAGGCTGATCAACACTACCGGGCGCCTGCCGACCCGGTCGGCAAGCGGCGCGAGGAACAATGAACCGATCATCATCCCGGCAAGCCCGGAACTGAACAACAGCCCCAGTTCTGCCGGGGCCAGGTTCCACGCCTTGGCGATTGCCGGGCCCGCGAAGGAGATGACCAGCACATCGAAACCATCGAGCATGTTGATGAAGATGCAGATTGCGACGGCGAATACTTCCGCACGCGTCATACGATCTTCGGGGACAGTTGCCGCCATTGTCATGAAGTGCGCCCTTTGCCCTTGGCTACTGAAAAGAAATCGAACCAGTCCGATTGAGCCCCGCCGTACCGTTTCTCGATACGGACATCGAGCAAATAGGGCCGCTTTTCTTCGCGGATTGCGCGCGCCGTCCGTTTCAGCGCAGCAGCGAGCTTGGCAGGGTCATCCACGCTTTCGCCTTCGACGCCATAAGCTTTTGCCAACGCGACATGGTCGATATCGGGATGGCCGAGGTTTACCCCGGGATAATGGCCGGTTTCGGCGGCGCGGCGGCCATACCAGTGGAGAAAGCGCCGGTTCGACTGATATTGGCCATTGTTGAACACCACGATGCCGATGGGCACTTCGTATCGGGCGGCGGTCCATAGCGCCTGCGCCCCGAAATTGAGCGCGCCATCGCCGGTCAGGCACCAGGTATCGCGCTGCGGATTGCCGATCTTCACGCCGATTGCTGCGGCGACCCCCCAGCCAAGCACGCCGCCGGTGGTATCGAAATTGCGCCTGCGTTGGTCCATCGGCTGACGGTGATCGATATCGAGATAATAGCGCAGATACTGGTCTGAACTGACCACTTCGGAAACCACGCAGGCATCATCCGCCATGATCGCGTTCAATTCGCGCATCAGGCGGCTCGTGGCGATGGGCCGATTGCCGGCTTCGCGCTCGCCAATTGCAGCCAACTCCTTGCGCCGCTTGACCGAAGCGTTAGCGATGGCCTCCCGCCGGGCGGTCATCGCTCCGTTTGGCTTTCCGCGCCGACGCAATTCCTCGATCACGGCGCTGGCGGTCGCGCGCATTCCGGCAACGGCGGCGATATCGACCGGGTAATTACGGCCGACCTCGCCTTCATTGAGGCCGGTGTGGATGGTTACGGCGCCGGGCGGGATCGGCGGTGACTTTGCCTTGGCACCATGCTTGAACATGTGTCCGCCCAGGCTCCAGAAGCAGTCGATGCGCGCAGCGATTGCCGGATCATCGCCAAGTTCGCCTAGATAGGCCGGATGGGTTGTCGGGAACACCAGCGGCACCTTGGGCGCGGTCATCACCGGGGCGCCAATATGTTCGGCAATCGCGGAAATCTCGGCACTGGCATCCCAACGGATTGCCTCGTTGCCGACAAACAATGCGGGCATTTGCGCAGCGGAAAGCGCATCGGCAATCCGCGCGACATGGCTTTCCGGCGGGACCACGTCATAATCGATAATGGACCGCGATCGCGGCACGATTGCGGTTGGCGGCAAAGGCTTTTCGAGAAAATCCTTGGACACGGTGACAAAGGCTGGTCCGCCCGGCGGTGCCTCGGCCAACAGGAAGGCGCGGCGCATCACTTCGGGGATCGTCGCCGGGTCCATCACATCCCAGATCCACTGCGTATAATCGCGCGGCAGTTCGTGCAGATTGACCGCCTCCAGAAAGCCATCCTGCCCACGAAAATCGCTCGACTGGCGGCCGGTCATGATTACGGCAGGCACGCGGTCACGCCAGGTGTTGACCAATTGCCCCAGCGCATAGGCGGCACCTGCCACTGAATGCAGCTGGACAAAGGGTGTGCGCCCGGTTGACCGCGAATAGCCATCGGCCATCGCCATTGCCGCGGATTCATGCAGGCAGGTGCAGTAATTAAGCTGCTTTCGGTCAATCAACGCATCGAGAAATCCAACCTCCTCCGATCCTGCCAGGCCGAACACATAGTTTACGTCCCATTCGATCAGGAATTCGGCCAACGCCTCGCCCCCGGTCAACCCTTCGACAATTCGGGCTGATCCGGGCGGGGTGGCGGAAACCGAAATGTCGAGCGTTTCGGCCAATGCCGATGCGCCCGCTACCGACATCCCGCCTGCGGTCATCGTGCCAATGAAAGCCCGCCTGCCGATCTTGTGGTCCAGCAAATCCTTGGAAGCTGAAAACATTATGCCTTACCGCCCTTGCTAAGATCAGTAACGCAACCGCGCCTTTAATGCGATCGTGCGGCTTTCCTCGGTATTGGCGAACCTGCCGCCACCGCCAAACGCATTGATAGCGGTGGTCGCATCGTCGAAGGACCGGGTGAACTTGTTGGTCAGATTGCGCCCGACCAGCGATATCGACCAGCGATCGCCTGCTTCGGCCAGCGTCAAGCTTGCATCCAGTTTGTGATAGGCTTTCTGTACCGAGAGCGGATCATTGTCGACCGCCAGAACGTGGTCATCGACAAAGTACCAGCGTCCCGAAGGCCGCAGTTCCAGATTGCCGCCCAAGGGAATGGTATATTCCGCATCGGCGGTGAAGGTCCATTCGGGTGCGCGCGTGGTTGGCGCGCCCGACAGGTCCTGCACTAGTTGGTTGGCACTGTTGCGCACGCAGCCTTGCTCAGCGGTTTGTCCGGTAAAGCAGGGAGCGTTTTGGAACCTTGTGTATTGCGCATCAAGGTATGACCCGACAAGTTTCACGGTAAACTGGTCCGTCAGGTCAAAGCTGCTGTCGATCTCGACCCCCTTGGCGCGCGCCTTGCCCGCGTTACTGATGATCTGTGCGATCACGGTCGGGTCGTTTTGCGAAACCTGCAAATCGTTGATTTGCGTGTAGAACGCTGTCCAGTTGAACCGGATGCGGCGATCGAAAAATTCGTGTTTGCCGCCGAATTCATAATTGATCGAATCCTCTGGGCCGAATGCGAAAACCTGTTCCAGCAACGCCTGGTTGAATCCGCTCAGCAAGTTGAAGGCGCCGCTCTTGAATCCGGTGGCGACGGAGGCATAAAACATCGTGCGCTCAACCGGCTTCCACCTGACGCTGGCGTTCCACGATATGTCGTCGTCACTCAGACTGCCTTCGACGTCGTGGCAGATGCGGAACCCGCCGCCGCCACATCGCGCGCCTTCGTTGTCGGTCGTGTAGATGGTAAAGTTGGTCTGCTTCACCGTGCTATCGCGTTCCTCGTGGGTATATCGCGCACCGCCGGTGAGCGATATCGTATCGGTCGTATTCCACGTCAGTTCTCCGAACAGCGAGATGCTGTCGGTATCGAGCGAGGCCAGCTGCCGACGACGCAGCGGGCCGCCATTGGCGGGCGCATCGCGGAAATCGGAATCCTGCACAAAATCGATCTTGTTGGTAACGAACAACGCACCGAAGATGTAATCGACCGGCTTGCGTCCGTTCGATACGGCCCGGAGTTCCTGCGAAAATTGTTCGTAATCCTCGACATTATTGATGGTTCGCTGGTCAAGCGGTGACAAATCGGAATCGAATTGGTCCGAAATCGTATATTCCTGGTACCCGGTAAGTGAGCTGACGGTGAAAGCGTCAAAATCAAAATTGAGCGTGAAGCCCAGCATATTCGCTTCGAGGCTGAACGGTTCGCCAATCTGCTGACCGGCAAAGAAGTTCACATTGACGTGGCTGCCGTTGAGTGTGCAGTCATCGCCGATTGCCGCCAGCACGGCGGCAGGGTTGTTGCAGAACGAAAGCTCCCGCGCATTGCCGTTGCGGTCAAAATCGCTGCGTTGCCACAACAGTTCCGCCGTCACCCGATCGGCAACATCCGCCTCCACTATGATGCGGGTGGAAAGATCTTCCACCGACTGGGCAAAGCCGCCGATCGCGGTGTTGCGGATGGTGCCGTCGCGGTCCTTGTAATTGACCGCCAGACGGACGCGAACCCCTTCTGTGATCGGGCCGGACACCACCGCTTCGACCTCGTACCCTTCGCGGTCTTCGAAATCATAACTGGTGAACAGCGAAGCCTCGAGTGTACTGGTCGGCTTGTTGGGAGTGACGTTGATCGCGCCGAGCGAAGTATTTTTCCCGATAATCGCGCCTTGCGGGCCGCGCAGAACTTCAACCTGCCCAACATCCATGAAAGCGGACCGGCCCAACCGGCTGCGGGAGGCAAAGAAACCGTTGAATACCTGGCCAACGGCAGGTTCGAAATGCGGGCCGGAGCCCACCGTACCAAGCCCTCGCATCACCAGAATATCGTTTGCGCCGGTCGCGTTCGAATAATGGAAATTGGGAATGGTTGCCGAAAGCGTCTGAATATCGACAAAGCCCGCAGTCTGCAGCGCCGGGCCCTGAAATGCCTGGATCGATGCCGCAACGTCCTGCAGGCTTTCAGCCCGCTTGCGCGCGGTGACGATAATCTCACCGCTTGCCGGCCCGACTTCCGTTCCTGCATCAGCATCTCCGGCGGCATCGGCAGTTTGTGCCTGTGCCTGAGACGACATGCCGAAAATGAAGGCAGCGGAAAGCAATAATCCCGTTCGCGCCCGATCAATCCTGGCCATTTCTTCCTCCCTGGTGCGCGCTATTTTTCTGATCGGCCTGGCTTTCAAACTTGGCAACCAAACCCCCTTCCCCGACACGCGCATTTGACCGGAGATGATGACATTAAGTCATAATGCGGGGGTATGGGGAAGGGACAAAAGTTGACTTCATCAGTACTTTTGGAAAGTTGCGTATCAATGCCATTGCCGCTGCATGATTACTGCACAATCATGTCTGCAAGGCCAGAAATTGGAATCATGGCTGCCGAAAGGACAGATAATTCCATGCGGAAGTATGCGATAATCAGCACATTTCAGGGTGCAAGCGTGATTGATCGGTACAAATCGAAACTTCCCGATTGGTTGGCGAAGGGCCTGTCTCATGCCAACTGATCGAATTGTCTGCATTACCGGCGCAGCATCGGGAATAGGGGCGGCTGCCTGCCGCAGGTTTCAGGCCCAGGGCGCCTATGTCATCGGGCTGGACATCAATCCGGCGGACGAATGGGTCGATGGTCATATCGCGCTCGATCTGGCTGATCCGGCGTCGATTGCTCGTGCGGCCGGCTGCCTCCCGCCAGAAATCGATACCTTGTGCAATGTCGCCGGCATTCCGCCCTGCGATGATGCGGAGAGGGTTCTCAGGGTCAATTTCTTCGGTACCCGGCAATTCACGATGGCTGCGCTCCGCCATTTGCGCGAAGGTGCCGCGATCATCAACGTCTCGTCAATGGCGGCGATGCGTTTCCGCAATGACGTGGATCGCACACGGGCGGCATTGCGCCTTCCGGTCGAAGTCTCGCCAGCCGAGCTTGCAGCATTTCTCGATCAGCAGGGCATCGGCGCTCTCGATAGCTATGCCTTTTCGAAGCAATTGCTGGTGCTGTGGAGCAAGCAGCTGCAATGTGCCATGGCAGACCGGAAAATCCGGGTGAACAGTGTTTCGCCGGGGCCGGTGGACACCCCCATTCTGAGCACATTCGTTTCTGCCTTCGGCGACAAGGCCGCAAGCGATCTGGCCGTCACGGGCCGCGCGGCCAGCGCTGATGAGATCGCGGCTGTTCTTGCATTTCTCGCTTCTCCCGAAGCGGGTTGGGTAAGGGGGATCGACTTGCCGGTGGATGGTGGACTGGAAGCTGCTATGCTGACGCGTTCCTGGATGGCTTAGTCAGCGACGCCTTCCATCGCCGCTGCGATCATCGCCAGAGCTGGCCTGACGCCAGATCTCCCCAGAATGCCGAAACTTGATGCGAAGACCTCAATCGCGGTGCCGAAATCCGTGCTTGCCCCGCTGTCCAGGCTGCTGCCATCGGCGAGCATGGCCTGCTGTTGGCGTTCAAGCTGCAATTCGCAAGCCTTGAGTGCGGCATAGGATTGCGCGAAAGTAGGATCATTGCGGGCCAGATTGCCCGCATGGCGGCGGATGTTACGCAGCGGCAGGACAAGTTCGCATCGCCAGACGCTGCTGCGTTCCCTGGCCGTGCGGCACCCCTCGCGTGACAAGGCATCGCCGTTCCATGCGCGCCATCCGGCATAGAGCAACAGATTGACATCGACTTCATGCTGGTCCTGCAACCAGAGGCAGGCTGGCGGGACTTGCGGCTGCGCATAAACAGCCAGCGAAAACTGCCAGAGCGAATTTGCCTGGCGACTAAACCGTTTGCGGGTCATCCAGCGCCTGGCCCCTGCCAGCGGAATGAAACCCCGGCATCGATCCCGAACAGATCGAGCACCCGGCCAACGCTATGGTCGATCACGGCCTCGATACTGGTCGGCCTTGCATAGAAGGCCGGCATTGGCGGCGCCACGATCGCGCCAAGCTGGCAGGCTTCGTACAGCAGTTTGCAATGGCCCAGGTGAAGGGGGGTCTCGCGCGGCATCAAGACCAGTCGGCGCCGCTCTTTCAGAACAACGTCTGCCGCCCGTGACAGCAGATCATCGGCGTGGCTGTTGACGATCGCCGATAGTGTTTTCATCGAGCAGGCGGCAACGATCATTCCTTCGGTATGGAATGATCCAGAGGACAGTTTCGCGGCGACATCGCTGATCTTGTGAACCTGATCGGCCAGCGCTTCGACCTGGGCTGGGGTATAATCGGTCTCAATGCCGATATTCATCCGCGCGGTGCGGCTGAGCACCAGATGCGTCTCGATTTCGGGGATTGCCTTCAGCACTTCGAGCAGGCGAATGCCATAGATGACGCCGCTGGCACCCGCGATGCCGACGATGATGCGTTTCATGCTGCCGCCCCCCGTCCCGGGCCGGTGAATCGCTGGACGAAGGTGCGTGCGGCATCCTGTGCAATCCTGCCCGGCTCATCCGGATCGGCATCGATGCCCGGGCCGCACAGCGCGCGGATGAAGGCACGGTGGATCAGACGGCCGGTGAACCATTCGGCGGCATCGCGAATATCCTCAAGGCCCGAACCGGGCATGGTGTCATGCGCCAGCAGAAAGTCAACTACACCCTGCTGCGCCAGCGCGGGTCCGTGTTCGTGGTATATCCAGCCGATTTTGGGGAAGCGATGCGCTTCGCCAATCACCATCCGCGCCAAGGCAATGTGATCGTCGGACAGAACTATGGCCTGTAGCTTCACGCCGAGATCTACCAGGCAGTCCTCCAGATCTCCGCCCGGCGGATCGTAGTCTTCTGTTGCGGTCTTCAGCTGCGCCAGGACGTGATCGACGACCGCGCCGAACAACTTCTCCTTGTTCCCGAAGTAGCTGTAAATCGTCGATTTGGAGCCGCCAACGCGGGCGACGAGAGCATTGGTCGTCGCGGAGCCATAACCTTCTTCAAGGAAAAGCCGGGTGGCCTCCTGCAATATCAACCGGCGTCGGTCGCGCGCATCGCGCAACACGGGTTCTTCGGCAACGCCCCCGGGGCTTTGGATTGGCATGTGCCGCGCGGAATTATTCATTCTGAAATTGAATCCTGTTGCCAGCTTCGCAAGTGTACCGTACAGTACGGTACATATCGGCTTATGGCAAGCTGTCAGATGTAAGAATGGAGAGGTTGGACGATATGGGACATGGGTTGAGGGATTTTCTGACACGGCAGGAAGCGGCCGGAGATGTGCTGCGAATCAAGCCGGAAATCGACACGATTTCTGAAATGGGGGCGGTAATTGCCCGGTCTGACTACGAGAAAATTGGCAAGGGCCTGCTGTTCGAAAATCCCAAGGGCTACACCATGCCGGTCTTCGCAAATACTATCGGTTCGACCTATCGCCGGATTGCCGAAAGCTTCGGCGTTGACGAGGCGCGGGCCGTGCCGGGTGCTGCCGAACGGATGCGCAGCGCCATGATGAACCCAGTCGCGCCCATTCATGTCGGCCGCGAGGATGCCCCCTGTCAGGAGGTAGTCCTGACTGGCGATGACATCGATCTTGGCATCTTGCCGATCTTGCGCCTGAACCCGGAGGACGGCAGCAAATCACGCGATTTCAAAGAGGGGCGCTTCATCTGCGCAGTTGCCTGCTCCAAGCCGGCAGAAGGCGCGCACAACCTTTCCTACCACCGCTTCGAGATTACCGAGCGTGATGGCGGCTCGGTGTGGATCTTTCGCGGAACCGGTGATGCAAAATCAATGGAGGAATGCTGGGGCGCAAAGATCGATGATCCATCCTCGAGCTGGGACAAGGATAAGGCCAAACCCTTTCCCATGGCCTTTGTGATCGGCGTCGGCCCGGAAATGGTGTTGGCCGCAGCCAATTCGGCCCTGCCTTACAAGAACGATGATTTCGCCTTCATCGGCGGCCTCACCAATGAACCGGTCAAGCTGACCCGCTGTGCAACCATCGATGTCGATGTGCCTGCGGACGCCGAAATCATAATCGAAGGCGTGTTCATGCCCTTCGACTGGACGATCCAGGGGCGGTTTGCTTCATTCAACGGCTTTTACGACGAACCGCGCCGCCGTCCCGTGTTCAAGGTGACCGCGATCACCATGCGCAACAAGCCGATCTATCAGCATGTCCACATCGGCAGGCCGCTTAACGAAACCAACAATATCGCCGCCTTCTTCCGTTCGGTGAAGGTCTATCAGGATCTGATGCAGGTTTTGCCCAATGTGGTGGACGTGTTCGTCGATCCGTCAGCGGGCTGCGGGTTTACCGCGCATGTCTCGATCGACAAGAAGCGTGTGGGCGAACCTCGCATGGCAATGATGCGCGCCTACACTGCGCTTCAGGGCTTCTGCAAACATGTGTTCGTCTATGACAAGGACATCGATATTCGCAATCCGCACGAACGCGATTGGGCACTGGCGCACCGTTTCATGGCGGACCGTGATCTGTTAGTGGTTCCCGATGTGCTGGGCAATATCCTTGATCCGCTGGCACAGGGCGACGCGGGGGCAACGGCCAAACTGGGCGTTCACGATGGCCACAACGCCATCCCCAAGGGCGTGCGCACATTCATGGGTGTGGATTGCACTCTGCCACTCGGGCTCAAGATCATGGAAAGGGTACTGCCCGACCCCGAAGTGGAAGCCCGCGTCGATGCGCTTTGGCCGCAGATCATAAGCGGAGGTTGAGGATAAAGTGTCGTTGGCGTTCGAAGCGGGTAATGTGCTTCGAACGCCAGCGAACATTAGACTTTTACAAAGCTGCCGTAATTCTGATGCATCACATACCGGCAATGCTCAAGTACCGCATGGGCTATATCAAAACCCGATGAGCCAGGCCCACCGGGTTTTGTATAAATGCGTCAGAACTTGAAGCCGACAGTGAGCCCGTATTGCTGCGGTGCCCGATAGGTCACAAATTCCTGGCCGCCGCCGCCCGGTTCATCGATAAAGCCCACACCGCGCAGCAGATTGCCTTCCTGGACAGTGTCGAACAGATTGGTGACGAACAATTGTGCGTTGTAGCGCTCGTTCTCGCTGGTCCACAGTAGCCGAAGATTGACGTTGGTGTAGCTGGAGGTACGGTCTTCGGGCCGGTTAAACGGCGTAAAGAAGGCCGAGTCTTGATAGCTGACGTCGGTGCGCAGCTTGAGGTCGCCTTTTCCGCCGCCTAGCGGACCGCCAACCGTCGCACCCAGGGCAAAGGTGAATTCAGGCGCGCGGCTCAATTCGTTACCGGAAAGATCGACCAGTGTGGTGCCGTTCACGCTGAAAAGCAGTTCGTCATAGGCGGTGTTGAGGTAACTGAATGATCCGTCGATTGTTACGTAATCGCTGGGTGCTGCGACCCATTCAGCCTCGAAACCATAGGCATGCGCCTGGCCGGCATTTGCCGCTTCCGGCCCGGCGAATCCGAAGACCTGGAATTGCAGATCGTTATATTCGTTATAAAATCCGGCGAGATTTACCTGAAGGAGGCTATCGAACAATTGCGACTTGATGCCCATTTCATAGCTGTCGACGAATTCCGGTTCGAAGGTGCGGTTGGGTGAAGCGGACTGCTGGTTGATGCCGCCGCTCTTGTAACCCCGCGCAGCTGTTGCATAAATCAGTATATCATTGGCCGCCTTCCAATCCAGTGTTACCCGCCCGGTGGGTTCGGTCGATTTGATGCTGGATGGCAGCATGACGATAACCGGCGGGAAGTTGGGGTTGACCGCACGCAGCGTAATGTCGTTCACCCCGCTTCGTGTATCGCGGGTAATGCGGCCACCTGCAGTCAGCGACAGCGTATCGGTGAAGCGCCATGTGAACTGGCCGAAGGCAGCATAGCTTTCGGTACTGACATCTCCGCCAAGATCTACGCCAAATTTGAGGTTGGGGAACATGGCAACCGTGGCATCGAATCGCGGCCCAAGAAAGCGCGATGAACGGAAGGCGTCTTCGTTGAAGTAATAGAGGCCGACGATCCAGTCGAAATTACCGCCGCCGTTGGAGAGGATCTGCAATTCCTGCGAGAATTGCGAGGCATCTTCCACCAGATTGAGTTCCGCGATATCGACCGGTGAGGAATCAGAATCCTGGCGGCTGAAGAAGCTGCTTTCGCCATAGGCTGTCACTGATTTGATCGAGAAATTCTCGAAATCCAATGTCACCGTACCCGACAGCAGCAAGATATCATTATCGACCAGTTCGGGAGTATTCTTGGATTCGACAAAGGGCTGCAGATCGTTGACATTGTTGCCGAATGCACCTGCTCCGAAACCGGGAATGCTGGTCCCGGCTGCGGGGAAGGGTTCGCGCACTTCAGGCTGGCTGCCGGTGCCGCCTACCTTGACATAATTGGCCGACAGCAGGACGTTGAGATTGTCCGCAAGATCAATATCGAAGTGCCCGCGCAGGCCCCAATTATCGATCCCGTTGGCGCGAGTACCGCCAGCAAATGTATTGCGGGTGAAGCCGTCGCGGTCATCCTTGAAGCCGGTAATGCGCGCGCTTACCGTATCGCCCAGCGGCACGTTGATCATTGCCCGCTCGCGGAGCCAGTCATAATTGCCCACGGTCTGTTCGAACGAGCCTTCGAACTCGTCAGACGGTTTTTTGGTGATGACATTGACCGAACCGCCGGTGGCGTTGCGGCCATAGAGCGTGCCCTGCGGGCCGCGCAGCACTTCAGTGCGTTCTGTGTCAAAGGCGCTGAACAGCGTAGCTACCGGGCGTCCGATATAAACACCATCAAGATGCAACGCGACGCCGGGGTCGCCCGCAGCAGTGGTATTCTCGTAGGAAATGCCGCGCAGCGCAACGAAGGCGACAGGCCCGAAATTACCGAACTGCATTCCTGGTACTAAGAGGGCCAGGTCACTGATTTCGTCGAACCCGGTTTCGGCCATCTTGGCCTCATCAAAGGCGCTGATGGCAATCGGAACGTCTTGCAAACGTTCTGAGCGCTTTTGCGCGGTCACCACGATTTCGCCAACACCGCGCGGGGCCTCCGCTGCGTCACCCTCGTTTTGTTCCTGAGCGAAAGCAACCGACGGCATAGTCAGTATGGATGTGATCAAGGCGAGCAGCCTCGTCGTTTTTCCGGTTCTCATTGTTTTGTCCTCTCCTCTTTCTTCCGCGTCATTCCGCGCGGTTATTTTTCTGAATAGATTGGAGATCCTGGATTGAAGTCTGACCAGACGTACCAGAATATCTTGTTGTAATGCGGTACCGGTTCGAGCTGCCGGCCGAACATTTCCCCAGCAGTCGCTGTTCCGGTGATTGACCAGGTTGAGCCGGTCTCCGTGTCACGCAGATTGCCTTCACCCGTGAATTCCAGGGTAAGGGTACGGCCATCAATGCGCCGGTCGTAAACCTGCACGAAATCGCCGTCTGACTTCGAAACCAATGCAATCGGCACGCTATCTACCGTATCGTTGATCACGCGGGCGTCGCGGTCTGCAAACAACGACGCCGGATAGGTCATGCTGCTGTCACCGATTTTCACGCCCATCACATTGCTTTTCATGCCCAGCCGCTCGTCGAGGCCGTTTTGCAACGGATAGACAATGACCGGGCTCTTGGGGTCGATTACATCGGCGCGGGCCAGCATTTTCAGGTAGAAAACGTCGCGCCAGGAAATTTCGCGAAACCAGACTTTGCTGTCGGGATATAGCTTTGCCCAGGTAGCGAGGCTCATCGAGACAGTGGGGAGCGTGTCCAGCGGCATCGATTTGTCGAGCGAACGGTTGTGCATCTGGATGACCGAGCACTGCGTGTTCTTGTCATAAAACACCATATTGTTGGCGAGCGCTGCAGTGATGGTGATGTCAGGCTGATTGAACCGGTCATTCATTGCAAAGGCCATCGAACTATGCGCCAGGATGCAGTGCGTCATGATGAAGGGGCTTTCGCCTTCGGGCTGATAGACGACGTGCGGGCGCCGCGAGAGGCGGGCGATATAGGCCCAGGGCTTGCCCGCACCATCGATCACGCCGACCACTTCTTCCTCGCCGCCAAAGCGCTTCAGCGCCTGCGCAGTGTCGAGGTAACGGGGCTCTCGCACCGGCTGGAACATCAGCTTGGTGTGCATGAAAAAGCCCCAGACGAGCACCGCGCCATAGAGCACCACCGAAACCACGAACGCCGCCGAATAATAGTGCGACGGCCCCGCCTGGATCGCCAGAAACAATGTGTAAAGCGCCAGCGCGAATGATAGTATGCCCACCCAGAAGGCATTGCCATATATATAGCGCGCGCCTCCTTCGCTCACTGCCAGCTTGTTGGTCAGCATCAGGAAAACCAGCGTTCCGGGCAAGATCGCGGCTGCCAGAAGCAGTACCGATGCGATCGCCATCCAGTCAGTTAGAAGCATTGTGTCGTCACTCCCTGTTTATATGTTTTCAGGCGAGCCGGATGCGCGTTTTGAGCGCGGTCCGGCACAGCGCGTGCAGAAAGCAGGTCTGCTCGCCCATTTTCAGCAGTTGACGCGCGAAATCCGCGTCTTCGCTGCTGGTAATACTGACGGTGGTTCGTGGTGCGCTGGCATCGCCGGGATTGCCGGTGCCGCCAGTCGCCCCACCTTGCGAAAAATCGATGTCCTGCACGATCGCGTAGCGTTCAAGATCGTGGCGGGTGATTTTTGCATAGCGGCCCAGCTGGGTCATGAAGCAGAAACCGATGCCGGCGCCGACATAGGCAGAGGCGCCGGGCGCGCGCTGTCCGTCAGGGTCTGAGAGAAACCTGAACATCGTCCCTTGCGGGTTGAACATGCTCTGCTGGATTTCCTTAAGTCCATCCTCACGCAGCGTGCAAACGGCGCGAACATGCAGCCGCCGGTCCTGCGTTTCGGCGAGGCTTGATCCAGGACCCGAATCCGCTTCACCCGTGCGCGGCGTCGGCCCACCGCGTTCGAGCAGCGGTACCCATTCCCCGGGTGCTGGGCGCAGCTGCTCAAACCGGTCGTCGCTGTCGGGCTCTGAAGCGGCATCTTGACCACAGACTTCCCCGGGCGATAGCCGTCCACCATTCTGGATCAGTGCAAAGGTTCCGCTACGCGAGGTCGAAACCAGTCCGTGCATGGGCGATGCGCCCGTTGCGCCAAGCAGCAGAGACATCGCTTCGGTGCGGTTTCCCGCGAACGCCGGACATTCGGCAGTCAATACTGGATGATCGGCCCCTGCAACCATAGTGCCGCGCAGCGCAGATCCCTGCATGGTGTAATAATTGTCGAGCGTCAGGCGAATGCCCTGGGTGTCAATTCCGCGCATTGCAGCCAGCGCAAGCAGCTCGTCCATGTAGGATGCAACCATGCCGGTCGAAAGGAATGCAAGCGGCGGGGGCGCTTCGTCAAACCCGTCGAGGTAATCGCCTTCGTCGCTGACCAGTCGCCATGATGGGCTACCCGCAGAGGAACTGACAATGGCTTCCTTCTGCATCATGGTGAGCGAACGTACCGTGACCCTGACCGTGTGCCCCCAGCCAGCATCGGGCGCGGGCAATGGCTCCCCGCCCAAACCATCGACCGCGAAAAACCGCGGCAGGGGCGAGGTGCCCAGGTGGTTGGCGGCGCTCATAATTTTACGCAGACATTCGTCTGATCGGTGTAGAAATCGAGGCTGGCATAGCCGCCTTCCTTGCCGATGCCTGAAAGCCCGACGCCGCCGAACGGCGTCCTCAGATCGCGGATCAGCCAGCCGTTGACCCACACCACACCGCTGCGCATCCGCCCGGCTACGCGCAATGCGCGCGAAGTGTTACCCGACCAGACGACCGAGACGAGCCCGTAGTCCGAGCCTGTTGCCAGAGCTACTGCCTCGTCCTCGTCGTCGAAGGGGGCGACATGGCATACCGGCCCAAACACTTCCTCGGTCACGAAGCGTGAGGTTTCGGGAATGTCGGTGACGATGGTTGGCTGCACGAACGCGCCCTCATCGCGGGCATCGCCGAACACGGGCACGCCGCCGCCGGTGATGATCGTTCCGTCCTGCTTGGCGATTTCGAGGTAGGAGAGCACCCGGTTGCGGTGCTTGCGCGAAATCAGCGGGCCCATTTTTACACCGGCATCGTCGGGCGCACCGATCACCAGCTTTTCTGCCGCGGCCTTGAGCCCGGCGACGAACTCAGCATAACGTGAACGGTGGACATAGACACGTTCAGTACACAGGCACACCTGCCCGCAATTGTAGAACGCCGCGCGGGCAGTGCCGGCGATGGCGGCGGCAAGGTCCGCATCCTCGAACACGATTGCCGGGTTCTTGCCGCCCAGTTCGAGCGAGACAGGCCGGACCATGGCGGCGGCCGAGCGCATGACATGTGCGCCGGTGCTGGATTCGCCAGTGAAGGAGATCCGGTTGACTCCAGGATGCGAGGTAAGGAACGCACCGGCGGAATCGACGCCGAATCCGTTGACGAGGTTGAACGCCCCCGCGGGAAGCCCGGCCTCGTCGAAGACTTCGGCCATGATCGATGCGGTCGAAGGGGCTTCTTCCGAAGGCTTGGCAACCACGCCGTTGCCCACCGCAAGCGCGGGCGCGATCTTGAACGCCAACAGCACCATCGGCATATTCCACGGCGCGATGGCGGCAACTACGCCGGCCGGACGGCGCAGCTGGTAATTGACAGCCATTATACCGGGAGCCTCGGTCTGCCAGGATTGCCCCGGATAGCTGCCCGCCAGGCCCGCAAACAGCCGGAAGGTATCGGCGGTGCGCGGCACGTCGAACTCGCGCGCGGCAGCACGCGGCCTGCCCGTGTCGCCGAGCTCGGCCTCGACGAAATCGTCAAAACGCGCTTCGATCAGGCTGGCAACCTTGCCCAGCATTCCGCTGCGCTCGCGTTGAGACATGGCGCCCCAAGCGCCATCGCTCGCCGCGCGTGCGGCCATTACAGCATCGTTGACATCATAGGCATTGGCTTCATGAACAATCGCTACAACGCGCCCATCGACTGGAGAGAGCTTTTCAAAAGTCGATGGGGACTCCCGAAACGCTCCGCCGATATAATTGCGTGCTATCATTGGCTGCCTAATTTCCATGTCTTTCCCCCAGATTGCGGGAGCTCCTGTCACTATGCGCCGCTGCCATGCGGCAAGGGTGCAATTCCAGTACATGCTTAAACTGGACCGGGAGGCATGAGAATGGACAAAACTTGACAAGAACTGTACTTTTCAAAAGTGTCAGCGGTTCATTCGCGCCTGATAACCGCACCAAGGGAATGGCTCTATGCAGGAAAAATCCATCCATCAATTTGATATATATGAAGAATTAATCGAGATCCCGCTCGATCCAATTCATTGCGAGTCGATTGTCCAGAGAAGTGCACTGCACAATTGGACAATCCAGCCGCATCAGCATCAGGAACTGCTGCACATCTTCTACTTTGCTGCAGGCAGCGGCCAAGTGCAGCTCGACATGGTTTCGCACCAATTGGCGATGCCTTGCGTCATGATCGTCCCGGCACAAACCGTGCACAGCTTTACATTCGGTACCGACATCGACGGCCATGTCGTAACCTTGCACTGCCGTACGCTAGATGAAAGTCTGGGGGCGACGGTTGAAGTGATAGAGGCGCTGTCAAAGCCGCGCATTATTTCTGCAAACAGATGCGCCGCACATGGATTGATTGGCGATCTTTTCGATCAGCTGGTGGGCGAATTTTCCGGAATTTCCCCGGTACGCCAAGTGGCATTGCGGGCGTACTTCTCGCTGATCCTGGTATGGATTGCCCGAGAGCTTGCAACCGAAATCGGCCGGCGCCCAACGACTTCGCTGCGACAGGATCGACGGGCGGCTGAGTTCACGGCGCTGGTCGAACAGCATTTTCGCGAAGGTGCAACGCTGGAGTTCTACGCCGCGCGGCTCAGCATCACGCCAACGCAGCTCAATAATATTTCCCGCTCTGCATTGGGACGAACCGCCAAGAAGGTGGTGCACGACCGCATTTATCTCGAGGCCCGGCGCAACCTTGTTTACACCATGCTGACGGTCAAGGAGATCGCCGGGCTGGTGGGCTTTGCCGACCCTGCCTATTTCGCGCGTTTTTTCTCCCGCCACGCAGGTATGGCGCCGAGTGAATTTCGCCGGCTGAGCCTGCTCGGCGGTGCGCCATAGGCCTGTTCCGCCAGAAGCCGCCCGAGGCAATATCGCAATCAGAAAATGAAACGTTGCTGTCTGTACACTCTACCAGCTGAGGCCAATTTCCAGATGGCTAAAGCGTTCGCCCCTTGGCTGCAAACATGAGCGCGAGAACCTGAGGAAGGTTTTTGACACCGATTTTGGCGAAGGCGTTGGCGCGGTGGACCTCCACGGTGCGGACACTCAAACCCAATTCATTCGCTACCGTCTTGTTGGCGTCACCCTGAACCAGCAGATCGATGACCTCGGCCTCGCGCGGCGACATTCGATCGAGGAGTTCCTGTGCTTCGTGCTTGCTGAATTTGCTCTCACCAGTCTGCGCCAGATTGTGATACGCGGCGTCCAGTAACCCCACAAGCTCTTCGAATTTGAACGGCTTTTCCAGAAAATCCACTGCGCCGAGCTGGATGGATTTTACCGCAATCGAAATGTCGCCGTGTGCAGACATCATGATGGTCGGCCAGTTTATCCCTTGCTCTCTCAGCAAGGTGAGCGCCTCAAGACCATCTATCCCCGGCATTTTGACATCCAGAAGCAGCGGCGCAGGGGCAAGGGAAGCTGCCCCATCGAGGAAGTCTTGGGCACATACAAAGGGCCAGCCGACGATGTTTACCGATGCCAAACTAAAATGGAGCGATCGACGAACGTCGCTGTTATCGTCCACGATATAAACCCGCTTCTGATCGTCTTCGTTGCCCTCGGCGGACAGAAATTCATGGCGGTCCGCCAAATTCTCTTCAATCATCAATACGTCCTAATTCGTTGATATCTCCGGCGCTACAAAAATTCGGCGCATTCTCTTTGAATAGAACGCTTGTTTGACCTTTGCTGCAAGAATATACAATCCTGCCTATCCTGATAGGCCTTATCGGATGACGGGTTGATTAACAAAAACAAGCGTCTTCACCGAAGTTTCCACAGCTTTTCCGACCGCTTCGCAGGGTGCAGTGTGGCTGGCATGACCACACAATTTGCAAACGAGCGGATGATTTCCAGTCCGAACACGCGCCCGCCCCATTGTCCGGCAAATATGCCCAAATCCGCGCGGCCCACCTTCGAACGCCAGCGAGCGCTTAGACGCTACGGCATCCTGGATACCTCGCCAGAGCCTGAATTTTCAGACCTGGCGATGCTCGCCGCCGAAATATTCAAGGCACCTTTTGCAGCAATTACTTTCTCAGAGGGCCATCGGCAATGGTTCAAGGCCGGAGTTGGGATTGAGATCCGCGAAATACCGATTGACCAGGCATTTTGCCAATACGCGTTACGCAGTGCAGAACCGTTCATTGTCAGGGATGCAAGGCTAGATCCCGAATTCGCTCGAAATTTTCTGGTCACGTCGGCCCCTGGAATCCGGTTTTATGCCGGGATGCGCCTGCTGGCAAACGATGGGACAGCCATAGGTGCGGTCTGCGTATTTGACGACAAGCCCCGGCCGCTGGGCATATCGAAACTGGAGCGCAAGGCCCTTCTGGTGCTTGCTGGACAAGTCCAGTCTCTCCTGGAACTCAGGCGGTCGCTTCTCGAAAGAGAAAAGGAAGTAGCGTTCAAAAAGACGCTAACCCTCAAACTGCGGCACGTGGCCGACCACGATCCGCTGACCGGATTGCCTCATCGAGGGCCGTTTCAGGCCCGTCTGAACAAAATTTCCTGTCCGGCCAATGATTGCACCGATCGCATCGCGCTGATCCTGGTCGACATTGATCACTTCAAGCAGGTCAATGATGCGCTCGGCCATGATGTCGGGGATACGGTACTGCGTAGCCTGGCGCGGCGGTTGCGCGAGGTCGTTCGAGAAGGAGATATTGTCGCCCGTCTTGGCGGGGATGAATTTGGCATTCTGATGTATGGGATCAAATCCGAGCAAGCGCTGAGCGATATCGTATCGTCTTTCAATACCCGGCTGCAGCATTCGGTAAGATGCGATGGGCGCGACGTGGAATGTCATGTCAGCGTGGGCATCGCTACCTATCCG
This sequence comes from Pontixanthobacter sp., assembly GCA_041741895.1. Taxonomy (GTDB): domain Bacteria; phylum Pseudomonadota; class Alphaproteobacteria; order Sphingomonadales; family Sphingomonadaceae; genus Allopontixanthobacter. Next base: position 18,711 of record JBGSJO010000043.1, read on the forward strand.
GACCAGGCGACGACGGCAGAGGAACTGGTGAAACACAGCGATCTTGCGCTGGCGGCTGCAAAGTCCGTACGGTCCTGTGCAGTCCATTTCGCTCCAGCGATGGCTCTCGAGTTCGAGCAGGAAGCCGCCATGCTGTCTTTCGCCCGAACTGGTCTCGCCGAAGGGCGGATCGTGCCGTATTACCAACCGAAGATAGATTTGAGGACGAACCGCGTCGTAGGTTTCGAGGCGTTGGTTCGTTACGTGCACAATGCAGAAACAGTCCTGCTGCCTGAGGTGTTCTCTCACGCCTTCAATGATCTGAAGCTGGCGCGCGCTCTTGGCACAGATATGCTAACCAGGGTCCTGAATGATATTGCGGCGTGGAGCAATGAGGGATCGATGGATTTCTCGGTGGCGATAAACACCAGTGCGGCGGATTTTATTGGCGACGATTTTGCAGAACGCCTGATCGCGGAGCTGACTGCCCGCAAGCTGAAGCCGCATCAAATCGAGATCGAGGTTACCGAAGGGGTTTTTCTGGGGAGAGGGGCCGATCACGTATCACGGGCATTGCGGTGTTTGCACAATTACGGCGTGCGTATTGCGCTGGATGATTTCGGTACGGGATATGGCTGTCTAACACACCTCAAGCAATTCCCGATTGATATTATTAAGATCGATCGATCCTTTGTGGCAGGCATCGCGAAAGATCCGGACGACACGTCCATCGTCAAGGCTCTGATCGGCCTGGGACAAAGTCTTGGCATTCAAACTATCGCAGAGGGGATTGAAACTACCGAGCAAAAGGACTTCGTTCGGCGTCAGGGCTGCGATATTGCCCAGGGTTTCCTGTTCGGCAGAGCAATCCAGGCCGATCGGGTGCTGGCCGAAGCGAATTCCATCAGAGCTGCATCGGCCTGCTGACACCCCCACAATCGAACTGCTACTATCAGGACAACCATGGCGCTAGAATCGCAACTTTACATAAGCAAATATGTCGGCCGGGACGAACAAGCTCAATCGGATGTCGAGGACATTGTTTCTTTGGCGTCCATGAAGAATGCCTCGATCTCGGTGACGGGCGCACTTATTTTTACCGGGAAGCATTTTGCGCAAATACTCGAAGGAGAAAGTGAAAGTCTCGATCGGTTGATGGCTTCAATTGCACGCGATCCGCGCCATGAAATAGTGAGGACTTTTGTTCGCACTAAAATAAGTGATCGCCGCTTCCCCTCATGGGGGCTGGCCTATGCGGGACAGTCTCACTTCGTGTCAGGCCATATTGCCCGCCTGATCACTAGTGGTCAGGCGACGACGACAAGGCGCGGTGAAAGATGGCTGATTGAGCTCATGGAAGAATTTTCAGGATAAAATTGCCATCCGGGATTGCATTTACGAATCGTCAGAAAGTGTTGGGAGCGTGAAGCAGAATTCGGAGCCATCGGGTCCGGTCCGTTCCAGCCAGATTCGCCCGCCATGGCTTTCAACGATGCTACGGGAAATTGACAGGCCAATGCCCATACCGTCTTCCTTTGTGGTTTCGTTGAGTGCGAACAGAGTATTCTTAGCCGCATCAGCCACGCCGGTACCGCAGTCTTTCACGCAAATCGTAATGAAGCCCTCGCGATGCTTGGCACAAATCTCCACTTTCTGGCGATCCGGGCTGGATGCGGACTCCTCGGCATTTTTAAGCAAGTTGATGATGACCTGCTGTATTTGTATCCTGTTGGCGGTGACCATTACGGGATTTTCCGTTCGATCCACGATCTCAACGCCTGGCTCCGCGCCTGCGATTACTAGCTGGATACACTCGGATATGGCTGAAGTCAGATCGAACACGGCTTTCTGAACTTCACCGGTTTGAGTCAGTTTGCGAAGATTCCTGACCATGTCGCCTGTTCGCTCTGCTATTTCGGCGATGGCCAGAACTGCGTCCATGGCTGACTGCCGGTCACTTTCCGACGAAGTTCCCAGGTGGAGCTTTCCAGCGGCGGCATAATTTGCAATTGCAGCGATCGGCTGATTGAGTTCGTGCGCAAGCGTAGCTGCCATTGTGCCCATCGCGTTCATGCGCGATAGCTGTATCACCTGGGTGTTGAGCACAGCTAATTTCTCTCGGGATTTGTGTCTTTCAGTGACATCATACCCTTCGCAAAAAAGGCCGGAAACAGATCCGTCAGAGGCGTAAATCGGCTGATAGACAAAATTACAATAGCGCTTCTCCAGGGCAACATTTTCGCCCTTCGGGACAAAAATTTCAACATCACGTCCATGGTATGGAACCCCAGTCGTGAATACCTCATCGAGTAATTCTACAAAGCCCTGCTCGGTGATTTCAGGCAGCGCTTCGGCGACAGTTCTGCCAACCAGATCCGGACAATTTACGAATCCTTTGAAAGACGCATTGGCATAGGTGAAACGATGTTCGGGGCTGTCAGTGATCGCGATAAAGCCAGGTGCGTTATCATACATTGCATTATTCTGTTCGCGCTCTGTCCTGAGTTGATCTGCGGGCTCTTCCTGCCGGACAATCGAAATGAAATTGTGGGACAAGGTATTGTTCCGACTGCGCACGGAACCCGCAAAGGCAGTCGCAAGAAATGTTTCACCGCCCAGTGGCCGGCATTCCAGAATCCATGCGCCTGCCTGGCCGGCAGCTAGTGCCAGAAGAATGGATTGAAGGGAGGCAGGACCAAAGCTTTGAGCCAAAACATTCTCTAGCGGGCAATCCAGGATGAACTGCCGGGGGCGTTTCGTAAGCTTGAGAAAGCTGTCATTGACGAAGACGACGATCAGTTCATCGTCGATGAGGTCTGCGACGAGCATCGGGATCTGGCTGGCCGCAGATGCGCCGAAAAACGGGCCAAAATCTTCGCACAGCATATTTGCGCTCAAGATCCGGGGCAGCTCACCTGTGATGGTCGGTTCGGTCAACTTGCCCTTTCCAAGCTGTCGTAGCTTACGGATCGCCATGAAATCTAAATGCGTGGTCTTAATGTTCTATAAACAACCAATCTATCGTTTGGTGGTTCCTTGCGTTGGCCGATTGCGACGAGTCGAATGCGTAACACCATTAGGTCATCCACTACGTAGTGTCCCCCATTATGACCGCGGGGGAGTGGTTGACAGCGATCACATTTTCGTGCTGCCACGCCTGGTGCTTCAAAAGCATGGCGGTGGCTGGTATTGGAGCAGTTGCTTGGACCCTCTGAAAGCTTCGGGAGCTGTGTTGGAAATGGCAACTTTGTCACGTCAGGAAAGCGCTGAAGAGCCTGACAGGCAATCGCCTGAATTCCTCAAGAAAATGTATGACCGGGTTTCTGTCCTGGGGAAAATTGGCGTCTGGGAATGCGATCTTGCCAGTGAAGAACTGACATGGACTGACGCTGTCTACGATTTGTTTGACCTTCCGCGGCAATCCAGATTGGACCGGTCTGCTACTTTGGACTGCTATGAGCCGAATTGCCGCCGTGAGTTGGTGAGGCTTCGGGCGGAAGCAATCGACACTTGCTCCAGTTTCACCGTCGATGTGGCTCTGCGCGGCAGGCCGGGCAAATTGCGCTGGATCAGAATTGCCGGCGACGTTGAACAAGAAGGCGGCCGGGCAGTGCGGATATTTGGTACCAAGCAAGATATTACGCAGGAGAAAATTGCGCAGCAGACGATCGAGGCGCTCCAGACCGAGCTTATTCACGCGTCCCGCATCAGTGCGATCGAGGCGGTGCGATCCACCTTGGCCCACGAACTTAATCAACCGCTCGCGGGGCTGGCACTTTATGTGTCGGCTATGCGCAACATGTTGGACAAAGGGCATGTCGATACGGCTGGATCGGAAGTACTGGACGGCATAGAGAGCTGCGCATTGAAGGCTGGCCAGATCATGCGGGACATCCAAAATATGCCCGCAATCGAGCAGGCGAAGATGGCCGTGTTCAACCTGGATGCGGCAATACGAGAGGCTTCCGCCATCGCGCTCAAGGGAAGCGATCACACCATCAATTTGGTCTATTCCGGTAGCCGCGGATTACAGGCAATCGGCGATTCCGTTCAAATCCAGCAGGTCGTAATCAATCTGATCCGAAATGCCTGTGAAGCTTTGTCCGGATTCGAACGGCGCGATATTACGATCTCCGCGCAGAAGAATGTATTGGATGGCTTTGCCGAAATCTCCGTGCGCGATTCAGGACCTGGAATTGCGGCAGAAGTGGCGGAAACATTGTTCGATTCTTTTGTGTCAACCAAACCTGGCAGCACTGGGATAGGGCTTTCGATCAGCCGGACAATTGTGGAGGCTCACTCCGGTAAACTGACTGCCGAAAATTGCACGGACGGCGGTGCCGCTTTTCGCTTTTCCATTCCATCTTCGCCATGTTACGATTGAATGAACGAACCCAAGCAAGATTTCGCGGGGAAAGGCACTTGAGGTCAGGGTACAATGACCGAGTTTAGCGTGATATGGATCGGCCCCAACAGTGTGGCCACGTCAATGTCCGTACAGGGTAACTGCCCCCCCCTCGGCAAAGCGCTTATCGGCGATCGAGTACCTCGAAATCAGGTTCGATTGCGGCAATTTGAGTATTGTCGCGCAAGATCTTGATGGTTGTGTCGGCGCCGCCGACCGATGCCGTTAGCGTCGGTTGATAAGTCGAATTGCGTGGCAGTGTCGGATCGCCAGGCAGGAGAACCTCCGATCGCATCGTCGACCGGTTGAAGCGCCAAACCTTGCGCACGTTGCCGGTTCGCCAATTGCGGGCAAACCCACCACCGCCCAGCTGGTATACCAAATCGCTGCCGATGATCGTCGCGCTGTGATCGAACTGGTCGAGAAGGTTCCAGCTTCCGTCGGGGTCTCTCCGCCAAAGCTCGCGAACCTCGCCCCGAGTGGCACCGACCAACATCGTCCCTTTTGCGTTGACCACCTGAGTGCCGAATCCTTTTGCTCCGAAATCGCGGTCTTGGGCGTCGAGTTCGCGGCGCAGATCGAAGCGGGCAATTTCCCGTCCCTTCAGGTCGATACGATATGTATCGCTAAGCCGGGCTACCGGCCAGTCTGTCGTCAACTGTCCGCTGCGATCGACATAGAGATGATCTGGGTCGGCCTCGAACCAGCGAACTTGAATGGAACCCTGTCCAGCGAGATCCTCATTGTCGTAGCGCGCGATTTCGCGCGTCCGGCCATCCGGATTGACCAGAGCAACCAGAACCTGATTGTGCCGGATTTGCGATCTACCGCCATCAGGCCATGCGGCAAGGCCGGTAGGACGGCGTGTGACCATTTGCGAATAGCCGACCGCCACCCGCCCATCGCCGAGCAGTTCTGCGGAGTCCAACCCCCCCTCATAAATTGGCGGCCCATAAGTGCAGCCCGCCAGCATGAAGACGGCAAGCAGCTTGATTGGCGCTACTCGCAGCAAATTCAAGGCAATCAAAACTCAGTCCGTTCGGCGTGATTGTGGTGCATGATCGGATCGTGCCTCAAAAGTGAGCGAAAGCCTGCTGAACGCAGGCCAGATGCCCGCAAAGTGTTGTGAACACTATTTTAACCTGCGTTTGCGGTCAACTCACTGGAAGATGACACGCCAGTTCTGTCTATGTCAGCAGCGCCTTCACCTTCTCCAGCGCGAGTGCTTTCAGCTGGTGGACGCGCGGAACGCTTACCTCCAGCACATCGGCGATTTCGGACAGGTTGAGTTCTTCCGTAAAATACAGCTGCAACACCAGCTGGAGCCGTTCGGGAAGCTGGGCAATACAATCCGCCAGCAGTGAATTTTCCTGCCTTTCGCACAATTGGGCAAACGGGTCCGGTTCGGCGGCGACAAAGGCAAGGGTGTGATCATCATACATCGTGTCGAGCGGGGTGAAGTGGATTTGCTCTCCCTCCAGCGCCAGCATGGCTTCCTGCGTAATCCCAAGCAGTTCTGCCATTTCGGCCAGGGTCGGATCGCGGCCATTGGCGCCTTGGAACGTGGTGCGGTGCTGTTCACACTGGGCCAGCCGTTTCATCGCCCCGCGCGAGACGGGGGCCAGTTTGCGCAGGCAATCGAACATCGCGCCGCGCACGCGCATCTTGGCGTAGGCGGCAAAGCCGTCTTCGATTTCGCCGGTTGCAGGGGGTTCGTGCCGGCGGGCGCAATCGGTGAGGGCGACCAGCCCAGCCTGCACCAGATCCTCCACCTCCAGACCATCCCGGCCTGCGCCATAGATGTGCCAGGCGGCCTTGTGGACCAACGGCAGGAAACGGCGGACCCGGTCTTCGATCACGCGCGGATCGGCGTAACCGGCCTGGGCGGTAGAGGAATGGGCGGTAAATGCGGAATGGGCGTGTTTCATGCAGCAATGGCCTCCAATTGCGGGACGGTATCTGCGCGATCGCCACGTTCTGCAGATGCGCCAGCCCCGATGACCGCGCGAACATCTACCGGCTGGCTGGCAGGTAGCTCTGCAATTGACATGACCAGGCAGCGGGGGACGCGTTGTTTGAGCAGGCGCGCCAATGTGCGGCGCACCGGAGGTTGGACGATCAGGGCCAGTGCGGCATCGCTTTGGTCCGCCAATTGCGCGATTTGTGCAGCGATCGAGCTGGCAAGGTCCGGATCGACGAGCGGCTGCCCGGTGACGGGGTCTCGCAATCCCTGCAAAATGGTGCTTTCAAGGTTCGCTTCCAATGTGATCACCGGCAGCGGATCATGCGGCGCGCAAATGGTGCCGACGATCTGACCGCCGATATCGATGCGGATACGGTCAACCAGCTGGTCAAAATCCTGCGTCTGTTGCAGGCCTGATGCCAGGCTGGAAAGGATCGGCAGCGGGTGGGACAAGCCTATCCCGTCGGCAAGCAACGCCTGAAGCAGCCGCGTGAGGCCAGCCAGAGTCAGGGGATCGGGATAGATCGCCTCCACGAGGCCGGGCACCTTCTCCTTCACCGCATCCAGCAGGGTGCGCACTTCTTCCGGCCCCAGCAGCGCCTCTGGCCGCGCGGTCAGCAGCTGGTTGAGATGGGTGGCGATGACCGTGGCGGGGTCAACGGTCAGCAACCCTTCGGCCACCGCATTGTCACGTTCGGCCGGATCGATCCAGATTGCGGGACAATTGAAGCTGGGATCGCGTGTTTCGATCCCGGCCAGTGCCTGCATGTCGCCTGCCTCTCCCGTGTCGATGGCCAACAATTTTCCCGGATGCAGACTGGCCCGGCCGATCGGCACCCCTCCCAGCAGAATCCGGTAGTCATTGGGCGCCATGTCGAGCGAATCCCGCACCCGGAATTGCGGCACGATGAATCCACAATCCTGCGATACCTGTTTGCGGACCCCGGTTATGCGGGTAACCAGCGGGGCGCCGCGGGCTTCATCCACCAGATGCACCAATCCATATCCAAGCTCCACCGTCACCAGGGTGAGGTCGCTGACATCTTCGATGGCGATTGCATCGGGCGACGGTTTTTCCAGGATCGGGACCGGCTTGCTGGCTTCGGTCTTGCGCCGGTTGAGCCCCCAGGTTAGCCAGAATACCAGCGCAGCAGCGGGCAGGAACACGCTTTGCGGCATGGCCGGAATTGCACCCAGTGCGGCCAGCACGATCCCGACCGGCAGCCAGCTGCGCGGATCGGCGAATTGGCCGCCGATATGGCCTGCGAGGTCGCTCTTGTCCGATACGCGGGTGACAATCACAGCGGCTGCAATGGACAGCAGCAACGCCGGCACCTGCGCCACCAGCGCATCGCCCACGGCCAGCGTGACATAGCGTTCTGCTGCTTCCCCCATCGACAGGCCGTGGCTGATCATGCCAAGGGAGAAGCCGGCAATGATGTTGATCCCCAGGATCAGCAGGGCGGCAATCGCATCACCTTTCACGAATTTCGAGGCACCATCCATTGCGCCGTAGAAATCGGCCTCGGTTGAAACTTCCGTTCGCCGCGCCTTGGCTTCTTCGGCGGTCATCAGGCCGGCCGCGATATCGCTGTCGATCGCCATCTGTTTGCCGGGTAAGGCATCCAGGGTAAACCGCGCAGAGACTTCCGAAACGCGCCCTGCGCCCTTGGTAACCACGACCATGTTGATAATCAGCAGGATGATGAATACGAACAGGCCGACGGCGAAATTCCCGTCGATCAGGAATCGTCCGAAACTCTCGATCACCTGTCCCGCAGCGGCTTCGCCTTCGTGGCCGCCCACCAGCACAATCCGGGTGGAGGCGACGTTGAGAGCAAGCCGCAGCAGGGTGGCAAACAGCAGTACCGAGGGAAACGAACTGAAATCCAGTGGCTTGGCGGCGTTCATGGCGGCCATCAGAATGGCCACCGACAGTGCGATATTGAGGACGAAGAACGCATCCAGCATGATGGTCGGGATGGGCAGGACCATCAGCACGATCAGCATGAGAATGCCGACGGGCAGCGCCAGTGTGGCTGGGGAGAACCGGTTCAGCAAGGTGCTCACAGGTTAAACGCTTTCAGCCTGCTATAGGCGGTTTGCACATGGTGGCGGGCGCTGGCGGGCATTGTGTCGCCCGCGATGGCAAAGCTGGACCGCAGCGTTTCTGCCATTGTGGCAGAAGCTTTCGGTAGCGAAGGCACGGGCGGCGCAATGGATGACACCGAAGTGGGCGACTGGCGCGCCGGACTGTGGCCGCCAGTGTAGCCAGCAATGTGGCCGCCAGTGTATGTTCCGGCGTCCTGAGCCATGGCGGATGCCATCTTGCCGCGCATGAGCCCCATGACATCGCCGACAGATCGGGCCGCGCCGCCGGGTTCGTAAAATATGCTGCGATTGGCTGCAGCGGGTCCGGGCAGGATTGCGGCGGCAGAGATATCGGGATTGATTTGCAACTGGCGCAGGAATTTAGTCGCGCCGCCAGCCCCCAGGAAATGTGCCATGTACAGTTCTGTGGAATCCGGTTGCCGGCCCAGCACTCCGGTCAACGCTGCCTTGTTATCATTGGCTAGTGCGCCTGCCATTAGGGACGCAGCGCGGGGATCGAAGCGCATGGCCATGATCTGGCTGCGGCTGCCATCTGACCCAGTGCCGACACCCAGCGCTTCGCCATGCCGGTCCACCGTGTCGATCCAGGTGCTTTCGATGAACTGAAACAGCCCGCCGGCGCTGGAAGTGCGGGCCTTGGCCGCAGGATCCAGGCTCGATTCCAGCCGGGCCTGGGCCAGCAAATAGTTGAAATCGGCTCCTGTCCGGGCGGCCGCATCCGCAATGGCGGCACGCGGATCGCGCGGGCCATCAGATTGGGCACGAGCGATCCGGGCGCGCGCGGTAAGCGATGGAACTGAAAAGGATGGGTTGTCGCTCAAGGGTCGGGATCCAACTGATTGGTGTCCCATCGCTTTCAGCAAGAGCCGTGCCAGTTTTTGTTAAAACGCAGTTTTCAAGCAGATTTCAGGCTGCTGCTGCGATTTCTGCGCACATCATACAGGCCTGCGGAACCGGTCAGCGCGTCCAGCCGCGCAGCGACGTTTACGGCCAGCAAATTGCGCACGCGGCGGTTCACCTCGTTCAATTGCCGGGCCGTGATCAGCAATCCTTCGCATTCGGCGTCGACGGCAGATGGCTTTGCGCCTTCCAGCGTGCTGCAAAGGGATTGCTTGCCCTGCGCGCTCGACATCAGCCCTTCCAGATCCATCGTGGCAAGGGCTTGCCGCTCTGCCTGCAGGACGGCAATCATCTGCCGCAACCGGTCTGCGACGATGTCCGATGGTGCGGCGTTCATCGCGGGGCACTCAGCAGCAACGGTGCGGCAATCATCGCATCGGCGATTTTGGTCGGGTACAATGGATAATTGCCCTGTTTCAACGCGTTGCGAATCTCCGTAACGCGTGCCTGATCGACTGGGGGCTGGAGAGCGTCAAAGCTTGTGGAGGTTTCCACCCGGACTGCAGCCGTGGCTGGCCTGTCGGGCGCTACGTGGTTGGAATTCGCCGTCCGGGCCGCTGCGGCTTCATGGCCGACTGGCCTGGGGGATGTGGCGGAATGGATCCGGCTGATATCGGAAGGAGACATGGTCTTGATCCTTGGTGGACGTGGTCTTGGTACGATTAAGGCTTAGAACGGCGTGTGGCGGGCAGGTTTAAGTGATCGGGCCGGGAATATTTCATTCAGTGTCCGGCAGATCGCCAGTCACATGGGAATGACAACTTTTCCAGGGCGTTCCACCCTGGCCCGAATGGCTTCCGCCTTTCCGGGAGGTTTGACCCTGATCCAGTCGCCCGCCCCGCCGCCTTCAAGCGCTTCGCCTGCCTGCGCGACCGAGAAACCCGGCCCTTCGATGGCAATGCTGACAATGTCGCCCCGGCCGATCAGCTCTCGCGCGGCGGCGGCAGGAGCGGCCTTCACCAGGGGCACGAAAATCCGCCAGCCAGCCGGGTCCGGGCAACTTACGGCAACGCTATCCTGCCGCGTGCCATACAGTTCCAGATCAAGCTGTGATCGGCATCGGGCAAGCCGCAGCCGCCGGTCGATCTGGCTGCGTGCGCCGCCTGCGTCCCCGGTGGCGGCGCCGGTGAAGCGCGCTACGGCGTGGTCGATCGATGCGGGATCGGTGAATTGTTGGACCTGGGCTGCCAAGGGCATCAACGGTGACGCCAGCAGGCCCAGGACAGCAAGACCCAGGATGGGCGGAAAATGGGTTGAGAGATGTTTCATGGTCTGGCTCCGATTGCGGTACGTGCTTGCCCGCATCACCCGCGATCACTGCAAATTGCGTGCCAATGTCTCATGCGTGTCGAATGCGTAGATCGCTGTCATCCCTTCCGCCGCGCCTTCTTCCAATGTCACCGAAGCAGCCTGGCCCGCTGCCGCAGCTGTCCTGACAGCGCTTTCGGCACGGGACAGGGCCGCACTCAGCCCGCCAGGGGGGTAGAGGATCACAATCCGTAATCTTTCGCGCGCGTCAGGCGAATAGGATGCCAGCCAACCGGCCAGGTCGCCGCCTTCCATGCGGGCGGAAAATACGGTCTGCGAATGGGCGGATTGCAGGGAATTGGCGGGCTGTGTGTCCAGCGCGGTTGCGGTTGATATGAACAGGATCAGCGACAGATCCGCCAATATCACTTGCCAGCCAAGCGGTGATCGAAGGGTCATGACGCAGCGGAGGTCTGCGGGGTGCCATCACGCACGCCCCCATCAGGGCAAGCGCGCGCCAGCTGCTGTGCCAGCCAGTCGAACAAATGGTTGCGGTCTACTTCCTCCCTTTCTCCCGCACGTTCGATCCAGCGCGCCAGCGGCATCAGCAGCAAATGTGCGGCCAGCAACCCATACAGCGTGCTGATAACCGCCATGCCGACCGCGCCCATTAGATCCTGGTTGCTGGCGCTGCCTTCCGGCAATTGGCTGAGCGCTAGCAATGTGCCAGCCAATCCGAAGATCGGGGTGAGTTCCGCTGCAGCATAGATGGTACGCAGGGCCCGTTCCCGCTTGGCGAGCCTGTTGCGCTGATACCGGGCATGTTCGGCCATTGCGGCCTGGATGGAACGATGCCGGATAAGCGCGCCGGTGGCATCGGCGATTTCGCTGTCGCTGGATTTGCTCGGTTCGGCGCGAAGCACGCCGTCATGGCGCATATCCTCCACCTGCGCGGCGATCTCCGCGCGGGCGGCGGGATAATCAAACCGGCGGCGGGTCAGCCCGCCTAGCACCAACAGCGTCGCCGTCAGATCTGCAAAGCCCGCGCGCAGTGCCGTTGCAAACAGCGTGCCGCCGATCACGATGGCCGCGCTGGCCGGGTCCCAGAGTGCAGAGAAATCCATAGTTGCCGAAGGCTCCTTCACCGCCAAGAACGACGGGGCGGAGCCAAGTTTCAGGGCCCGGCAATATTTTGCCGCAACCGGCATGGGCCTGCCGAGATCAGTCTGTCCAACCGGCAGTCACGGTGCGGAAATGAAACTGGCACGCTGTTTGCAGTGACCTTGACAGACAAGTTTCGTCACAAGGATATTGCCCATGAGCGGTTCCCTATTCGGTATTCACGGCGCGGCGCTAGAATTGCGGTCGCAGCGCCTCGGGATACTCACGTCCAACATCGCCAATGCCGCGACCCCCGGATACAAGGCACGCGACATCGATTTTGGTGCTGCCCTGGATGCGAAGATGGGCGGGGCGGACAGCCAGCAGGCCATTGCCGGGTCAACCAGATACCGGGTTCCCGTTATGCCATCGCTGGATGGCAACACGGTCGAACTGGCCAATGAACAGATGGCCTTTGCTGAAAATGCGCTCGCCTATTCTGCCACCCTGTCATTCGTTCAAGGACGCGCGGAAAGCCTTACCCGTGCGCTGAGAGGAGAATAATCATGCCGGAACCGATGAACATTTTCACCGTCGTCCAGCGGGGCATGTCAGCTCAGCTTGTACGGATGAACGCAGCAGCGTCCAACCTGGCCAATGCCGGATCGGTCAGCGGCAGCGAAAGCACCACCTACCGCCCGATGCGCGCCGTCTTCAGCGAAGATCTGGACCGGGCAAGCGGTTTGTCGACCGTGCGAGTTGATGGAATGACGCGTGAAAACACTGCGCCCACCAAACGCCACGAACCGGGCCACCCGTTGGCCGATGCCAATGGCGATGTGTGGGAAAGCCCGGTCAATGAAACCGCCGAAATGGTCGAGGTCATGGAAAGCGCCCGGCAATACCAAAACTTGGTGGAAGCCATGCAAACCGCCAAGCAATTGATGCTCGACACCATGAGGAGCCAATAATGGAACAGCTTAACCCCGCAGCGCCCCTGACCACATTCAATTCGGTTCAACCGGCCATCCAGTCGCGTGCGCCGACTGGCTTCGATGCATTGGGGCAGGGCGATTTCCTGCGCTTGCTGGTGACGCAGCTGGAACAGCAGGACCCGCTCGAACCAGTCGATAACAAGGATATGCTGGCGCAGATGGCACAGTTTTCCTCGCTCGCCGGGACTACCGAAACCAACGACACATTGCAGCAGATACTGGCCAAACTGGACACGCTGATTGCGGTTCAGGTTTCCAGCCAGACCGGCACGCCCACGAACCCCGTTTCCAATCAGGAGTAACACCCCATGTCATTTTACACCTCTCTTTCCGGCCTGCGGAATGCCCAGACCGATCTTGGCGTTATCGCCCACAACATCGCCAACTCCGAAACCAACGGCTTCAAGAAGAGCAAGGCGGAATTTTCCGACCTGGTGGCCGGCGGCGCCAACGCGGCGCCAAACCAGGTGCGCGGTATCGGCGCGACAGTGGCGGGGGTGAAGCAGGATTTCAGCCTTGGCGCGATCGAGCAGACCGGCACCGCCACGGATTTTTCGATCAATGGGGATGGGTTTTTCTCCACCCGTCACGGCGAAAGTGGCCGCCAGCTTTATACACGTGATGGTGCCTTCGGCATCGATGCCGGCGGCTTTATCCAGGATGGCCAGAATAACCGTCTGCAGGTTTTCGAGCTGGATGCGGCCGGTAATCCGGTCAATCCGGGCGCGACTGTGGATGCGCAGGTTCCGCCGGTAAATGCCGCAGGTTCGGCATTGGCTGGTATTACCGTGGAATCCGACGGGCGCATGAATGCCGCCTATACCGATGGTTCGATCGTGTTGGTCGGGCGCACGGCGCTGGCCAATTTCCTGTCCCCCACGGGCCTGCGCCAGACGGGTTCGGCCAGTTGGGAAGCCACCGGATTATCCGGCGCGCCCGAACTCGGCCTGCCGGGTGTGGGCCAATATGGCAGCATCCTGTCCGGCGCGCTGGAAAGGTCCAATGTCGATCTGGCGGAAGAAATGGTCGGGCTGATTTCCGCCCAGCGCAATTTCCAGGCCAATGCGAAAGCGATCGATACTGCTTCGCAATTGTCCCAGACGATCATCAACCTGCGGACCTGATAGGCCATGGACCGCATGATCTACACCGCGCTGTCCGGCATGGAAGCTGCAATGGCCCGCCAGCGGGTAACCGCCAGCAATCTGGCCAATGCGCAGACCACCGGATTTCGCGCAGAAGTGTTCACCGTCGATGCGGCGGAGCTGAAAGGCCCCTCGCTGGAAGCGCGCGCGATGAACCGCGGCGGTGTGCGCGCGGCCGATATGGCCAGCGGCGAAATCTCCCAGACCGGCCGGCCGCTGGATGTGGCCCTTGGCGGGGATTCCTTGCTGGCGCTGCAGGCGGCGGACGGGCAAGAAGTTTATTCCCGGCGCGGCGATCTGTCGGTTGCTGCATCGGGCGTACTGCAGAACGGGGATGGCCTGCCGGTGATGGGCGCGGCCGGTCCGATTACCGTCCCGCCTGGCCGCGCATTGTCGATCGGGGCAGACGGCAATATCTATGCTGCCGACCCGGCTGCGCCCGATGCCCCGCCGCAGAATGTCGGACGGATCAAGCTCGCCAGCCCGGAAGGCAGCCGGATTGCCAAGGATGTGGAAGGTTTCTTCCGCGTCATTGGCGGCGGGATCTTGCCCGCGAACGAGGCGGCAACCCTGACTAGCGGCGCGCTGGAACAATCCAACGTCGATACCACCCAGGTGCTGGTCGACATGATCGAGGCGCAGCGTTCGTTCGAACGCCGTGCCAAACTGTTTTCCACGGCTGGCGAAATCGACACCTCCGGCGCGAGGCTGATGTCGCTTCGCAGCTAGGCCCACGTACTTTGCAGGTTCTGGCCGAACCATTTCAGGAAAAGGAACATTACGATGCCAACATCAGCATTACAGGTCGCCCGCACCGGGCTGGAAGCCCAGGATACTCGGATGCGCGTCATCGCGCATAACCTTGCCAATATCGGGACCACCGGGTTCAAGCGCGACCGCGCCGATTTCGCCACTCTCGCCTATCAGGATGTGCGCGTGGCGGGACAGCAATCGACCAGCGAGACGGCCTATGCCGTCGGCCTGAACCTAGGCACCGGGGTGGCCGTGCAGGGCACCAGCCGCATCGGCACCCAAGGCACACTGAATACCACCGGCAATGCCCTCGACATGGCGCTCGACGGTGCCGGGTTCTTCCAGGTAGAAATGCCGGGCGGGGGCACCGGCTATACCAGGGCGGGAAACTTCACCCTGTCGGCAGAAGGCAATCTGGTGACAGCGCAGGGCTATGCCGTGCAGCCCCAGATCACCGTCCCGCAGGGCGCATCATCCGTATCGGTCGCGCCCGATGGTACCGTCTCGGCGGTGCTTCAGGGTGAAGCTGCGCCCGCTGAGCTGGGCCAGCTGACCATTGCCAGTTTCGCCAATCCCAACGGGCTGCGCGCTGCGGGTGACAACTTCCTGATGGAAACCGCCGCCAGTGGTGCCGCCGAAACCGGAGCCGGCGGCACCGACGGGCGCGGCAACATCCGCCAAGGCATGCTGGAATCCTCGAACGTGAACGTGGTGGAAGAACTGGTCGAAATGATCGAGGCCCAGCGGTCTTACGAAATCAATTCCAAGATGATTAGCGCGGTGGATGAAATGCTCCGCAACGCGAACCAGACGCTGTGAGACCGCCCATGAAAACGAATTTCTTCGCCATGATCTCCCCGGCCATCCTGCTTGCTCTGTCCGCCTGCGCGACAAACGATCCGGCACCCGGCTTTGCTGCGGTCTTGCCCCCGCCGCCGCCCGTGCAACGCATGGTCGCCACGGATGGAGCAATCTTCCAGGGCGCGCTCGGCTATGCCGGCCTACACGAAGGGACCCGCGCGCGCCGGGTAGGCGATGCATTGACCATCCTGCTGGCCGAAAATGTGACCACATCCAAATCCGTCACTGGGCGCACAGAACGCAGCGGATCGGCTGCCATTAAGCCGCCGGGCGCGGGTCCGCTCGATTTCTTGAACCCCGAAGCCCTTAAAGCAGCGGCGAATGCGTCGTTCAAGGGGCAGGGAAATGCGGGCCAGTCCAGCTCGCTCAGCGGCGCGGTAGCCGTGACCATCGCGGAAGTGCGCCCGAACGGAACCGCGCTGGTAATCGGAGAAAAGCATTTGTCGCTCAGCCAGGGAAAGGAATGGGTCCAGTTTTCCGGGATTGTCCGGCTGGTCGATGTCGATGTCGATAACCGGGTGCTGAGCACCCAGGTGGCTGACAGCCGGATCATCTATTCCGGGGCGGGCGCAGTCCAGCAGGCCAGTCGGCCCGGATGGCTTTCTCGCTTCTTCGGCAAAGTAAGCCCATTTTGAGGTATTCTGACATGTTTCGCATTTTCATCTCGTTGCTGGTCGCGTTTGCTTCCATCGCCCCGGCATCCGTCCATGCCGAACGGGTGCGCGATCTTGGCGCATTTCAGGGCGTGCGGCCCAACCAGCTGACCGGATATGGCGTGGTCGTGGGCTTGCAAGGGACCGGCGATGACAATCTGGAATATCTGACGCAGGCAATGAAGGGCGTGTCCGGTCGGCTCGGCCTCAGCCTGCCGCCGGGTGTCAATCCAGGGCTGAAAAATGCCGCTGCCGTCATCATCACCGCCGAATTGCCTGCTTTTGCGAAGCCGGGCCAGCGGATCGATATTACCGTATCCACCATGGGCAAGGCGAAAAGCCTGCGCGGGGGCGCGTTGATCCTTGCGCCGCTGTACGGTGCCGATGGCCAGGTCTATGCGATGGCGCAGGGCAGTCTTGCGGTAGGCGGACTGGGCGTATCGGGCCGCGACGGATCGAAACTGTCCGTCAACGTGCCCACCGTGGGCCGGATCGCCGATGGTGCATCGGTCGAACGGGCAGTCGCGACCGGCTTCGACAGTGAAGGCACGCTGCGGTTCAATCTGCACAATGCCGATTTCCTGACCGGACAGCGGATGCGCGATGCGATCAATCGCCGCTTCCCCGATTCTGCCACCATCGTCGATGGGGTAACCCTCGCGCTGGTCATGCCGCTGGGCGCGGACGATCGATCGTCCCGCATTGCGGAGATCGAGATGATCGAGATCACGCCTGCCGAAACCCCGGCGCGCGTTATCATCAATAGCCGCACGGGCACTGTGGTGATCAACCGCGCCGTCCGGCTGGCCCCTGCGGCGATCAGCCACGGCAAGCTGGTGGTAAGGATCGCCGAAGCACCCCGCGTGGTTCAGCCGGAACCATTTGCCAATGGCCAGACGACAGTGGAACAATCGAGCGATATTTCGGTCGAGGAACAGGGCAGCCGCGTTACCATGATGCAGGGCGGGGCCAATCTGTCCGAGATCGTCGATGCTCTCAACATGCTGGGTGTGGGCGCTGCCGATCTGGTGGTGATCCTCGACGCGCTGAAACAGGCGGGCGCACTGCAGGCCGAAATGGTCGTGATATGATCAGCACACCCTCCATCGGTTCCAACGCCCTGGGGACTGCGCCCGCACCTGCGCCATCGGGCGATCTCAAGGCTGCAGCGCAGAAATTCGAGGCGATCTTCATACGCCAGATGCTCAGCGCCGCGCGTGCTGCCGATTTTGGCGGATCGGATATCTTCGGCGGACCGGGGCTGGAACAGTTCAACGCAATGCAGGATGAAAATATGGCCAGGATAGCTTCTGAAACCGGCGCCTTCGGCTTTGCCAAAGTGATCGAAGCCCAATTGGCCGCGCAGATGCCGGTCAGACCGGCCGGGGGCGAGGGCTAGGCGATGGCAATGGATCTTATCAATATCGGCGCAAGCGGTACCCGTGCGGCGCAGGCTGCGCTGGGGGTTACCGCCCAGAACATCGCCAACGCCAACAATGCCGATTACAACCGGCGCTCGCTCGACATTACGGAAGTGAATGCGACCGGGGGGATTGGCCGATCGGGCGATTCCCGCCTGTCGGGTGTGCGAATAGAAGGCATCGGGCGTAGCGCGTCGCAGATCCTGACCGCCGATTTCCATCGGACCGGCAGCGATGTCGCCCGTGCCGAAACCCAATTGGCAGGTCTGAAATCCGCCGAACGCGCGGTCGAGCAGGCGGGCATCTTTCCCGCGCTGGTGGAATTCGAAGCCAGTCTGGCTCAGCTGTCCGCCGATCCGCTCAATGCGCCCGTACGCGAAACCGTGCTGGAAAGTGCGAGGAATATTGCCGCCACCTTCAGCCTGGCAGTGCAGGGCATCGATAATACGGTTGGCGTGACTGCATTCACCGCGCAGGACGGGGTCAACCGGGTCAATCTGCTGGCGGGCGAACTGGCGCGTACCAATACCAATATCGCCCGGACCCGCGAGGGATCGGCCAGCAATGCGGCCCTGCTGGACCAGCGGGATGCATTGTTGCGCGACCTGTCCACCCTGACCGGCACCAGCACCCAGTTCGACAGTGCGGGCCGCGCCACGGTGCGCCTCGGCGATGCCAGCGGGCCGGTCCTGGTCACGGGCGATACCGTCCAGACCCTGTCAATGACAGTCAATCCGGACCGGACGATTCAGTTTGCCCTGGGCGGAAGCGCGGTTGCGCCTGCATCGGGCGAGCTGGCGGGCTATGCCCAGGCGCTGGACCGGATGGCCCAGCTGCGCACCGAACTGGACGGGGTTGCCGCAGTGCTTATCGCCCGGACCAATGATGCGCAGGCGAATGGCGCGGCGCCAAGCGGCGCGAGCGGCCAACCCTTCTTCTCGGGAACCGGCGCATCGGATATCCGCTTGGCATTGGCAAATGGTTCGGGCATCGCCACCGCCCCTGCAGGCAGCGTCGCGAACAGCCGCGACATCGGCAATCTGGCCGCGCTGCAATCCGCGCTATCCAATGGCGGGCCAGCATCCGTGCTGGATAGCGTGCTGTTCGGCCTGTCGAGCGAAATCAACGCCCGTGGGATTACCCGTGATGCGCTGCGCACTATCGCAGACAGTGCCGCCGCTGTTCTGGCCAGTGAAACCGCCGTCGATCTGGATGACGAGGCGGCCAATCTGGTGCGTTTCCAGCAGGCGTTCCAGGCTTCTGGCCGGGTCATTCAGGCTGCGACCGATATTTTCGACACCATTCTGGCGATCAGGTAAGGCCATGACGATACTGACCAAAGGCACCGCCGCATTTTACGACCGCAACATCACCCAGATGGCGGGCCTGCGGCGCGAAGCAGAGCGTCTGCAGCAGCAGATCACCACCGGCGAGCGGCTGGAAGTGTCGTCCGACGATCCGGTCGCGGCGTCCAGGCTGCGAAATTTGTCGCGGCAGGACCGGCTGGCGGCAGTCGATGGGGCCAATGCCCAGCGCGCAGGAAACGCATTGCGCGAAACGGATGCCGCGCTGGCAGGAATGGCCAACGATTTGATTCGCGCACGTGAACTGACGGTACAAGCGGTGAATGGCACCTTGTCCCCAGCGCAACGCAGGCTGATCGGCGAAGAATTGTCTCAATTGCATTCCAGCCTTGTCGCCAGTGCCAATTCGCGCGGCAGCGACACCCGCCCGCTATTCGCTGGCCAGACAGATGGCCCGGCCTATGTGGTGGATGCGGCGGGCAACGCGGTCTATGCCGGCAGTGCTGGCGCAGGCGAAATCACGCTCGGCGAGGGAATTTCGGTCACGCGCGGGGTTACCGGGCCCGAAGTGTTCGGGTTTACCCATGAAGGCACTGTCACCGATACGTTGTCCTTCGTGAAGGGGCTGGCGGATGCGCTGAAAGGCGCATCGGCCGATCCTGCTGCTGCTGTCGCCGCCGCTGGGGCTGCCCTGGGCGGTTTCGACGGGGCGTTGGATAGTCTTACCCGCGCGCAAACCATTATCGGGGTGCGGGTGGCATGGGTGGAAACCGTGCAGGACCGCCAGAACGTGACATCACTGGCACGCGCGCAGGAAGCCACTGACACCGGCGGCGTGGATCTGGCAACCACCATCACCCAGTTGCAGCAAATGCTGACCGTGCTCGAGGCCAGCCAGGCGAGCTTCGTCCGCATCGGCCAACTCAGCCTGTTCAACACCATCTAAATCCGGCCAGAGGAAAGTTTCATGTTGCCAGCGGTCGGAATTGTCATCCTGCTCGTACTCGTTTTCGGCGGGTTCGCGCTGACTGGGGGCGCGCTCGGCCCTGTTATGGAGGCGGTTCCGCATGAAATGCTGATTATCGGCGGGGCCGCAATCGGTTCATTGGTAGCGGGCAATTCGATGCATGAATTGAAGGCGCTCGGCGGCGGATTTGCAACCGTGTTCAAAGGGCCGAAATTCACCCGGCAGGACCACATCGATGCGATTGCGCTGACCGGGAAACTGCTCCGGACGATGAAAAGCGAAGGCCCCGTAGCGCTGGAAAGTCACGTGATGGACGCGCAGAATTCAGCCATCTTCGCCGAATTTCCGCGGATTCTGGCGCATCCGGGGCTAACCGGCCTGATCACCGATACGTTCACGCTGATTGTCGTATCTTCCGGATCGCTGGAACCGCACGCGGTGGAAGAGGTGATGGATAATACGATCAAGACCCATCTGCATGACATGGACGAACCCGCCCATGCGCTGCAGAACTTGGCAGATTCCCTGCCCGCGCTGGGGATCGTCGCGGCTGTGCTCGGCATTGTGAAGACGATGGGTTCGATCGACAAGCCGCCGGCAATCCTGGGCGGGATGATCGGTTCCGCGCTGGTCGGCACATTCCTCGGGGTGCTGCTGGCTTACGGCATTGTCGGCCCACTGTCCGGGCGGCTGAAGCAGATCAATTCGCAGGACCAGCAGATATTCCATTCGGTAAAACAGATGGTGATCGCCTCGCTCAATGGCTATCCCCATGCGCTGGCGGTGGAAAGCGCGCGATCCGGCCTGCCCGGCGCGGTGCGGCCCGCGCTTATCGAATTGCTCGACATCCTGAAAGGCAAATAGGATGGCCAGCGCCGCGCCAGCGCCGAAGATTGCGGTTGAACCAGCGCCCCTGCGCCCGATCATCGTGAAGAAAATCACGGTCGAAGCCGCAGGGCATCATGGCGGCGCCTGGAAAGTGGCCTATGCCGATTTCGTGACCGCGATGATGGCGTTTTTCCTGATGCTGTGGCTGCTGGGCGCGACCGATGAAGCCCAGCGGAAAGGCATCGCGGATTATTTCACCCCGACTCTGGTTCAATACCGCCAGAACAGTGCCGGCTCCAACGGGCTGCTGCAAGGCAGTTCGATCACCGGCGTGGACAATTATCCCAATGCTGCGGGGCAGACCGGTACGCAAAGCATCACGATCCCGCGCGATAGCACCGGCGGTCCGCGTGAGGGAGCCGCGATTGACCGTAACTCGGTTGAACGTGCGAAGGCTTTGCGCAAGACGATAAAGGAAAAGCTGCTGGCTTCACGCAGGCTGGCGCGCCTCGCGCGGCAAGTGCGGGTGATGAAGACACCCGAAGGCATCCGGATCGATCTGGTCGATGATGCCGACTTTTCCATGTTCGCGCTCGGGACCACGATGCTCGTACCGGAAGCGCGCGAATTGCTGACGATTATCGCCGGCAGTGTGCAGGGCGATAGCGCGCAGATCACGGTCCGCGGTCACACTGATGCCTTGCCCTGGAAACCGGGCGTGACCTCGAATAATTGGTCGCTATCGACCGGCCGGGCAGAAGCCACACGGCAGGCGCTGATGCGTTCCGGCATCAATGAACGCCGCTTTGCCCGCATCGAGGGCGTGGCCGACCGCGAGCCTCTGATTGCCGACAACCCCTCAGATCCCCGCAACCGACGGATGTCGATCCTTTTGATGGATTGAGTGGGCTGGCTGGCTGGAGGTAGGGTTCAGCGAATGATCCATGATAAGACCTTCCGGTGGCGGAAGGTCTTCCCAGACAGCGGACGTGATCACCATCGACAACCCATCCAGACATGTCATCCTTTCCGGCTGCTCGGGTGGAGGTAAATCCACGCTGATCGCGGAGCTAGCTGGCCGTGGTTTCGGCACAGTATCGGAGCCCGGTCGCCGGATCGTGGCCGAGGAACTGCGCGGTGACGGAAAGGCGCTTCCGTGGGTAAATCTGGCCGCGTTCGCGAAGCGAACGATCCAAGTCGCTGCGCAGGACCGCAGTCTCGTTAATACGCTAGGTTATTGGACGTTTTTTGATCGCGGGCTCGTTGACGCTGCAGTGGCGCTTCAACATGCAACCGGCCATGCGGCATCGAGCACAGTTGCCTCCTTTCCTCGATATCACCAGCGCGTCTTTTTTACGCCGCCGTGGCCGGAAATCTTTCGCAAGGACCAGGAGCGTCAGCACAATATCGACGAAGCGATTGTCGAATACGAGCGCTTGGTGGCCGCATACCGGGAACTCGGTTATGATCCGGTCATCCTTCCAAGAAGCACCGTTGGCGAAAGGGTGCGCTTCGTATTAAGTCAACTCGAATAGCGGCTGCCGTCGTCTCATATTTGGTCGTCAGGACACCTATTTCTAGTTGCCAGAAGCAGTTATAGCGTCCGACGATGATTATTCGTCCTTTCGCTCCTTCCGACGCTGAGGCGCTTGCGTCGTTATTTCATGCATCTGTGGGTGAAGCTGGCATCCGTCACTACTCCGCCGAGCAGGTCGTGGCATGGAGCCCGTCGAAGCCTGATGCCGAAGGATATGTGCTGCAGGCTGAAGGCCGAACAATGCTGATTGCGGTAAATGATGATAACCAACCCATTGGCTATGGTGATTTAAAGGCGGACGGCAGCATTGACCACCTTTACTGCCATCCAGACCTGATAGGGACCGGCGTCGGATCGGCAATCTATGCCGCAATTGAGTCAGTCGCGAAAAGAGCGGGCATCACGGTTCTTTTTGTCGAGGCGAGCGAGGGCGCTCGCAGCCTCTTCAAACGTCGCGGATTCCGCGTCCTTGCTCGAAATGACTTCACAATCAATGGCGTGGCAATCCACATCTATCGCATGTCAAAGAAGATAGCCTGAACGCAGTCGGCGGCATTCCGCTTTCAGGTTCGAAGGGTTTGGAAGCCGACTGTTGGGCTCCCATCCCAATAGCAGGCATGGGTTTGTCCTCCTGCCACCCCCCCCACACACACACCAAACAAAAAGGCCCGGAGCGGGTGCTCCGGGCCTTTTTGTTCGATTCGAGTAGGAAAGCATTACCGCAGCAGCGACAATACGTTCTGCTGGCTCTGGTTTGCCTGGCTTAGCATTGCGGTGGAAGCCTGGCTGAGGATCTGGGCCTTGGCCAGCGCGGTCGTTTCTGCCGAGAAATCGGTGTCGACGATCCGCGAACGGGCGTCTGTCAGGTTGGTCTGGTTGGTCGTCAGATTACTGATCGCCGATTCCAGACGGTTCTGGCCGGCACCCAGCGTAGCTCGGGTTGCGTTGACGTTACCCAGTACAGCATCGACATTGGTGATCGTAGTTGCTGCCTTAGCCTGGTCGGTTACGTCGAGCGCGGCTGGGAGTAGTTTCGTGCCGTCAACGCCCTTGACGACCAGGTTAATATTGTCGCTTAATCTGGCGCCAGTCGCAACGGCGACGGTCTTATCCGTTCCGGCGGTCTTGCTGAACAGTGTCACTCCGTTGAAGGTCGTGTTGGTGAGGACATCGTCGATCTGCGCTGTCAGCTCGGCCACTTCGACATTTATATTGAGGCGGTCGGTAACATCAACAGTGCCCGTCTTCGACTGGATGGCCAATTCACGGACACGCTGCAGCATGTTGGTGACTTCTTCCAACGCCCCTTCTGCGGTCTGAGCCAGGGCAATCCCGTCATTGGCGTTGCGCACGCCCTGGTTCATAGCCCGGATGTCTGAAGTCATTTTGGTGGAAATGGCGAGGCCGGCGGCGTCGTCTTTCGCGCTGTTGATGCGCTTGCCGGTGGAAAGGCGTTCCATCGCCTGGCCCAGCATTTTGTCGGCAGACAACGCTGCATTGGATGCTTTGAGTGCACTGATGTTGGAATTGATAACAGCCATGAGAGTTTTCCTTCATTAAAAAATTTGGGTGCTCGGTTGAGCGAAGCATTTGTTACAGCCGGGCACCATGCTGCGGCTGTCCCCCAATAGATCGGTCACACCGCACCGAATTTAAGCGCACCCCAGGCCCGTGCCGCCAGTTTTGACCGGTCTGCGCATAGGTATTTGCGCGTGGTATTAAATTACCGCTTCGTTGGCCGTTGCGCCCCCAAATGGCCCTTCAAACAGGGTTAACAGGGGGCCGAAATGGCAGACATCCGGATCAACGCGATTTGTGAAAAAAAACATGCACCGCTCGCAGGAATCGCTGCTGGCGCGCTGGAAATACTGCCCACCGGCGGCACCGTGTTTATCATCGATGCTGATTGTCCGCCAGACGCGCGCCGCAGCGGGGACCGGACTGTCAGCCTGATTGCCGGCCCGCAGGCGAAGATCGAACGGATCGGCCTGGGTAGCACGGCGATCACCTATGAAGACCCCTATTCGCTTGGCGCACGCGCCGCAATCATTGCTGCGGGTGCTGCGCCCGCAACGCCGGTCTGCGCCGATCCGGGCAGTCTGGCGCTGTTGACCCTGGCGCAGCGGGTCGCCGCCAGCAATATTCCTGTGCTGATCGATGGCCCCACCGGCACAGGTAAGGAAGTGCTGGCCCGCTTCATTCATGAAAACAGCGCGCGCAGGGCAGGCCCATTCGTGGCAATCAATTGCGCCGCCATGCCCGAAGCCATGCTGGAAGCGATGCTGTTCGGCCATTTGAAAGGCGCCTTCACCGGGGCGGCACAGGCCAGCGAAGGTTTCTTCCGCGCTGCAGATGGCGGCACTTTGCTGCTGGATGAAATCGCCGAAATGCCCATCGGGCTGCAGGCCAAATTGCTGCGTGCATTGCAGGAAGGCGAAGTGGTGCCGATCGGGGCGACTATGCCGGTCCCTGTCGATGTGCGGATAATCGCCTGCGCCAACCGCGATCTGCCCACCGAAGTTGCCGAGGGCAGACTGCGCGCCGACCTCTATTACAGGCTCAACGTGTTTCCGCTCAGCCTTGCTGCGCTGCGGACCCGTCCGGGGGACATCGCGCCGCTCGCTTTCACTATGGCGCTGCGTCATGGACCGCAGTCAGGCATGATCCCATGGATCAGCGACGCCGCACTGGAAAAGCTGGCCGCGCACCCCTGGCCCGGCAATATCCGCGAATTGGAAAACGTCATCCGCCGCGCCTTGTTGCTGTGCGGCGATGCCGGGCAGATCGGGCCGGAGGACATTGTCTTCGATACTCCCGCGCGCGCTTTGCCCATACTTATGCCCACAAATGCGTTCATCCATGGTGATGAACCCATTCGCACCAGTCAGGGCGAAACCGGCTCCCGGCCGGGCGAACTGTCCAGTATCGTGCGCAATTCGGAAGCACAGGCGATTTTCGCCACGTTGGAGGAATGTGGCGGGCACCGCCTGCATGCAGCCAAGCGGCTGGGCATTTCGGAACGGACGCTGCGCTACCGGCTCGCTAGCCTGCGTGATGCCGGGATGATGAAATCGCCCGCCTATGCAGGAGCAGCACGATGAGCGGGGTTGGCGCAATAGGCGGCGCAGGCGGCGGCGTGCAGGATATAATCGCCCTGCGCCAGCAAATCATCGACCGGTCGAGTGCACTGCAGAACCTGCGTGTCGAAGCCCCGGGGACAGAAGGCGTTGGCGGCAGCGCGGACAAGCCGGCCGGCGGCGGTTTTGCAAGTAGCCTGCAAAGCGCGCTGGCCAGTGTGAACGACACCCAGATCCGCGCAGGCGAAATGACCGAAGGGTTCGAGCGGGGACAGGTGACCGATGTCGCACAGGTCATGCTGGCGCGGCAGGAAGCGGGCGTGGCATTCGAAGCAACGCTGCAGGTCCGCAACCGGCTGCTGTCTGCCTATCAAGATATCATGCGGATGGGGGTCTGATAGATGGCCGAAGATACAAGCCTGCTGTCGGCGAACACCAAAATGTCGTTTCTGCCCGGACAAGGCAGCATCGGGGACCGCGTCCGCGCATTTCTGGCGCAGCCTGCTGTTCGGCGAAGCATGCCGATGGCAATTGGTCTGGCCGCTGTGGCGGGCTCGGCCCTTTTGTATATGGCGCTGGCCGCCGGTCCGCAGCGTATTCTATATAGCTCCCTCAACGATAGCGAGCGGGCCGAAGTGGCCGCTGCCCTGGACCAGGGCGGTATTGCCTATCAGATCGACAATGGCACCGGTGCGCTGACCGTGGGCGAGGACGATGTTTATCGCGCGCGGATGCTGGTTGCCAGTGATGGCGGTCTGGCCGCGCCGGAAAGCACCGCGCAAATGCTCGACGCCATCCCCATCGGTTCCAGCCGCACGCTGGAAGGCGAGCGGCTGCGCAATGTGCGCGAACGCGAATTGATGATGACCATCACCGAAATCGACGGGGTGGAATCTGTCCGGGTGCATCTGGCGCAGGCAGAAAAATCGGTCTTCGTGCGCGAGGCAACAGCGCCGAGCGCGTCCGTGATGGTCCGCATGGGGCGGGGCCGCAGCCTGGGTGACAGCCAGGTCACCGCCATCGTCAGCCTGGTTGCCGGATCGGTCCCCGGAATGACACCCGATATGGTGCGGGTGGTGGACCAGCATGGCCAGCTTCTGTCCGACCGCAAATCCGGCAACGGGGCCGGTCTGGAACTGCAGGCCGGGCATGAAGAAAAACTGCGCGCACAAATCGCCAAATTACTCGTCCCGATGCTGGGCGAAGGCAATTTTTCCAGCGAAGTGCAGGTCGAGCTGGATATGGATGACACCACTTCGGCGCGCGAATCCTATGAAAAGGACGGCACGCTACGGGCCGAAACCAGCCGCGAATCCACCCAGACCGGGGGCAGGCAGGCGGGCGGGGTACCAGGAGTGCTGGCCAATACGCCGCCGCCCGAAACAACTATTGGCATTCCCGGCCAACAAGGAGTTGTCGCTGGGGCCGATACCGGCCCGTCGAGCGGCGAAAGCAGTGCCCAGCGCACCTATGCTCTCGGCCGTGAAGTCGCTGTTTCGACCACCTCTGCCGGGGGCGTGAAGCGTATCTCCGTGGCGGTTGCCGTCAGCGCGGAAGCCATGAAGAAAATTGCCCCTGCCACCGAAGCGCAGATCCGCAAACTGGTCGAATCGGCAGTGGGCGCAAATCCCGATCGCGGGGATGAGGTGACGGTAATGAAGGGCACCTTCGAACCGGCGGCTCTCGAAGAATTGCCGTTTTACGAAACTGCTTGGTTCGCGATGGTGGTGCGCAACGCGGTTGCCCTGATCGCGGTAATTCTTGCCCTGCTGTTCGGAATTCGTCCGCTGATCAAGGCAATCGGTAAACGCAAGTCCGATCAAACTGACGTTGGTGGCGAGGATGCGGAACATGGCCGACAGCCAGCTGTCATTTCCCTTAATCCAGGTCCGGTCGATCCTGCATCCCTTCGCGAACAAGTTGGGCTGGCCCAGAAATTGGTTGCCGAACAGCCGGACCGCGCCGTTGTCGCCCTGCGCCGGATGCTCGCCGCCCCTTCACTGAATGAAACAATGGGTAAAACGGCATGATCCAGGAAGCCGTCAGTAGTGGCCACGCTCTAAACGACACCCAGCGGGCCAGCATCATCCTGATGTTGCTCGATGATGCACAGGCCACGCAAATTCTCGCCCGGCTGGAACCGGAAGAACTGACCCAGCTGGGCCAGACCATGTCCGATCTGGGCGAAATCGGGCCAGACGGTATCGCCAGCGCCATCGCCGGGTTCATTTCCCAGGCGGACAAGCAGGATATGCCCGTGCGTGGCCGGATGGGCCGTTTCCGCCATGCCATGACCCAGGCGGTGGGCGAAGTTAAGGCGGAAAGCCTGCTGCAACGCATTGCCCCGGACGTGCAGAATCATTCCATTGAACTGGCCCGGTGGCTGGCACCTGATGTGCTGGCCCCGATGATCGAGACCGAACATCCGCAGGCCATTGCCGTGCTGTTGCTGTTACTGGAAACCGATCAGGCCGCGCAATTGCTGGCCGCTTTGCCGGATCATCTCCAACCGGCGATTGTGGAACGGATTGCGCGGCTTGGCCCGGTGTCACCCCAAGCTGTAAACATGCTCAACCAGATGCTGGCAGACACCCTCGGGCGCCAGTTTGGCCACAAGGCCCTTAACATGGGTGGTCCGCGCCATGCGGCAGAGATGATCAACCAGGCGCATTCTTCCGTCGAGCGGCTGGTGATGCCGGCGATTGGCGAAAAGGACGCCGATCTGGCCGCTGCGATCGAGGCCGAGATGTTCAAATTCGACATGATCACTTCGCTCGAACCGTTGCAGATGGGCCGGCTGTTGCGCGACATCGACAGCGAAGTGCTGATCGACGCCTTGAAGGGGCTCAGCGAAGAAGAACGCGAGCCGGTGTTCGCCGCCATGTCGGAACGTGCAGCAGAAGGAGTGCGCGACGAGATCGAGGAACGCGGCCGCACGAAACTCAGCGCGGTCCAGGCCGCGCAGCAAGTCATGATCGACGAAGCCCGCCGATTGGCGGCAAGCGGCGAAATCATCTTGTCGGGCGGGGCGGGGGATGATGACTATGTTTGATCCTGCGCGGCTGGGCAGCGATGCATCCGCAGGGGCCGCAAGCTGGATCTCCATGATCGGGGAGCAGCAGGGCTTCATCCCTGATCACCGCTATGCAGCACGCGGAGAATTGCCGCTGGAGCCGCAGGCGCCCGCCGCGGACGGGCCAGACGAGTTGGCGATCGCATTTGAAAACGGCCGCGAACAAGGTCTTGCCGATGCCGCTGCCGCAGCAGGTCAATCAGCGGTCGAACGGCGCAGGCTGGGATCCGGATTGCGCCGGATGGACGAAGAAATGATCGAGCGGCTTGGACGCGAAATGACCGAAACGATTGCCGTATTATGCGAAGCCACGCTTGCCCCGCTGGCGCTCGACCGCGCACTACTGGCCAAGCGCTGCGAGAAAGCGGCGGCGCTGCTGGGCGCGCGCGCTGCTGGCCAGGTTCTGTATTTGCATCCGCAAGACATCACCGAACTCGAGGAGGGTTTTGCCGCGAACTGGGACATCAAGCCCGATCCGGAGCTCGAGCGGGGGGCGCTCCGCATTGAAACTGCGGATGGCGGGATAAGCGATGGTCCGGCCCAGTGGCGCGCCTCCTTGGCAGAGGGGCTGGGCCTGTGTTGAATGTCCTGTCCCGCCACGCCTCCGCGTTCCGGCAAACGCCGATTGCCATTTGCCCGCGCCGTTTCGGCCGGGTGCATTCCTGTGATGGCGGCTTGATCGAAGTATCCGGCCTGCCGGTCCCTATCGGCACCATCTGCCGCGTTGAAACAAGCGGTTGCGCCAATGATCCGTCCGATCATCCATGTGCCGAAGTGATCGGCTTTCGCGACCGCTACAGCCTGATGGTCATGTTGGGAGACACTGCCCTGCTGCAACCCGGGGCGCTGGTGCGCGCAGAGGGAGATCCCGGCATGGTGGCAGTTGGCGAGGCGTTTCTTGGCCGCGCCGTCGATGCTACCGGTTCGCCAATCGACCGTGGCGGGCCGATCCGCGCGGCTGCGCGCTGGCCGCTTGGCGGCCACCGTGAAGGTGCGCTGGAACGGGCATCGGTGGCCGAACCGTTCGATTGCGGGGTGCGCGCGATCAATGCGCTGACTACGCTCGGCATTGGGCAGCGCGTGGGCATCGTGGCCGGGTCCGGCGTTGGCAAATCCGTATTGCTGGATATGATCGCCGGGGGCTGTGAAAGCGACATTGCCATCGTCGCCCTGATTGGCGAGCGCGCGCGCGAAGTGTCTGACTTTGTCGCCCGGCACATGACCGGGGCGATGCGCCTCCGCATGGTGATTGTGGCGGTCCCGGCGGACCAGGCAGCCAATCTGCGCCTGCGCGGGGCGCAATTTGCAACTGCCTTGGCCGAATATTTCCGGGCGCAGGGCAAGCGCGTGACATTGATCATGGATAGCCTGACCCGGGTCGCCCATGCCGCGCGCGAGATTGGCCTGCTACTGGGCGAACCGGGTGCCGCGCGCGGTTATCCGCCATCGGCGCTTGCCACCATCACCAAGCTGGTGGAACGGGCCGGGAATTCCGGCACCAGCGGCGGGGCGATAACCGGCATCTATACCGTGCTTGCTGATGGTGACGATCATGATGATCCGGTGGTCGATACGGCCCGTGCAATTCTGGACGGGCACATCGTCCTGTCGCGCGAACTAGCGCAGCAGGGTCAATATCCGGCGATCGATGTGACTGCTTCGCTCAGCCGGGTGATGGACCATGTAACTACCCCGGAACATCAGGCACTGGCGCGCGAATTCCGTAGCCTGGCCTCGCTCTATCAGGCGAACCGGGATCTGGTGTTGATGGGGGCATACCGGGAAGGGGCCGATCCAGATGTGGACCGGGCGATTGCCATGCATGGCGCTATGCGCACATTCCTGATGCAGCGATCAGGCGAATATTTCGCGCTGGACGAATGTGTTGCAGCCCTGCGTGAAAATCTCGGATCGTGAATGCAGGGAAAAACCGGTTGCTACGGCTGAAGCGGCTGGAGCGAATTCGTGACATCGCGCGGATCGAAGCACTGGAGCGTGCCGCCACCGCCGAACTTCACTTCGCCCGCCAGGTTGAGCTGGCCCGGCGCAGTGATGAACTGGCGCAGGCATTTGCCCAGCGATGGGAAGCGCAGAGCGGCAACGATCTGCGCGATCTGCGCAGCTTTCACGCCGGGCTGGAGGGGCTGTCCCGCAGCATCTCGCGCGACAGCGATCAGGCGCGGGTAAGTGCCGATCATCACCGCATCGATGCCGCCGCTGCCAGCCGCAAGCGGGACCTGGTGAGTGAACAGCTTAGCGTAGCCTTGCGGCGTCAGACAAAAGCCCGAGCGTCGAAACAATTAAGCGAAAACCCGCAACTGGCACGATCCTTGAATAACAGCTGACCAAGCCGGCGCGTGCCGGATAGCAACAAGGACAAAACGTGCAGCCAATCAATTCCATCGCAAGTCCGCCTGGCATCGCCGCGCCATCCAGAGCAGGCGGCATTGCGGGGCAGGACGCTCTTGAAATGGTGGCAGGTCCGGCCGGGATTTCCTTCGCTGCCATATTCGAACAGGGCGTTGCGCCCAGCGCCGATCCCGCCCTTGCCGGCAAGGCAGACTTGCCGCCCGGCAAGGATTTGCCGGATAGCGGCAATCTTGCCGTAGCTGCGGCCGATGCCTTGTCGGGCGAAACTGCCGAACGTGCCATGTTGCGCCCTGCGGCCAATATACTTGCCGGTCATCCAGTTGCCGCAATGGCCGTGATGCCTGACCAATCCGCCGATGATTCCGGCGGCGAACCTGCGCCCAGAGGTGAGAGGACGCCAACGCCTACGGCCGCGCCAGTCCCTTCGAAAATCGCGCTGGCCGATGCTTCGGTTCTGCCGCCTTCTGCGCCCGATACGGCGATGAAAGCGGAACTGCCGGCAATCAAGATGCCGCCAATCCCGACTGCCGATCCTGAAGAGCGCGCAGTCCAAGCAGTCCGGTTCATGCCCGTCAGGGAAGAACAGCGCCTGCCTGCCATCGAAATCGGCCAGCGCCGCGCGGCCCCGACCGGCCGCGCTGATATTTTGCCCGCCCAGCAAGCCGCGGCCATATCCGGCGCCGTGACAGGCGCATTTCTGCCTGCGGAAAGCGCTGCTCCGGCGGTCCAGCTATCATCTGCAAATTCTGGACAGGCCGCTGCGCCGAACGGGTTGGCCAGTGATCTTCCGGCGCAGCAGCCACGCGATTTCAATGCGCTGATAGATCGGCTGGCCGCTTCACGCGATGCCGCTGCTCCGGCGGGTGGGGGCACTGTTCGGATCGCGCTGCCCCATGCCGAATTTGGTGCGGTGGCCATACGGTTCGACCACAGCGGCGGCAATTTGTCGATTGGCGTCAGCAGCGCGGACCCGACCTTTGCGCCAGCAGTGCGCGCCGCGCTGGCGGGCGATGCTGCACATAATGACCAGCCCAGGGATCAGCCTAAGGACCAGCAACACCGCCCGTCCGCCCAGCCGGGCGATAGCGCGGCGGGCAATTCATCGCATGGCCAGCCCCAATCGCGCGGCCATTCCGAAGGGCGCGGAACGATCTATCCTGCCGCACCCTTCGCGCAGGGCGAGGGACCCCACGCAGATACATCTTCCAGAAATAACCATAGTGCCCGCCCGGCGGGTGGGCGCGGTCTCTACATCTGACCAAGCGAAAGAACGATATCATGACCAAATCCACTCCACCTGAAACCGAGCCCGGGAAAAAGGGCGGAAAATTGAAGATCCTGTTCGGCGTGATCGTGCTGCTGGGCGCAGGCGCAGGTGCGGCCTTCGGGGCAAGTTCGATGGGCTATCTTGGCGCGCCTGCTGCCGAAAAGGGCCCCGACCTGCCGCAATTGGTGCGCAAGGGCCATGCCGATCCCTATGCGGTGGGCGTAGAGGGTGAGGAAGCCGGCGCAGAGCCGATGGATGGCGAAGGCGGCAGCGAGTATCGCACGACATATTATTCGTTCGAAGAAACCTTCACCTCCAACCTCAAGGATTCACCGGCGCTAATTCAGGTTAGTCTTGCGGCATCGACCCGCTATGACGGGCGCGTGCTCATCTGGCTGAAGAAGCATGATCTGGCGCTGCGTTCAGCGGTACTGATCGAATTGGCAGATACGCCGGAAGCCCAGGTCTATTCGGTCGCGGGCAAGGCCAAACTGCAAAAGCGGCTGGCGGCAACGATCAACCGTGTTCTGACCGAACGCGAGGGGTTTGGCGGAGTCGATTCCATCTATTTCCGCGGGCTGCTCGTCCAATGAAACCGAACCATGATTTTGTGGCTGAACGGGTTTTGGCGCAGCATTGCCAGGAATTGCTGCCCCCGGCATTGCCGCAGCGCGATCTGCTGGCAGATTACAGCGCATTGACGCGCGATATTGCCGCCGAACTGGCCGAGAGCATGGCCGGCGTGGCCAGTGGCGGGCCAATTTCCATATCTTGCGGCGATCCTGGCCAACTGAACACGACCGCCTTCATAAATCGGTCCGACAGCCACACCGCGCATTGCGTGATCGATCTGCCGGGCACGGGAACGATATTGTTTTCGATAAATCATGGTGCCGCATTGGCACTGACGGACCGCGCCTATGGTGGAACCGGGGAAGTGCCCGATCCGCTGCCCGCTGCTCTGCCAAGGTCCGCCGACATGACTCTGCATCAGCTGGAGGCGGCATGGTGCGCAGGCCTGAGTAAGGCTCTGTCCACCGACGCGCCGCCGCAGGTTGCGCGGCGCGGGGGCGAGGTGGGCCGTCTCGATCCGTTTCGCGGGCAGGCTGAGTGCGTCCAGATCGAATTGTCCGTGGCGCAGGATGATCATGCGACCTGGGCGATTACATTGTCTGCCTCACTACCTGACTTGCGCCGGTTGGTAGGCCGGCATCTTCAATCCGCCGGCCAGGCCGGGGTTGTTCATGCAGCCAATGATCCGATGGCGGCCCCGTTCGGCGAGGTTTCGCTGCGCGCGCGTGCGGTGCTGGCACAATTGCCCATTTCGCTGGCCCGTGCATCGGCGCTGGCGCCCGGCGATATCATCCCGCTGGCGATCGCCCGCGAAGTACCGCTGCAAATCGGCGGACTGACCATCGGCCTGGGCACGATCGGCGCGCTGGATGACCGAGTTGCGCTGCAGATTACACGACCATTTCCCACCTGAATTTTGATCTGATCGAAAGGATTACACCATGACCAAATCCGGCCTGGACCTACTACGCAATGTCGATGTCTGCCTGTCTGTCGAACTCGGACGCAGCAATATGAAACTGAAGGATATATTGGCACTTGGCGAAGACAGCGTGGTCCAACTGGACCGTCTGACCGATGAATTGCTGGACGTCTATGTCAATGGCAATGCCATCGCGAAAGGCGAAATCGTGGCGCAGGGCGGCCGTTTCGCACTCAAGATCGTGGAGCTGGCAGGTGACGAACAAGCCCAGCCGACCGCGCCGGATCGCCAGATGCGGGCGGCTTCCTGATGCTGTGGTATGTCGTCAAATTGCTGCTGATGCTGCCGCTGCTGGCGGGTCTCATCTGGGGCAGCCTGTGGGTTGCCAAACGGCTGCAGGCGCGGATGAACCAGCCCGGCCGGACACGCACCACTCGCCTGATCGAAACCACCATGCTGGCACCCGGCGTGAAATTGGCGGTGGTCGAATTCCATGGCCGTGAAATCCTGATCGGAAGCACGCGACATGGGCTTACGCGGCTGGCCGAAGCACCGGCAAGACAGATTTCAAGCGAGACACAACATGGTTAATTCTGCCTTTAAATGGGCTGGCATATTGCTCGCTGGCACTTTGCTGGCGTTGCCCGATGTCGCGCTTGCGGCTGCCGGGACGCCCGGTGTTTCGGGCGCGCTGGACCGCGCGCTGGGCG
>JBGSJO010000044.1:0-40748 GCA_041741895.1 Pontixanthobacter sp.
GCCGCCGGGAACGCATCAGCGCCGCCCCGGCCCCGGGAATCAGCGGAGAAGACGCCGCGCGCACCGTGCCCGCGATGGCGGAACCGGAGGCTTCTGCCGGAACTGTAGGCAAGTAGTTACAGCTTCACCCGAACCCCGAGCCGCGCGCTGAGCGGGATACCGGGCTGGATGTTGTTGTCGCCATGCGCGCTGGGATAGTATTTCTCGTCCAGCAAGTTCTCGACGTTTAGCTGGACTGACAGCCGGTCGCTGACATCGAAGAAGGCTGCGGCGTCCACCCGCCAGTAGGATGGCAGCACCACATTGCCGCTGAAGGACGTGAATTGTTCGTCCTGATAGACGGCGCCGAGGCCGATACCGAAATTGTCGGTCAGCTGGACCCGGTTCCAGGCGGAAATCTGGTGCTGCGGCAATTGCTGCAACCGTGTGCCGGCGGGGCCGGCCTCGGTCGTGGTCTGCAACTGGCCGTCGAGGTAGGTGTAGCCGAGGCTCGCCTGCCAGTTCGGCAGGATGTTGCCCACCAGGCTGACCTCCACCCCCTCGGTCCGGCTTTCGCCCGCCAGAGTGACCAGTCCGGTGTTATCCGGATCGGGGGCCTTGCTGTTGCTCCGGTCGAGCCGGAAGATTGCCGCAGTCAGGAACAGGTCCGGCCGCAGCAGCCATTTCGCGCCGATTTCGTAATTGGTGAATTTCTCCGGTTCGAGCCCGGCATCACCCGGTTCGATCAGGAAGAACTGGTCGCCCGACTGGGGCAGGAAACTGGTCGCGTAGCTGGCATAAAAGGAGAGGACATCGCTCGGCTTGACCACTACGCCGAGGCGCGGACTGACCTTCTCGTCTACGCGGGCGGTTAGGGTGCCGGCCAGATTGGTCGTCTCCAGATCGAACTGGTCCCAGCGGAGCCCGGCGATCAATTCAAGATGCTCGCCGATCTTGATCTGGTCCTGCACATAGCCGGACAGGACACCGAGGCTGCTGTCGTTGGCGCGGTTGGGCGCAGCAAGTGAAAAGGTGGGTGTCGTCAGGATCGGGGCGAGGGGCACTGCGGCCCGGCTGGTGAAGCCGCCTGAACCGTTCGGAAACTGCACGTTGCGGCGCCCATTGAGCGAATCCTGCCAGCTGGCTTCAACGCCTAGCAGGACGGTATGGGCGAGAGGACCTGTGGCGAATTCGCCAATCAGATTGCCCTGCGCGATGAAATTTTCCCGTTCCTGCGCGTCCTCATATCCGGACAGCTGGACGGTGGTTCCGTCGGTTCCGTTGGGCAGAAGATTCGCGTAGAGCTTGTCGTAATTGGCGTATTGTAGCGTGGCATTCGCCGACCAATTGTCGCTGAAACCATGATCGATCCGCGCGCGGGCAATATGGGTTTTGGCGGTCGCATAGTTGAAATCCGGATCGCCGAAGAAGGTGTCGTCGAAACCGCGCAGCGGCCCGCCATTTAAGGATGGCACACCGCGGTCCGTCACCCTTGCATCGTCATCATAGGAATAGGTTGCTGTCAGCCGTGTGTCCGGACCGACACTGGCCGAGATGGTAGGCGCAATGCCGATGAAGCGGCCTTCGTAAAAATCGCGGTTGCTGGCGAATTCCTCATAGGTCGCGTTCAGGCGAGCGGCGACAGTGTCGCCAAGGGGTTGGTTTACGTCTGCCGTCAGGGCAAAGGCCCCGAAGTTGTTCACCGATCCTTCGCCTTCGGTAAAGGTGTCGCCCGGCTGCGCGGTCTTGCTGACGCGGTTAACTACGCCGCCGCCGCCGCCGCGGCCAAAGATCAGCGCGTTGGCGCCCTTCAGCACCTCGATCCGTTCGATATTATACAGCGAGCGGTAATATTGGGCATCGTCCCGCAACCCGTCGAGATAGAAATCGGCAGACGTTTCCTGGCCGCGGATAAAAATCTCGTCGCGGTGGCCTTCGCCGGTCTCCAGCGAAATGCCAGGGATATAACGCAGCGCATCACCCAATTGGCGGATTGCCTGATCCTGCAATTGATCATCGGTGATAACGGCGATGGTTTGCGGTACATTGATTAGCGGCGTAGGGGTCTTGGTGGCGGAGGAACCATCATCAGAGCCATATCCCTCTACAGCGCCTGTCACTACGATTTCTGACGGAAGATAATCACGCACCGGCTGCGCGTCGGCCTCCGCCATGATGGGCGCTACCGGCAGAGCGAGCACGGCGCCAGTAAGCAGTATGGAGCGGCGAGTGAATGATGGCATGATGGCCCCTATTGCGAATGATTCTCGATATAGGTGGCCTGCTAATGAGAATAGTTTGCAATTGCAACCGCTCAATTGGCTTGGCGGGAAAATATCTGTTGGCTAGGGTAAGCCAGCATCACCATTGGAAGGACCGGCATGAAAGCGACCATCTGGCACAACCCCAATTGCGGCACATCCCGGAACACCCTTGCAATCCTGGAAGAGCGGGACGGGATCGAATTGACCGTGGTCCGCTACCTCGAAAATCCGCCGGGCCGCGACAAGCTAGGGCAATTGTACCGCGATGCCGGAATGGCCCCGCGGGAAGGGCTGCGGCTGATGGGCACCGATGCCGAGGAACGGGGGCTGGCCAGCGCCGATGACGACACTGTGCTCGATGCAATGATGGCCGATCCAATCCTGATCAACCGGCCGCTGGTGGAAACGGAAAAAGGTGTTCGGCTGTGCCGGCCCAAAGAGCGGGTCGAGGAAATCCTCTGATCCGGTTCTACCTGTCGGTTGTCAGCACCTCGTCTGCGGACAGCGATTTCCAGCCGATTGCCAGAACGGCAAAGCACAGCCCGATAATGACTGCGAAGGCCAGCCAGCCGGAATGGCCATACAGCCACACCCCGATCGCCGGGGCCACGATATAGGCCGCGCCGGTGGCGGAAGCGACGACGCCCGACGCCTCGCCCTGTTCATTGCGCGACACGGCCAGCGACGCGCCCGCGTTGAATCCCGGCCGGAACAGGCCGAAGCCCAGCGATGCGACCGAATAGCCCAATGCAATCCCGTGCAATTCCTGCGCCGTACCGAACATCAATGTACCGACCGCGGCCAGGGCGCAGCCCCATAGGATCGCGGCCCTCGGCCCCAGGTTTAGGCGCGGTATCAGGCCCCATTGCGCCAGCAGGGTAGCAATCGCTCCGCACATCAGCACGATGGCGATGGACCCGGTCGCGGCTTCGGGCGTGCTGCGCAGGCCGAGTCGGTCGAGCACCAGAAAGCCTGCAATGCCCAGCACCATCGCCTGTGCATGGCCGCCCAGCAGCCCTGAAATCACCCATGGGCGCAGGCGCGGCTCCCACCAGCCAAGTTTATCTGCCGGGCCCTGGACAGACGCCTCGTCCTCTTCCTGGTCATCGGCTTTGGGTTCCCGGCTGGACCCGCCCGATCCGTAGGGCGCATCATACGCCGCCCCGCGCGCGGCGAATTGGGGAATGTCATCGGGCAGGAATATTCTCAGGGCGACCAGCGTAACCACACCCAGCAGGGTAAAAGCAGCGAACGGACCGACAAGCCCAAGCCCTGGCATGACCATCAACGGCGCCAGCGCAGGCCCGATAACCGTGCCCAGGCCAAAGCTCGACGCGATCAGCGACAGCGCCTGCGTCCGCTGCGACCGGGCGGTGCGCGATGCGACATAGGCCTGAACCGCTGGCGGCGCAGCGGAGCCATATCCGCCATACAGGCTGCGCGCGGCGGCAAACAGCAACAGCGTCCACAGGGCAGGCAGCCAGCCATTGAGGCCAAACCATAGCGCCAGCCCGCAAAGACCCATCGACGCACTGAAACCGATGAGCCCCAGTGCCATCATCGCCTTGCGCCCGCGCCGATCGGACTTTCGCGCCCAGATCGGCGCGCAGATCACCCACAACAGCGCCGACCAGCTATACGCCAGGCTGATCCACACGTCGGCCACGCCCAGCGACGTCCCGATCGCGGGCATCACCGATTGCATGGCGGTATTGCCCGCCGCAGTGGTCAGCATCACCGCGAACAGCAATGCCATGCGGTTGCGCGAAATCGGACGCACGGGAGGGGGCGGGACAAGCAGTAATTCGGGCGGGTTTGTATCGGCCATTACCATTCAGGCGCTAGGCTTGCCCGCATTGGCTTGCAAGCGGCGGGTTGCATTTAGGATGGGTATTTGGCAACGCACGCGAACCCTGCGGTTCACATTCCGCGACGACTTATCGGGATGCATTTTTTGAACAGATCCAACCAGCTTGCAGCCTCTATGCGCGGCAGCCAGGAAAATCGCTTTGGCCGCCTACTGGGCCAATGGGCGGTATTTTTCCGCGGTTTCCTTGAACATCCCAAAATGGTCGGGTCGATCATCCCGTCATCGCGTTTCACCATCGCCAAGATGCTCGAGCCGGTCAAATGGGACGAATGCAAATTGTTCGTCGAATATGGCCCCGGTGTCGGCACGTTCTGCGGACCAGTGCTGGAGCGGCTGCGGCAGGATGGGGCGCTGCTGGTGATTGATACCAATCCGCTGTTCATCGATTATCTCAACCGTACAATTGCCGACAACCGCTTTACAGCAGTGTTGGGATCGGCCGAAAATGTGGAACGGATTGTCCGCGAACACGGACATGACCATGCCGACTACATTCTGTCGGGATTGCCGTTTTCAACCTTGCCCGCCGGCGTCGGCCCCGCGATTGCCAAAGCGACACATGAAATATTGCGTCCCGGCGGCGCATTTCTGGTTTACCAATTTTCCGCCGCTGCCCGCGATTTCATGGCGGTGCATTTCGCGCGGATCGAACAGGGCTTCGAATTGTTCAATATCCTTCCATGCCAATTGTTCTGGGGCTGGAAAGACGAGGCGGCCTGATCCGGTTCGATGTTAGCTGGCCGGGGCAGTGATGAAGCAGCCCCGGCCCACCCCGAATTATTCGAAGGTTTCGCTGACTGACTTGGCCGATGGCCCGGTCAGTTGGCGATAGGTCGCACTCAGCACTGCAACGATCACGATCGCCCAGACTGCGCCGATCAGGCCATTCAGGGCGCCGCCGATCATCGCGGCAACCGAACCGGTTCCCAGCATCGCCACGAACAATCCGGTGACCAGTCCGAAGACTGCCGCCACCACGATGATTGCCAGGCCCAACAGGAAGTAGAATAGCAGCAGGCGCAGGCTGTTGCCTTTTGTCGCATTCCACGAAACCTTCAGCGCGTTGACCGGATTGAGGATACCGTCGATCACCATGGCCGGGGCCAGCAGCGAAAATTTGATCATCACATAAACCAGCGCGATCGCGGCTATGATGCCGAGCAACACGCCAACAGCCGGCCCGCCCGCCGTGGCAGCCAGGCCGACGGGAACGCCCAGCACGATTGCAAGAACGACGACCAGCAGGATCTGTGCAGCGAGATACGGAAGGAGTGTTTTCACGCCAGTTGAGATCGCATCGCCAACGGTTGGCCGATTATCTGCAAACAATGCAAACAGTGACAGTGAACCGATGGCATTGATGATGCCGACCAGGAAGAACCACACGCCATTTTCCGCATAAAATGCCATCATTGTGCTCATTGGATCGTCAGGGTTTACGGCGGTTGGCCCCGCTGCCATGCCCGGTGCGACCACGGCCAGCACGATTGCGGGCAGAAAAACGAAAATCCCCGCGATAATTGCCACCAATTCACGATTTGCGGAAATCATGCTGGTCGCCTCGTTCCAGGCATTACCCATATCCAGTTTCATCTTGACGCACTCCCCCAATTAAATCCCGATTCAACAGAAGGCACTTGATAAGCCGGACAGGGCTTGCCACGCAAATTAAATGGAAAAAAACCTTTCCCCAGACACTTCGGTGAACGCCACTTCGGTGAACGCCACTTCGGCGGATTCGCCCGCCGGGATCGAATATCGCTGCGAGACTAGCCTGATTTCCTATCGTGAGGCTTTGGCCGCGATGGATATTCGCAATCGCGCCATTGCCAGCGGCGATGCGAATGAACTGGTCTGGTTGCTGGAACACCCACCCGTCTATACCGCTGGGACCAGTGCCGCAGCGGACGAATTACTGGACCCGCGTTTCGAAGTGGTCGAGGCGGGGCGCGGCGGACGATATACCTATCACGGCCCGGGGCAACGGATCGGCTATGTCCTGCTTGACCTGACCAGGCGCGGCCGGGATGTCCGGCAATTCGTCCATGCACTGGAAGGCTGGGTGATCGATACGCTGGGCGATATCGGGGTGGAAAGCTGGCGTGCGGAAGGCCGGATCGGCATCTGGACCCGCGATGTTGATGGCGGCGAAGCAAAGATTGGCGCAATCGGTGTGCGCGTGCGCCGCTGGGTCACCATGCATGGTTTTTCCGTCAATCTTGATCCGGACCTGTCCCATTTCACCGGCATTGTTCCCTGCGGGATCGCCGAATACGGGGTTACAAGTCTCGCAAAATTGGGCATCCAGCTTGCGCCGCAGGCTTGGGATGAGGCATTGCTGGGCCGCGCAGGTGACTTCCTTGCCGCGCTGGAAGCATGATGCGGAGAATTTGAGTGAAGCGAATTGGTGTAATCCTGCCTTCGGTACTCGCGCTGGCCGCGTGCGGCGGCGATCCTGGGCCCTCTGCCGATGGCGGATCGGCATCTGGCGAAGTGCTGGAAGGATCGATCAGCGACGCCATGCTGCCGCTCGACACGTTGCAATCACAATCCCCGCCGCTGGGAAAACCGCCGTCCGATGCCGCCAGCAGCGAAACGCCCGCCGCTGATGAACCGGCAGAAGCCGCCGATGAACTAGAACCTGCCCCCGAGGCGGAAGTGCCCGCCCCGGAAGAAGAATAGCTTAAATGCTTATTCGGCGGCTTCTTTTTCGCCGGCCATTACCGGATAATCTATATATCCGGCAGGGCCGGGGAAGTACCAGCTCTGCGGAACATTCACGTTCGGCGCGAATATGGCGCCGGCGCGGATCCGATCCGGCAAATCGGGATTGGATATGAACGGACGCCCGAATGCAATCGCATCGCATTTGCCCGTTTCCATATCGGCTGCAGCGCTGGCCGCATCGTAATCGCTATTCAGCACCAGCGGGCCGGTATAGATTTTACGGATCATCGGGCTTTGCTTAGGTACTTCGGTCGATCCAAACGTGCCTTCCGGGCCCGGTTCGCGCAATTCGAGGAAGGCAAGACCGAGATCTTCGGCCACCTGCGCCGCCGCGCCGAATATCGCTTCGGGGTGGCTATCGTCGCACCCCTGCGTATCGCCATTGGGTGACAGCCGAAGACCGACCCGGTCGGCGCCCCATACGGAAATCAGCGCTTCCAGCACTTCACGCAGGAAACGGACCCGGTTTTCCGGTGCGCCGCCATATTCATCGGTCCGCAAATTGGTGGTTTCGCGCAGGAACTGGTCCACCAGATAGCCATTCGCGCCGTGAAGCTGCACCCCGTCGAAACCGGCTTTCTGGGCGTTCTGCGCTGCGTGGCGGTAATCCTCGATCACCCGGGCAACATCCTCAACGGTCAGGGCGCGGGCTTCGACGTAATCTTTCTTGCCGTCCGGCGTATGGGCCTGTCCCGGCGCGGTTGTGGCTGAGGCGGATACCGGCGGCTCGCCGCCCAGAAACACCGGATGCACAATCCGGCCCATATGCCACAATTGCAGCACGATCTTGCCGCCTGCGTCATGCACGGCTTTGGTTGTCAGCTTCCAGCCTTCAACCTGTTCATCGCTCCAGATACCCGGCGCGGATGGCCAGCCGAGCCCTTCGACGCTGATGCCGGTCGCTTCGCTGATGATCAGGCCCGCACCCGCGCGCTGGCGGTAATAGGTCGCCATCATCTCGTTCGGGACAAAGCCCGGCACATCGGCACGGCCGCGGGTCAGCGGCGCCATGAAAATGCGGTTTTTGGCCTCGATTGCGCCAAGTTTGATCGGAGTGAAAAGTGCGTCGTGCAAGGTGCGGTCCTTTTTTGCTGTTCTGATTGTCAGACTGGCAGCTAAGGCGCTGGAATGGGCAATTCAACCACCCCGCGTGAACTAAACGAGAGACCGCGCTGGCTGTTGGTGGCGGCGTTGCTGGCCGGAAATATCGCATTGGCGCTAGGGCCTTGGGCGGTTCGGCTGGCTGACAGCGGCCCGGTGGCGGCCGGTTTCTGGCGACTATTTTTGGCGTTACCGTTCCTGGCCCTCTTGGCGCGCGCGAATGGAGAGCGTCTGGTCGGGATCGCCCGGCCAACCTTCATCCTGGTTTTGGTAGCGGGGGTGGTCTTTGCCCTGGATCTGGCCAGCTGGCATATCGGTATCGAGGCGACGCGGCTGGGCAATGCCACGCTGTTCGGCAATTCGGGCAGCCTGGTGCTAATGATCTGGGGCTTCGTGATGTGGCGCCGCCTCCCGCGCGGCTTGGAATGGTTGGCAATAGTTTCCGCGCTGACCGGGGCGGCGATCCTGATGGGAACATCGCTGGAAGTTTCCCGCGAGACGATGGTCGGCGACTTGTTCTGCCTGCTCGCGGGGCTGTTCTATGCGGGTTACCTGCTGATCCTGCAGCATTCGCGGACCGGGCTTGGTAGCTGGAGCCTGCTGACATGGAGTTCGCTGGCCGGCGCGCCGATCCTGCTGGCTATGGCAGTCCTGCGCGGGGAGC
Source organism: Pontixanthobacter sp. (assembly GCA_041741895.1). Taxonomy (GTDB): domain Bacteria; phylum Pseudomonadota; class Alphaproteobacteria; order Sphingomonadales; family Sphingomonadaceae; genus Allopontixanthobacter. The sequence goes on from JBGSJO010000044.1 coordinate 8,606, forward strand.
CGATCTGGCCGACAGACTGGACCCCGCTGGTAGCTTTGTTCGTGCTCAGTCAATTGGTCGGGCAGGGTTTGCTGGTGTTTTCGCTCAAACATTTTGCGCCGTTGATCATCGGGCTTGCGCTATTGACCCAGCCTGCGGTTGCTGCCTTGACTGGCTGGTATGCCTTCGGCGAAACGATCGGTCCTATCGATGTAATTGGCATGGCGCTGCTCGGCGCTGCCCTGGTGCTGGCGCGGGGCAGCAAGGCGAACCCTGTCAATCCGGGGCCTTCGGAATAGCGGAGGCGCTTATCCCGCCATCACCCTGCTGAAACTGACAAAGCGCGCTTCCACATCTTCCAGGTCGGGACCGGTCAGATGCTGGCGGACCTGCTGGATCAGGCGCTCGCCTTCCTGATGCAGCGCGGCCTTGCGGGTTTCATTATTGATCGGTGCGGCGCAGTTCTTCAGCGAATCGAACATCACCAGCGCGGCGGGCGGACTGGTGGCGGCAGCACTGCGGAAATTTCCGAAACCGCGTTTGAGATAGTGATTGAAATCATCGGGCAGGGGCACCACCAGGTCTTTCAGCGCAGCGTGGCCCTTGTCCCCGATGGCCTTGTTCAGATCGCGGGTTCCCAGCAATGCTGTTGCTGCGCCGAGCCAATGCAGCGCAGTGATCGCGGTAAATGGATCGTTGATTCCCGGGGATAGCGCCCTCAGGCCGATCTCCACCAGCTCGTCGATCAGGAATTGCAGGTCTTGCTCGGGTGTGCGGGTTGCGCCAAGGGTGAATTTATCGCGCAGATCTTCGGCCAGATCTTCGGTCAGGCCGACATCGCACAATTCGGCAATTGCCATTCCTGGATGAACAAAATCGCCAGTGCGAACGCTGAGCGATATGCGCCCTTCCGATTTTCGGGCCATGCGCGCCAGAGAATCAAAGGCAATCAATTGAACATAGCCAGTGCGGTCCGCCAGAACCGCAACGCCCTCAGGTGATTTGGTGATTGGCAGACCCTTGTCCTGTTCCGGATAAGTTTCTTCGATCCCTTTCAGCAGCCGCTTGCCAATCCCTTCCAGCACGGTGTTAATCCGGATGCTGGCAGGGATGTGATTGAGGAAAAACACCAGCACGCCGATCGATGCGGCCATCAGACCCATCCCGACCAACAGCGAAAGTTGAGGAACGAAGCCGGGTAAACTGGTTGCGGCAGCGTCTGCAGCGGTAGCGGCGACTTCATCCTCCCTTCGGACTGCGCGCAGTACCACCAGCGCATAGACAAAGGTGCCGATAAAGGTTGCCAGGCTGAATTGGTTGCCCTTGTCTTCCATGAAATTGGTCAGCAAGCGCGGGCCGTAGGCGCCGCTGGCATAGGCCACGGCGGCGATCGTGATCGAGAATACCGTGGAGGCGACCCCGATCATGGATCCGGCAATCACGGTGAGCATATTGCTTGCACCTTGCGGCCGGGCAGGGATGATCCATTCCACACCATTGAGGAATTCGGCAAACCCGTTGCGGTCGACCCAGACCAGCCCCAGCGCCAGCAGCGCCGCGATTACGGAAAACAGCGCGGGATAGAACCAGTAGTTGGAATTGAGCTTGGCCCACAGCCAGCGCGGATATTCGGTCATGGCGTCCTAACGCTGAAAATAGGTAGAGGGTTCAGGCCCGCCCCAGATCGCCCATCCCTACGGTGCCGCTGGCCATTTCCAGCATCTTGTCGAGGCTTTGCTTGGCTTTGATGCGCAGGCCTTCTTCGATTTCGATGCGCGGCTCCAGATCGCGCAATGCGGTGTAGAGCTTTTCCATCGTATTGAGCGCCATATAAGGGCAGATATTGCAATTGCAGTTGCCGTCCGCGCCCGGCGCGCCGATGAAATTCTTTTCCGGCAGCGCTTTTTCCATCTGGTGGATGATGTGCGGTTCCGTCGCCACGATCAGCGTATCGCCAGGAAAACTCTTGGCAAATTGCAGGATACCGCTGGTCGAACCGACATAATCGGCATGCGCGACAATCTGCGCGGGGCATTCGGGATGCGCAGCAATCGGCGCGCCTGGATATTGCTCTTTCAACTTCAACAATTCGGTTTCGCTAAATGCCTCGTGCACAATGCAGACGCCGGGCCAGAGTAGCATGTCGCGGTCGAATTTCCGGTTGAGATAGCCGCCCAGATGCCGGTCGGGACCAAAGATGATCTTCTGGCTTTTGGGAATCTGCTGCAAAATCGTTTCGGCGCTGGAACTGGTCACAATCACATCGGACAAGGCCTTCACTTCGGTCGAACAATTGATATAGGTCAGTGCGATATGGTCAGGGTGCGCCTCGCGGAAGGCCCTGAACTTGTCCGGCGGGCAACTGTCTTCCAGGCTGCACCCGGCGTCCATGTCCGGCAGCACCACGATCTTTTGCGGGCTGAGAATCTTGGCGGTGTCCGCCATGAATTTGACCCCGCAAAAGGCAATTACATCCGCGTCGGTATCGGCGGCCAGCTGGCTCAGTTGCAGGCTGTCCCCGACATAATCGGCAATGTCCTGGATTTCCGGCTTCTGGTAATAATGCGCCAGGATCACCGCGTTGCGGGACTTGCGCAGACGGTCGATCTCGGCGCGCAGGTCGGTTCCCGTGGGCATCTTGGTTTCGGCGGTCATTGCGGCACATTCTCTCCGTCTAATCGGACATTCACGGTTACGTCGCCATATCCGGCAACTTTCAGCGGTATAGCAAGATTCTGGCGGATTGCATCCTTTGCCGCACCCCGGGCGATGGCCATCAGCGCCGGATTGGCAGCCTGCTTGACCGCCTGCTGTTCGGCCAGCTGGGTGTTCTTGCGGGTGAGATTATCCTGCGCATCGCGGCTGATCCAGATGCCTTCGCGCAGATATTGCGCGCGGCCTTCATCCAGATTGGGTTTGCCGACCTTGATTGCGGGCAATTGTACATCCAGCACCTGTGTATCGGCATTCCATGCCAGTCGCTCCGGCCCGACTTGCGACAGGTCCAGAGTATAATCGACCCGCGCCGGGATGACCGCGACCTGGCGGCTTTGCACCATGCCGAACATCCGGCTGTCGTCGCTCGCCACTACCGGGGCCAATTCCGCACTGAACACGGTCAGTTTGTTCTGTTTTTCGAACGCAACCAGACTGGTCGCCAGCGGATCACCCAGATTGCCCGGGCCGAACGCTTTCCAGCCAAGCCACACCGCCAATGCCAGCACCGCGATAAACATCATCCACGGCACTGCCTGGATGCGGGCAAGAGATTGCTGGCGTTCCACTTTCGGTGCCAGTGTACCGGGTTCGGATGATTTCAGATGGTCTTCCATATTTCGACACCCTGCCCCTTTTCACTATAACGAACAACTACGCCGCGGCGTTCCAGATCAATCAGATGCGCCTTGACCGACATGCCCGCTGCACCGGTCAGGGCGGGGTCCAGCCCCTTGTACATCTGCGGGACCAATTCCTCGATGGCGCTGGGGTCTTCCCCCAGCAGCCGGATGATCTGGTTTTCCCGTTGGCGGCGATGGCCCATCATTCCGCGCACCAGCTGGCGCGGGTTTTCGATTGGCGCACCATGGGCTGAATAATAGATGCGGTCCTGGCGATCGTATAATTTGGTCAGGCTGGCCATATAATCGCTCATGTCGCCGTCCGGCGGCACGATCACGCTGGTGGACCATCCCATCACATGATCGCCGGTAAACAATGCGCCGCTTTCCTCCAGCGCGAAACACAGATGGTTGGAGGTATGGCCGGGGGTGGCGACCGCAGTCAGCGTCCATCCGGGGCCGGTCATGCTTTCGCCATCTTCCAACACCCGGTCGGGTTCGTAAGTCCTGTCGAACGGCGCATCGGCGCGGGGGCCGCTGTCGGGCAATACCAGCGGAGCGCAGCCGACAATGGGTGCGCCTGTCCGCTGTGCCAGGGGCTTTGCCGCGGGCGAGTGGTCCCGGTGCGTATGCGTGCACATGATCGCGCCAATCCTGGCATCACCTATCGCTGCTGCCAGCGCCGCCAGATGGCTGGGATCATCTGGACCCGGGTCGATCACTGCAATCGTCCCGGCGTTGCCGACCAGATAGGTCTGCGTACCGGTATAGGTGTAGGGTGAAGGATTGGGCGCAAGCACACGGCGCACCAGCGGTTCGGGCTGTTCGATCAGACCTGTCGGCCAGGGTTTGGGAGGGATCGCCATACGCCCGATATGGTGAGTGAAGCGCGGCGTGTCCACAATTGCCTCGCTCCGGCTTGTGCTTTGGCAGGTTCCACTTTCGCTGGCATCGCTAATGCGGCTAGAGGGTGAGCATGACCCAACAGATTCTCGTTCTCGATGAAGGTACTACCTCCACCCGCGCGATGTTGTTCGCGGCGGATGGCACGCTGATTGACAGTGCCCAGCAGGAACTGACCCAGATATATCCCGCCCCCGGCAGGGTCGAACATGATCCGCGCGAGATCTGGCACCGGACGCTCGCTTGTGCGCGAGAGATGGTTGAGAAAGCGGGCGGCGCGCAGAATATCGCAGCCATCGGCATCACCAACCAACGCGAAACCGTGGTTGCCTGGGACAAATCGACGGGGGAACCGCTGGCCAACGCGCTGGTGTGGCAGGACCGGCGGACAGCGGATTTCTGCATGGGGCTGCGGGAAGCAGGGCATGAGGCGGAGGTCCAGCGGGCGACCGGATTGCTCCTCGATCCGTATTTTTCTGCCACCAAGATGCGTTGGATGGTCGAAAACGAACCCGCGGTGGCCGCTGCCGCCACGGCCGGTACGCTGGCGCTGGGAACAGTCGAAAGCTGGCTGGTTTTCAAACTGACCGGCGGAGAGTTCATCTCGGACGCCAGCAATGCCAGCCGCACCCTGCTGTTGCCTCTAGACGCTGCGGGATTCGATCCGGGGCTGTGCGATCTGTTCGGCGTACCCCGCCAGGCGTTGGCGGAGGTGACCGACAATGTGGGCAATTTCGGTACCAGCTTGCCGGAACTGTTCGGCGCGCCGATTGCAATTACCGGACTGGCCGGGGACCAGCAAAGCGCCACCATCGGGCAGGGCTGCCTCTCGCCCGGTGAAACCAAGGCAACTTATGGCACCGGCGCGTTCATTCTGGCTAACAAGGGGCACGGCATTCCCGCATCAGCCAACCGGCTGCTCGGGACGGTGCTGTACCAGATTGACGGCCGGCGAACCTTTGCACTGGAAGGATCGGTGTTCGTCGCGGGCAGTTTGGTACAATGGCTGCGCGATTCGCTCGGCTTGCTGGGAACTGCATCGGAAACCGAAACACTTGCCCGGTCCATCCCCGACAGCGGCGGCGTAGTGATCGTTCCGGCCTTGTCGGGCCTGGGCGCGCCGCATTGGCGGCCGGAAGCGGGCGGCGTGATCGCTGGCCTGAGCTTTTCCACGGGTAGGGCGCAAATTGCCCGTGCTGCGCTGGAGGCGATGGCCCATCAAACGGACGATCTGGCGCGCGCTTTCGCGGCAGATGGTGCAAAATGGACTTCGCTGAAAATCGACGGCGGGATGAGCGCGAATGACTGGATGGCGCAGGATATTGCCAATATTCTCAACCTGCCGGTCGAACGGCCTAAGTTTGTCGAAACTACCGCATTGGGTGCGGCGATGCTGGCCGGGGTCGGTGCAGGGCTTTACCCATCGCTGGAAGATGCGTCAGCATCGATGCGCGGGGGGCTGGATCATTTCATGCCGGATATGTCCGTCGCGGAAAGAGAACTGCGTTCGGCGCAATGGCGAAAAGCATTGTCAGCCGCCTGACCGGATCAGGATTTGAAAACTTCCTGGCCCAGCCTTTCACGCAAACGCAGGATTGCGGCAGGCTGCATTTCATACCGTTCCCGCCATGCTGCATCCAGTCGCGCAATGCGCTGGTGCATGGCTTGAGAATGCAGGACCAGCCGCTGTGTGGCTGGCTCAAGCAGATCCAGGCTTGCCGGTTCGGGCAGGCGGTCAGGCGGCATTTTGCTGTGGCGGCGCAACTGGAATTCACTCAGCTCGCCGGCATAGAACGCGCGGTGGTTCAGCAGCCATGCCAGCACATGCATCACCCGCGTGGTAGTCCGCAGCCCTTCAACCGACAGCGCCAGCCGCAGCCGATCAGCTTCATCACCCGTGTCGTGCAAGGGTGTCAGGTCGAAAATCGAACGGACCTCGTCTGCGAGCACCAAGGCTTCGCAATACAGGTCTTCGATGATCTTGTTGTTGAGATCGGATGGCGTTTGCATATCTGACCTGACTAACCCAGCGGCGGCGGCTTCGCCAGCAGGCGCAAACGGTAATCCTTTGTTAAATTTATACCGTCCCAAGTTGGAACGGATTTTGTTCTCGCCGGGCGCAAATGTCAGGCGATAATGTCTGGCAGCAACGCGTCTTCGACCATCGCGATCTGGTCCTTCAGGCGCAATTTGCGCTTCTTCAGCCGGGCAATCTGCAATTGATCCGTTGATCCGGCCAGCAACAGCGCGTCGATCGCGGCATCCAGATCCCGGTGTTCGGTTTTCAGGCCCGCCAAGCGCTTGCGCAATTCCTGCTCGTTCACCCGGGCTTGTCCTCTCGTCAGTCGTTTGATCGGTGCAATGGGCGCAAACGCTTCGTCGCACAATCACCGTTACTGATCGCTTAGGGAAAAGTCCGCACTTCGCAAATGGCCCGCAATATGTTTTCATCCTTAATGCCGCTGGGAAGGTCGTTCCGAGTCGGCTTGGCAGGCCTCAGCCGAGGCCAGATTAAAGGAGAGCCATATGGCAACGTCCCACGTCAGCGCCCTGCAAGATAAACACGCCGGTCTCGATGCGAAAATCCGCGCAGAATTGAACCGCCCAGCGCCAGACACCACGACCATCCAGGCTCTCAAAAAGATGAAATTGCGAATCAAGGAAGAACTTGCGCAAGCCTGAGGCAAGGCTCTTCAATCATGCGATAATCGGCGCGGAAGCGATTCCGGTGTTTCGCCATGCTCGGCAGTTCCCAATGGCGCTGGCGTGCTATACAACGCTGGCATGACCGCAGCCGCCGCAGCCAGACAGATCCTGACTCAATTGCACGAGGTGATGGCCTCGCGCATGCATGCGCAGGGTAAACTGGACAAGGTGGTGGAGATCGTCGGGGAAAATCTCGATAGCGAGGTTTGCTCGATCTATCTCCTGCGCGAAGGGATGCTGGAACTGTTCGCCACACGCGGCCTGAATGCCAGCGCAGTCCACGTTACCCGGATGGCGATCGGTGAAGGCCTGACCGGGGTGATCGCCGACCAGATTGAAACGCTCAATCTGGCGGAGGCGAAGGCGCATCCGGATTTCCAGTACCGGCCGGAAACGGGGGAGGAGAAATACCATTCCTTCGCCGGGGTGCCGATTGTCTACCGCGAACGGGCGGTGGGTGTGCTGTGCGTCCAGCATGTCGAACCGCGCCGCTATGAAGAAATCGAGATCGAAGCGCTTCAGACGACCGCGATGGTCCTGTCCGAACTGATCGCCCACGCCGAACTGGTGGACGAAGAAGAAGCATTGGGCCTCAGTTCTGCGCAATCAGGTCCGCAAACCGTAACTGGCCTGCCGCTGGCCAAGGGGCTCGCCAGTGGGATTGCCGTATTTCACCAGCCTCGGGTGACCATCACGCAGGTGGTGGCGGACGATACCGAGGCGGAGCGCCAGCGTGTCTACCGCGCTTTCGACAAGATGCGCGAAGGCATCGATTCCATGACCAGCCAGGCCGAATTCGGCGTGGGCGGGGAACATGAGGAAGTGCTCGAAACCTACAAGATGTTCGCTTATGATGAAGGCTGGTCGCGCCGCATCAACGAAGCAATCGATTCCGGCCTCACCGCAGAAGCGGCAATCGAGCGGGTCCAGCAGCGCACCCGGATGCGGATGCGCGAAATCGACGATCCGCTGCTGGCCGACCGGATGCATGATCTGGAAGATCTCTCCAACCGGTTGCTGCGCATTGTCTCGGGCCAGCTGGGAACTGCGGCAACACAAGGCCTGCGCCGCGATACCATCCTGATCGCCAGGAATCTCGGCCCCGCGGAACTGCTCGAATATGATCGGCGGCGGCTGAAAGGCGTAGTGCTGGAAGAAGGGTCGCTCACCTCGCACGTGGTGATTGTCGCGCGCGCGATGGGGATTCCGGTGCTGGGCCGGGCACGGGGCCTGCGCGGATTGGTTCGTGAAGGGGATGAAGTCCTGATCGATGCCGACGCAGGCAATGCAATCATCCGGCCGGCGCAGCCCATGTACGCCGCATTCGAAGCACGCTTTGCCAGGTCGCGCCAGCGCCAGGCGATTTATGCCGAATTGCGCGATGTCGAACCCTTTACCCGGTGTGGTACGCGCATCCAGGTGATGATGAACGCCGGGCTGCGGGATGATCTTTCCAGCCTCAATCTGGTCGGTGCTGACGGGATCGGCCTGTTCCGCACCGAATTCCAGTTCCTGGTATCCTCCACCCTGCCAAGCCGGGAAAAGCAGCTCCGGCTGTACCGTGATGTGCTGGATGCGGCAGGCGACAAGCCGGTGATCTTCCGCACAGTCGATATTGGCGGGGACAAGGCCGTACCGTATCTGCGTTCGGGCGAGGCTGAATATGACGAGAACCCGGCAATGGGCTGGCGCGCGCTGCGGCTGGCACTGGAACGCGACGGTCTGCTGAAGATACAGGCCCGCGCTCTCATCGAAGCGGCGGCAGGCAAGGCGTTGTATGTGATGTTCCCGATGGTGTCCGAACCATGGGAATTCGATGCCGCGAAGGCCGTGTTCGAAGCGCAGTTGAAATATATCAAGGCGCAGAAAAAGGTACTGCCGGAATCGATCAAATTTGGCGCGATGCTGGAAGTGCCGGCTCTGGCCGAAGTGTTGGACCTGCTGATCCCGAAATTATCCTTCCTTTCGGTCGGCACCAATGACCTGACCCAGTTTCTGTTTGCCGCAGACCGTGCGAATCCGAAACTGGCGGAACGTTATGACTGGATGAGCCCGGCGATCCTGCGGTTCCTCCGGCGCGTGGCATTGGCCACGGAAGGCACGCCGGTGGACCTGGGCATTTGCGGGGAAATGGGCGGCCGCAGGCTGGAGGCGCTGGCGCTGCTCGGGATTGGCTTCAGGCGGTTTTCGATTACGCCCGTGTCCGTGGGACCAATCAAGGAATTGGTCCGCAAGGTGGATCTGAAGGAGATTACCGACATAATGAACGGATGGCTCTCGCAGCCACCGGCAGATATCAGGGCATCATTGCAGGATTGGGCAGAGGCTAACGGTATAGACGTGGATTAGCTGCGAATGATGACTTCGCCGCTAGGAAAGGACGTCTCGTCGAATCGCCGTAGATCATGCGCTTTGGACGCTTGACAGCCAGGCGCGGGCAATCTTCTGAGGTGGCAAAAGAAAAGGGGTTGCAAGGGCATTACGATGGCGGACGAAGAAGACAGAGCCGGAATGGAAGGGGCCGATGGCACATTACCATTAGATACAGCAGGTATTCTGCTGCGCCGCGCCCGTGAAGAAGGCAAATTCACGATTGAACAGATTTCCGCAGAAACGCGGATTTCGCAGCGCCATCTCAGGCAGATCGAAGAAGGCGATTTCGACGGGTTGCCGGGGCGCACCTATGCAATCGGTTTCTCCCGCAGTTATGCCAAAGCCGTGGGTCTGGATGACAGGAAAATTGCCGCCATGGTTCGGGCCGAGCTGGCCGAAAGCGGTCAAGATGATCGCGGGAACGGCATCGGTTTCGAACCGGGTGATCCTGCCCGAATCCCCACACGCGGTCTGGCCTGGCTCAGCGCGCTGGCCGCGATATTGCTGATCGCGGGTGGATTTGCCTATTTTCGCGATTATTTCATTCCTGGTTCGGGCCCCGGCGCCCTTGTTGCAGAGGCTCCGGTTGTCGAATCCGATGAGTCGGCGGCCGAGGGGGCGGCTTCGTCTGCAGAAGAAAACGGGAGCGCGGTGGTATTCACATCGCTGGAAGACGGTATCTGGGTCAAATTCTACGATGCCGAAGGTAACCGGCTGATGGAAAAGCAGCTGGCCCTGAATGAAAGTTTTACCGTCCCGTCTGATGTTGATGAACCGCTGATCTGGACGGCGCGACCCGATGCACTGGCGATTACCGTGGGCGGCAAGCCGGTGCCAAAACTGGCGGAAGAATTGCGGACCCTGCGCGATGTGCCAGTCAGCGCCGCAGCTCTGCTAGCCAGGCCCAACTCGCCGCAGCAATCGCCGGAGCCGTCGCAACCTCCGACAGACAGCTAGTAGGGAATCCCCCGTATTTCGGGCGTTATCCCTCGACAATCGACCATCTCTGCGGCAGGAAACAGCATGCGAGGCAAAGGCCCATTCAGCAGTAGTTCGGGGCGCAGCCTGCATCCTGAAAACGAGATTGACCTATTTTTGACTACAGGAGCATTCCGCACGATGACCACCCGTTTCAGCGCCGCACCTTTCACCCGGGCAATATTCGGCGGGTTGGCTGTTGTCGCCGTGGCCGCGACATCAATGCCCGCTTCGGCGCAGAGCGCTGATGAAGCCCGCATACGGAAGATCGAGGCAGAAGTTCGCGCTTTGCAGCGGACGGTTTTCCCCGGTGGGACCGGCCGTTTTTTTGAGCCCGAAATTTCCGGCAGCACTGCTGCCCCTGCAACCACGGTTCCAAATTCATCGACGGCGGTCACGGACATCCTGGCGCGGCTGGATGCCCTGGAAGCGCAATTGCAGGGCCTGACTGCGCAGACAGAACAGAATACCAATTCGGTCAGCCTGCTGACTACGCGCGTGGCCGCATTGGAAACTTCTGCGGTTCCCCAGCCAATCATTGATCAACCAAGTACAAATGCTCCTTCAGCCATGCTGGGGGCGATGACCGGCGGGGCATCGACTGCCGCGGCAATAAACACGCCCAGGCCTGCGCAGACAGCACCGCAGGGTCCAACAGCAGCGCGGCTTGCCGCCGTGCAGGAAATCACCAAGCCCCAAACAGATGATCCGGGCGATGATGAATATTCCTATGGTTTCCGCCTGTGGACGGCCGGATTTTTTCCGGAAGCGCAGCAGCAATTGACGCTGTTTGTGGAAAAATATCCCAACCACAGCCGGTTGACCTATGGCCGCAATCTGCTGGGCCGGGCCTATCTGGACGATGGCAAGGCAAAAGAAGCCGCGCCGTGGTTCCTGCGCAATTATCAGGCTGACAAACAGGCCGCCCGCGCGCCCGACAGCCTGTTGTTCCTGGCTGAAACGATGATTGCGCAAAAGGATACCAGCCGGGCCTGTATCGCACTGGCAGAATTTGGCGAGACCTATCCGGCACTGGCTTCGGGCCGTCTAGCTGACCAGTATCAGTCCAGCCTGCGCAAGGTTAAATGCAATTGATAAGGCGCTCGATACAAATTTAATCAAGCGATTCCAGCGAGATCTGCAAAGCATCTGGCCCGAGTGGGGGGATGCCAAGCTGGCCCTCGCCATTTCGGGTGGTCCGGATTCCACGGCGTTGCTGCTGCTTGCCCATGCGGCAATTCCGGGACAGATCCAGGCAGCGACTGTCGATCACGGGCTGCGGCCCGATGCAGGCCAGGAAGCAGAACTTGCTGGGCGTATCTGCGCCAGGCTGAATGTGCCGCATCAGACGCTGCGAGTGACTGTGGCGAGCGGCAATTTGCAGGATGCTGCGCGCCATGTCCGCTATGCTGCGCTGGATAGCTGGGCGGCGGAATGCGGTCTGGGTGCATTGGCAACCGCGCATCATGCGGACGATCAGGCGGAAACGCTGTTTATGCGGCTCAACCGTGGCAGCGGGGTTGCCGGCCTGGCCGGAGTGCGCGGGCGCAGCATTGTGCCGGGTGGCACGCGCCTGCTGATTCGGCCCCTGCTTTCCTGGCGGCGAGCGGAATTGGCACGGGTGCTTGACCACGCCGGCGTCACCGCTGCGCAGGACCCCTCCAATGCAGACGAACGGTTCGACCGTGTCAGGATGCGCCGAGAACTGGCGAGGGCTGACTGGATCGATCCGATTGCGCTGGCTGCCAGCGCTAGCCATCTGTCCGATGCAGATGCCGCACTTGACTGGGCGGCGCAGCGCGAATGGCAGGAATGTGTCTCGGCATCTGAGAATGCTCTGCGTTATGTTCCGTCGGCCCCGCGCGCCATCCGTTTGCGCGTTGTGGCGCAGATTATCACCCGGTTGGGCGGCATTCCGCGCGGCGGCGGGGTGGCGCGTCTGGTTGATCTATTGGAGGCGGGGGAGCCCGGGTCGCTGGCTGGAGTGGTGGCCAGGAATGCTGCTGGCACCTGGACGTTCGCGCCAGAGCCGCCGCGCAGCAATCCGGCATAAACACGCCCTCAGAGGATCGGATCGCCCATGCCGATGCGTTTGCCGCGGGTGATTACCACCGTGTCACCCCTGGCGGCGACTTCATACAATTTCGCCATGAAGCCATCCGGCGCGGCGACGCAGCCGTGGCTGGCATAGCCGTTTTCCACTGTCGAACCGCCGTGAATGGCGATCCCGTCCCACGTCAGCCGCAACGTCCAGGGCATTGGCGCGTTATTGTATTTTTCCGAAACATTGTGCCGTTCCTTGGCCAGGATTGGAAACGTGCCCAACGGCGTGGGATATTCGTCGGTCCCCAGCAGTACCGCCGCTGCACCGATTTCATGGCCGCCCTGGAATACGGAGATGACCCGTGCGTCCAGATCGACTGTCACGACCAGCGGGCCGTCCGGGATATTCTCGTCGTCCCAATGCCATTCACCATATTTGATCGGGCCGGAAATGGGCAGGATGCGTTTGATGACAAAGGGTTCGTCGCTTGCTGCCGGTGCGGCATTGGCCGCGTCCCCTGCTACCGGTTCGGAGACTATTTCCGATGCGGCAGGATTTGGCGGGACCGTTTGGGCCGCCGTATCTTCAGTTTCACCAGGCAGCAGGTTGCCCGACAGCATGGCGCCGCCAAACGCCAATGCCGCTGCAGCTGCTACGCCGCCGATCCATTTCACCATCGGGTCCATCGGCTGATCTTGCCCTTAAACTCCCGGATTCGCCAGCCCTGCCGATGGTTCGTCCCACGGCGAGACGGCGGAAGGGCAAACATTAACGCCCTATCCGTGCGCCCCGAATTCATTGGCGATTGCAATAGTGATCTGCCGGGTCAGGCCATAGGCGCGTTCCAGTGGATCGATATAATCACGCTGGATGGCTGAATAACCTATTCCGTCACCATCGGGGTAATCACTGGGTTCTTCCACATCGAAATCATCCAGTTTTGGAAAACTGGTCGGGTATGCGCGGCGCAATTGTTCCAGCGCATTGTCAATCCGCAGAGAGAAGACCATTTCCAGCACATCATCGCGGCTGATGTCATTGGCGCGGCTGAACGCGGGGATCGAAACTGCTTTCAGGAACATATGCTGCAGCAGCGCGAGCCGCAACGCCTGCAGCACGCCTATAGTCCGGCGAGTATGTTCGCGGTCTTCCAGCGGTGCCTCGTCCGGGATCAGATCGAGCAGGCGGTGCAGTTTCAGCGCATCCACCCGCAACCGGCTGGCCAGCCGCCGGAAAACGCCGGTCCGGTCATCCTTGGTCAGATATTCGGCCAAGGCTTCGCATGCATCCGACAAATGGCTTTCGGTCCCGCGATAGGGGCGGCTGGCCCAATAGGCGGAATTGAACAATTCGCCGAACGCCGCCACGGTCTTGATACTGGCCAGCGCATTGGCCGAACGAAGCAGCCGGACCAGCTGACGGCCCCGGTCGCTGTCCTGCAGCAGTGCCGCGACATCTTCGTAATTGCCGTCCGCCGCGCTGCCGACCCCGGCGATCACGTTTACCGGATAACCCAATTGCTGCAGGATCGCATTGTGAGGAATGGCGCGGATCTGGCGAAGGTTCATGTCCCGATCGGCGGACAGGTCCGACTGGCGGCGCGATTTGCGGCTGCCGGTTTCGTTCAGCAGGCCAAGGCCGAATGCGGTGATCGCGCGGCTGTAGGTCGCGCTTTCCAGATGCTCACGCTGATGCGAACGGATCGCGCGATAGAAATCGAGGCTGAGGTCGGTTCTCCGGTAAAACGGATCGGTCGGCGCGTCGGGATCAGTGTCCGACGGACGATTTTCCGCGATACGGGTCAGGGTGGCCAGCGCCAGTTCCGGGGTGGCGAAGAACATGTAGCCATCGCCGCCCTGAAAGCTGACTTCGGGTTCCAGCCTGATACCTGCGCGCACAAACCGGCGGCGGGCCCATGGGCTGAGCGGCCATGCAAGCCGGTCTGCAAAACTGTCCGGATGGGCCCCCCGGCCCATGCTTTCGCCATGGGTGTTGAAGATCAGCGCGGCGACATCGGTCAAATCATTCTTGCGCATCGCATCTGCCAACCGACCCTGCAATCGCTCAATCGCTAGGCTGGCGGGGATTTGCCCGACGAACCGCCCCGCATCGGAAAATCCGGTCTGGATCGCAACCCGGCCGCGAACACGTGCATAATCCTGGTAGATCGGTTCTGCCAGCAGTGCGTCGAGGAACCGGCCGCCATGTTCCAGCGCACTTTCGGTTTCGAATAGGGGCGAAACATCGACCTTGTCCTCGATCCCGAACAGACGGCTAAAATACAGCGCGGCCAGGATAGTGCTGGGCTGTTCGCATTCGGCAATCAGCATCCGGATCGGCGCATCGCCGTCCACATGGTGCAATATCTGCGCCATCGCCAGGAACTGCCGGATCGCGGTGCTGCTTTCGATTGCCAGGGCTGCGAAATTGGATCGGAGCGGTTTCACACCGGCGAGCAATTCGCGCAAGGTCACCATCGCGCCCTTGCTGCCCAGATCGAGGGTATTTTCCGGGTCGATCATTCGGCGAATGGCGTTGTGCAATTGGCTGGAATTCACCCGAAAGTGGATCCAGCTCATCCCCAAACCGTCGGCCCGCATGGCCGCAGCCAGCGTCTTGAGCTGAACGGCGCGCGCGGTATCGGCTGAATTGGCCTCGTCCTCCAGCGCCGCGATCATCGGTTCGAGCGACAGCAATTTGGCTGGATGGCCCCGCGTAAGGCGGTTTGCCGCGGCAGAGAGTTCGGCTGGGTCGGATAAATCCGCGCGGAAATCACCGGTCCGCTCATGCGTGTATTTGGCGGCAGCCTGCAATTGCGGCAACAGGGGATGTTCGCTGTCGAATGCCGCCAGAGCGGCTGCGTACCGGTCCAGTCTTTCGGCTTTTTCCGACAGCCGGAAGCCGATGGAATCGAACCAGCGAATATCGGTCCGCCCATCCATGTCATAGCCGATCCAACTGGCGAAACGGACCGGCAATGGTGCCAGTTCGTGCCAGTTTTCCGGCCATTTTTCGCGTGCGTATTCCAATGCCTGGTGGACTATCGCGTCGCGCGCATCCTGTGCATGGGCAATCGCCTGCATCGCGCGGCCATGTTCATAAGCTAGGGTGATTTCAGGCCGTTCGCCAGAAGCCGCGCAGACCAAATCGGATATCTCGTCATTGCTGCTTGCGGCGCGCGCCACTGCGTCTGTCTGGTTCGGGGATAGCAGGAAGGTCGGATGCGCAGTGAACACTGCATGCATCGCGGGCTGCTGCCAGTGATTGCTGAATTGGATGAAGCTCTCGCCCGGGTCAGAAGCCGTCAAGGCAGCGAGGTTGGCCTGCATGGAAACCGGCGCCACCAGCCGCCGCAGACGCTTCGCCCGGCTCTGCAAGGCATCGCAATCAAGCTCGCTGACCAGTTGCTGCACCCTGTCCAGCGTCAACGTGCCATCTTCGAGCTTGCGCGACAGGTCCAGAGATAATTGGAACACCGGATTAAACAGCGGTGTTTCGCGGGTCAGAACATGCAATTCCTGCAACCGCTCGGTCAGGCCGGAAATGGAGTTGTCGAACGGTTTCATGCGTCAGCTTTTCCCAATGCCGCGTTGCCCATGAAAACTGCCTGGCGGGCCACGGCCTCAACCCTGGGCATATCGGGATTACCCTGCGGGGCCACCCAGCTGCCGCCCACGCACAATACCGGATCGAAGGCGAGCCATTCGGGCGCATTTGCCAGGCTGATCCCGCCGGTGGGACAGAATTTGCACTGGCTGAAAGGCGCCGCCAGGGCTTTTAATGCGGGCAAGCCGCCCGCGGCCATGGCGGGGAAGAATTTGAAATGGGTCAGGCCCAGATCCAGCCCCATCATGATGTCGCCTGCATTGGCTATTCCAGGCAGAAAAGCGATGTCGCGCCCGATTGCGGCCTGCGCCAGTCTGGGGGTCAGGCCGGGAGACACGATAAATTCGCTGCCTGCTTCCAGCGCGGCGTCCAACTCAGCAGGATTGGTCACTGTGCCGGCACCGACAATCGCGCCTTCCACTTGCTTCATCGCGCGGATTGCGTCCAGTGCCTGCGGCGTGCGCAAGGTTACCTCCAGCACGGGCAGCCCGCCCGCGACCAGCGCCTGTGCCAGCGGCACGGCATGGGTGATATCTTCAATCACGATAACCGGGATCACGGGTGCAGTCCGCATGATGGTTTCGATAGCGTTCACGATGGGTTTCCTTTGCAGTCCGGTGCACCACCATTTTCCGATGCGAACGCTGCGGCGGCACCGAACAGTCCGGGTTGCGGGTGCACGATCAGTTTAACAGGTAATGATGCCATCATGCTGGCAAAGCGGCCCTTGGCGCAAAACCGTTCGGCAAATCCCGATGAAATCAGGGTGTCGCGGATCCGGTAGCCAAGCCCGCCAGCGATCACCACGCCTGTGGCCCCTTGCGCCAATGCCATATCGCCCGCAATGCTACCCAGCGACATGCAGAACCGGTCGACCGCAGCGGCGGCTAGGCTGTCGCTGCCATCCTGTCCGCGGGTCCAGATAGCGATATCATCCTCTTCGGCGACTGCCTTGCCCTCCATCGTGGCGAGGGTCTGGTAGATGTCGGAAATGGCCGGGCCTGCAACAACGCGTTCCACCGATACGCGGTTGTGGCGTTTGCGCAGGCGGGCAAGGATTGCATCTTCGATCGAATCCAGCGGTGCAAAATCGACATGCCCGCCTTCGGTCGCCGATACGCGGTATTCGCCGGTGGGTTCGCGGTAGAGGTGGGCCACGCCCAACCCGGTGCCGGGCCCCAGAACCGTGAGCCGGCCAGTTGGCGGCAGCGGTCCTTCCGGGCCGGTCAGGTGAATGAACTGGTCATCACTGGCCCGCGCCACGGCATGGGCAACTGCTTCGAAATCATTGACGATGGTGAATTGATCGACATCCAGCTTTTCCCTCACCATTGCAGGACGGATGATCCACGGATTATTGGTAAACCGGATTACCTCGCCTCCCACCGGGCCGGCAATCGCCATCGACGTCGCGCGGGGCAGGGTGCCGCCGCGCCGTTCGCGGAAATCTTCCCATGCGGTCTGGAAACTGGCGTGATCTACTGTGTGCAGCGTCTCGGGTTGGCCCAGCGTGATGGTGCCATCGTCCGCAATCGTGGCGATTGCAAAGCGGGCATGGGTACCGCCAATATCGACCGCGACAAGATCGTAACTCATAGTCCGGCCGCCGCGAGCATCGCCGAGCCGCCCTTTTCCGCTTCATCGGCGGCGCCCCGGAACATCGCAAATAGCTCCCGGCCCATGCCCTTGGCAGGCGGCGGCGGCGGGGCCGGTTCGCGGGCCGAGAGATCGGCGGTGGTGGTCAGCGTCCCATCCACGGCGCACAGGCGGACCATATCGCCATCCTGCAGCAGCGACAGCGGGCCGCCGCCAAGCGCTTCGGGCGAACAATGGATGGCGGCGGGCACTTTGCCGCTGGCGCCCGACATCCGCCCGTCCGTGACCAGCGCGACCTTGTAGCCCCGGTCCTGCAAAACGCCGAGCGGCGGGGTCAGCGCGTGCAATTCCGGCATCCCGTTGGCGCGTGGCCCCTGGAACCGGACGACAACTACGACATCGCGGTCCAGCTCGCCCTTGGCAAAGGCTTGCGCGACCGCGTGCTGGGTGTGGAACACGCGGCACGGCGCCTCGATGGTGTAGCGATCCGGGGCGACTGCGCTGGTCTTGAAAGTTGCGCGGCCGAGATTGCCGGTGACCAGTCTCATGCCGCCATCGGCTTGGAACGGGGTGGTGGCCGGACGCAGCATGGTGTCATCGCCGCTTGCCCCAACGGGGCGCCAGACCAGTTCTTCGCCCTCCAGGCCAGGTTCTTCGGCATAGGCGCTCAGATCCGCTCCGCCGACGGTCATGATGTCGCGGTGCGCCAGGCCCGCATCCAGCAATTGCCCGATCACATAGCCCATTCCGCCCGCATCGTGGAAATGGTTCACATCGCCCGCGCCATTGGGATAGACCCGCGCCAGCAGCGGTACTGCGGAGGATAATTCGTCCAGATCGCTCCAGTCGATGATCACGCCTGCAGCCCGCGCCATCGCCGGAATGTGGATCGCATGGTTGGTCGATCCGCCGGTGGCGAGCAGGCCAACCGCCGCGTTCACGATCGCCTTTTCATCGATGCAGCGGCCCAGCGGGCGGTAATCGTTCCCGTCCCTGCCGATCGCTGCCACCCGGTGAACGGCAAAACGGTCCAGCGCCTGACGCAGTTTGGTGCCAGGCTGGATGAAGGCCGCGCCGGGCATATGCAGCCCCATCATTTCCATCATCATCTGGTTGGAATTGGCCGTGCCGTAAAACGTGCAGGTGCCGGGGGAATGATAGCTGCCGCTTTCGCTTTCCAGCAACTCGGCGCGGGTTGCTTTGTCTTCGGCATAAAGCTGGCGGACGCGCTGCTTGTCCTTGTTGGCGATGCCGGTTGGCATTGGTCCGCTGGGCACGAAAATCGCCGGCAAATGGCCGAACCGCAATGCGCCCATGACCAGACCGGGCACAATCTTGTCGCAAATCCCCAGCAGCAGGCTGCCGTCATACATTGCATGGCTGAGCGCGACTGCGGTGCTGAGCGCGATCACATCGCGGCTGAACAGGGACAGTTCCATCCCGTCCTGCCCCTGGGTCACGCCGTCACACATCGCCGGGGTTGCGCCCGCGACCTGCGCCGTGGCGCCCACTTCACGCGCATAGATTTTCAGCCGTTCGGGATAGCGGCCATAGGGCTGATGCGCGGACAGCATATCGTTGTAGGCGGTGACAATGCCGATATTGACGCCGCGGCCAGTTTTCAGCTTCTCCTGATCTTCCAGCGCCCCGGCATAGGCATGGGCTAGGTTGGAACAGGACACTGCATTACGGTCCGGCTGGTTGGCGGCTTCATGTTCGATCAGGTCGAGATAGGCGCGACGGCTGCCTTTCGACCGTTCGATAATCCGGTCGGTGACGCGGTCGAGCGTTGGGTGGAGGGAAGTCATAATGTCCCCTCTTCTTCAGAGGAGGGGGTTGAAGGTGGTATCGGCGCGCCAGCGTCGTTTGCGCCGGGGCACCACCGCGCTGCGACAAGGCTCGGCTGCGCCGAACCAAATCTCGCTGCCCCTCTTCTGAAGAGGAGGGGGCAAAGAGAGGCGAGATTACTCATGCCAGGTCACTCCATCACGTTCCGCCAGCGCAATCGAGGCGCTCGGCCCCCAGCTGCCGGCAGTGTAGGTTTTTGGTTCCAGCGCCTCAGTTTCCCAAAGCGCACGAATTGCGTCGATCCATTCCCACTGCGCTTCCACCTCGTCGCGCCGGACAAACAATGTCTGGTCGCCTTCGATCAGGTCGAGCAGCAGCCGTTCGTAAGCGATCCTGTTGTGCGTTCCGGTGAAGGCATCGGGCATTGCAATATCCAGTGGGACGGAGCGCAGGCGGATGCCTTCACGGTCCAGCCCGGGCACCTTAGCCATCAGCGACAGGCTGATGTTTTCCTTCGGCTGGATGCCGATTACCAGCCGGTTGGGTGCCATCGTCGCGCCGCCACCCTTGCTTTTTGGCCCGGCAAAAATCGAATGCGGGACGCAACGAAACTGGACCACAATCTCGGTCACCCGTTCGGGCAGCCGCTTGCCAGTGCGCAGGTAGAACGGCACACCTTTCCATCGCCAATTGTCGACATGCGCCTTGATCGCGACGAAGGTTTCAGTGCGGGAGGATTTGCCCAATTCATCGTCATAGCCCGGCACTGCCTTGCCGCCGATGGCCCCGGCGCGATATTGGCCGGTCACGGTTTCATTGGCCGAAACACCGCGCAGCGAACGCAGCACCTTGACCTTCTCGTCCCGCACCGATGTCGCATCGAAATTGCCCGGTGGTTCCATTGCAACCAATGCCAGCAATTGCAGCATGTGGTTCTGCACCATGTCCCGGATTGCCCCGGCATCGTCGTAAAATGCCACCCGGCCTTCCAGCCCGACGGTTTCCGCCACGGTGATCTGGACATGTTCGATATGCGCGGCATTCCACAGCGGTTCGAACAGGATATTGGCAAAGCGCAGCGCCAGCAGGTTCTGCACCGTTTCCTTGCCCAGATAATGGTCGATCCGGAAAATCCGGTCCTCTGTAAAGGCCGATGCCACCGCATCGTTGATTTCACAGGAAGTGCCAAGATCGATGCCGAGCGGTTTTTCCAGACCAATCCGGACATTACCGGTGGTCAACCCGGCATGGCGCAATCCGGCAATGGTCGGTTCGAACAGGCTGGGGGCGGTGGACAGGAATATGGCCAGGCCGTGATCCGGCCCGGCTTCCGGCTTACCCACTTTTTCGGCCAGATCGCCGAACCCGTCCGGGGTCGTGGCGTCCAGCGTCTGGTAACTCAGCCGGTTGAGAAAACTGGCCATCGATCCGCGCCGATTGGCCGGCAGGTATTTTTCCAGCGCTTCGCGCGCGAAATTGCGGAATTCGCTATCGTTCAACTCCGACCGGGCGGTTCCGATGATCCGGACATCCGAACCGAGCAGACCGTCGGCATCCAGCGCGCAGAGCGATGGCAGCAACATGCGCTGCGCAAGATCGCCAGTCGCACCAAACAGGAGCAAGCGGTCGGCGGTGAATTTCATACGCACATCATCCTTGCAGGAACCGGTCCATTACAGCCCGGAATAATGGCTATGCGCAAGCGCCGGCAATGTCACGGGTGCGCGCGCGCAAATACGAATGCACTGCAATCATGCAGTGGTCACGATGCGGTGACCTGAACGTCCTTATAGGTCAATTCTGCTATCCCGAAGGTGGTCATGAAGCTGACGTCCGCTGCATCGCGGCCCACGCCGATTTTTACCGTTTCATGCGCATTGGCCATCCCGGTTGCATCGACCAGCTGCCACGTCCCGCCGTCCCCGTCCGGGTCGGCCAGGAATACTTCGGCAACCGCGTGGAAATCGGGCGGCTCGACACCGGGCGCGTAAACGCTGCAATAGCGCGCGGGGATCCCTGCTGCACGGGCAAGTGTGACCATGACATGGGCATAGTCGCGGCACACGCCGCGACGTTCGATAAAGGTATCGAGCGCGGCCGTGTCACTATTCGAACTGCCGGGCGCATAGGTGAAATGGTTTTCGATCCAGTCGCGCATCGCGATAATCTGGGCGCCGCCACGTTTCCCCTCAAATTCTGAATCGACGAAGGAACGGAACTTGTCGGCCAGGCAATAGCGCGAATCGAGCAGATACTGGACCGCCTCACCCGGCAATTGGTGCGGCATTAATGCAGCCATGCGCGATATGTCGGGCAGTTTTCGATCGACCCTGATCAGGGCATCGTAATCGATCGCCTGTTTGCCATCGAGTCGCAGCATCAAGCGCTCGCCAATATTGTCCTGCGCGGCCAAGCGGGCGCAATGCGCGGTGCGCCCCATCCTTGTCTGCGCGGATATGATCTGCTGTTCGGGAATGGCCGCCGCTTCGAATTGCAGCATGGTGTCGGTTGGCTCGGATAGCTCGAACAGTAGGCGCACGGAGATTTTTACGGTCATGTTGGATGAATGCTCCGCAAGCCCGATTGGTGCCGGGGCTTCCCGGATCAAGCGATCACCCCGAACAAATCATGCGCGTCGGCATCCTCGACCACGGCCATTACGAAATTGCCCGGTGCCAGCGATTGCGGAACATTCCGGAGATAGACATTGCCGTCGATTTCAGGTGCGTCTGCCTGGCTGCGGCCGGTCGCGCCGATGTCACCATCTTCGTCCGGCTCGCCCACTTCGTCGATGATCACCGGCAGGGTGCGACCGATTTTCGCTTCCAGCTTGGCCGCGCTGATCCGCGCGGTGACTTCCATCAGCCTGGCGTAGCGTTCTTCCTTTACCTCTTCCGGCACATGGTCGGGCAGGGCATTCGCCTGCGCCCCGGCCACCGGTTCGAACCGGAACGCGCCCACGCGGTCCAGCTGCGCTTCCTCCAGCCAGTCCACCAGATAGCGGAAATCGGCCTCGGTTTCGCCGGGAAATCCGACCACGAAGCTGGAACGCACGGCAATGTCAGGGCAGATATCGCGCCAGCTTTTCAGCCGTTCGAGAACTTTCGCCTCGTTCGCCGGCCGCTTCATCCGTTTCAATACGCTGGGCGAGGCATGCTGGAACGGGATATCGAGATAAGGCGTCAGCAGCCCTTCCGCCATGAGCGGGATCACCGCATCGACATGCGGATAGGGATAGACATAGTGCAGCCGGGTCCACGGGGTGTCGCCCTCCGGCGTACGCAGTTGGCCCAGCTCTCGGGCGAGATCGGTCATGTGCGCACGCACCTCGCGGCCTTTCCACTGGCGCGAATCGTGGCGCGTATCAACGCCGTAAGCGCTGGTATCCTGCGATATCACCAGCAGTTCGCGCGTGCCCGCAGCGACCAGTTTCTCCGCCTCACGCAGCACCGCATCGATTCGGCGGCTGGCCAGTTTTCCGCGCAGGTCGGGGATGATGCAGAAAGAACAGCTGTGGTTGCAGCCTTCGGAAATCTTGAGATAGCTGTAATGACGCGGGGTCAGCTTGATGTCCGGCTGAGGGATCAGATCGACGAACGGACCCTGGCCCGGTGGTGCGGCTGCGTGGACTGCAGCGACCACATCCTCATATTGATGCGCGCCGGTAATCGCCAGCACTTGCGGGTGCGCGGCGCGGATCGCATCGGCTTCCTCGCCCATGCAGCCGGTCACGATCACGCGGCCGTTCTCGGCAATTGCCTCCCCGATGGCGGCAAGGCTTTCTTCCTTGGCGCTGTCGAGGAAGCCGCAGGTGTTGACCAGCACTACATCGGCCCCCGCATAATCGGGGCTCATCGCGTAGCCATCGGCGCGCAGCCGGGTGAGGATCCGTTCGGAATCGACCAGCGCCTTGGGACAGCCGAGGCTGACCATGCCGACCTTCTTCTGGTCTGAAATTGTGGTTGCAGTGATCATGATTGCCGCGCCCCTACACCTGAAGCGCGCGCTGCGCTATAGCGACAATGTGGGACGATGATGGAGGGCAATCCGATGGGCGATATCAATCTGCTGGCTGTAATTCTGGGCGCGCTGGCGTTTTTCGTGGTCGGCATGGTGTGGTACGGGGCACTGTTCGGCAAGGTCTGGCAGCGCGAAGCAGGGCTCACCGAAGAACAGATGGCCGGCGGGAACATGGCGGTGATCTTCGGCCTGTGTTTCCTGTTCGAATTGCTGATTGCGCTGACGCTCGGCCACCAGTTCGCCCGAAGCGATCCGAGCACGCGGGGGATCATGATGATTTCCACCGGCTACGCCATCGGGCTGATGATTCCGGCGACCGGAATCAATTATCTGTTCCAGCGCCGATCTGGCAAATTGTTCGCCATTGATACCGGACACTTTCTGTTCGGGATGGCGGCAATGGGCGCGGTCTTCGTCTGGTTCAGATGATCGTATGGAGTAATGGGGGAAGGCGGGCTAGCCGCTTTCCCCATTGCCATTGTCGGTCGGGATGATTTCGACCACGATATCACCCGCCTGCAGGTTCTGGCATTCCTCCTCCCAGAACCCTAAAGCCTTGCCGTCGCGGTAGACGCGTAGTCCGCGCCCACCGCTCTTCAGCTCACTGATTGGGGAACCACATTCTTCGGGCAGCACTTCGCGCTCGATCAATTGAACCCGCCCGCTGACGGATGCCAGATCGGCAAGATAATCCGCGATATGCGCGCCCTTGGCGGAACCTGCCAGCAGCAACCCGGTAAATCGGACCGGGTTGATGACATTGTTCGCCCCGGCCTGACGTGCGAGAAATTCATTGTCATCGGCGCGCACGACCACGCTGATCGGCACATCCGGGGCAAGATGACGAACCGTCAGAACGATCAGGATCGATGTGTCGTCGCGCCCTGCCGAAACCAGGATGGTCTGCGCTTCGGAGATGCGCACCGCCTTCAGCGTTTCATCGCGTGTCGCGTCGCCGGCCAGGACATTGCAGCCCAATGCCTCTGCGGCGAGCAGGCTTTCCTCGTCCGGATCGATCACCACTATGTCACGCGGATCGGTACCGCGGGCGACCAGTTCATTGACTGATTCCGATCCGCTGACGCCGTAACCCAGCACCACGATGTGGTTGGAAAGCTGTTCCTGGATGCGGGCCATGCGGAAATTCTCCCAGCTGCGTTTGATGATGAAATTATAGGCGGTGCCGACGAAAATGAAGAATACGGCGAAGCGGATCGGGGTCACGATGATTGCTTCGACCATCCGGGCACGATCGGTGATCGGTGCAATATCGCCGAACCCGGTCGTGGTGATGGAAATCATGGTGAAATAGACGATGTCGGTAAAACTTACCTCGCCATCCAGATTATCGACCAGCCCGTCGCGGTCCCACCAGTGGATCATTATGACGATGAAGATCAGGCCCAGCGCCATGCCCAAACGGATACCCAGATCGCCCCAGACGGGAATTCTCACTGCACGGCGCAAGGGCTGGAATTTCAGCCCTCCGAAATTTTTCCTACCTTTTCTGGCAGGAAGGAGTTTCTGTTTCTGCCTCATGGCGCCAGGTTGCGCTCTGCATGGAATTTTAAGTCAGGGTCCATCGGCACTACATTCTGACCGATTTTGAAATTCAATTCGACGCGGGCCTGAATGGCTGCATCATTGGCAAAGTGAACAAGATTCATAGTCTCGCCGTCACCAACCACATATTCGGTTTCCCTCGCCGGATTGTTCACCGCCGCCAGCAGCGCGGTGAACAGCAGCAGGGCCAGCATCGTCATCAGGCAAACCGATCCGCAATATTGCCCAGAGAGGAATGATGGGTGAGGTCGAGATGAAGCGGAGTCACCGAGATATAGCCATCGTCAATCGCCTCCAGATCGGTGCCGTGATCCAGCGTATGCTCGATCGGCTCCAGACCGAACCAATAGTATGTCTGGCCGCGTGGGTCACGCCCTTCGACCACACTTCCGCGCGAGTAATCGTGAAAACCCTGCCGCACAGCACGAATTCCCTTGACCTTTTCCGGCGCGATGGCGGGGAAATTGACGTTGATCAGGGTGCGTGACGGCAGCGGCGTATCGAGCAGCGGAGCCAGCACCTTTGCCCCCCATTCCCGCGCCGTGTTGAACGCTTGCTTGCCCTGCCATTCGGGCGAGTAGACCTGGCTGAAGGCGATTGATCGGATCCCGGCAAGCGCGCCTTCGATGGCGGCGGAAACAGTGCCGGAATAGGTAATATCATCGCCCAGATTGGCACCGCGATTGACCCCGGACAGGATCACATCGGGCGCTGCATCGACCACCCGACGCAGGCCCAAGGTGACCGAATCCGTTGGCGTGCCGGTGACGGAAAAGCGCCGCGGCCCATGCTTCTGCAGCCGGACCGGGTGGTTCAGCGTCAGCGAATGCCCCGCGCCGGATTGCTCTTCGCTCGGCGCGCAGACCCAGATATCGTCGCTGAACTGCCGCGCGATTTCCTCCAGCACGGTCAGGCCGGGGGCATGGATGCCGTCGTCATTGGTGATCAGGATGCGCATTATGTCTCCGGCGTCAGCTGCTCGATACCGCCCATATAGGGTCTGAGCGCGGATGGGACGGTGACGCTGCCGTCTTCGTTCTGGTAATTTTCCAGCACCGCCACCAGCGTGCGCCCGACCGCGAGGCCGGAACCGTTGAGCGTGTGCAGGAATTCGGTCTTCTTCTCGCCTGCCACGCGGTAGCGCGTGTTCATGCGGCGGGCCTGAAAATCGCCGGTGTTTGAGCATGAGCTGATTTCGCGATAGGCACCCTGTCCGGGGAGCCACACCTCAAGATCATAGGTCTTGCGCGCGCCAAAGCCCATGTCGCCGGTGCACAGCAGCAGCTTGCGATAGGGAAGATCGAGCCTTTCGAGAATCGTCTCCGCCGCGCGGGTCATCCGCTGGTGTTCGGCCTCGCTGTCTTCGGGCCGGACGATGCTGACAAGCTCGCACTTTTCGAACTGGTGCTGGCGGATGAAGCCGCGGGTATCACGCCCCGCCGCGCCCGCTTCAGAGCGGAAGCACAGGGTGAGCGCAGTGAGCCGCATCGGCAGCACGCTTTCTTCGAGCAATTCGCCCATGACGCTGGCGGTGAGGGAGACTTCGGATGTTGGGATGAGCCAGCGGCGGTTGGCCGGGTCTTCCCACTTAAGGCTTTCGACAAGCTTCCAATAGTTCTCGAGATCTGGCGGCCATCCGATGGTCGAAAGATGATCCATAAGTTCGTCGTAAACCTGAGGGTTGGGCTTACGCTGGGCGGTCTTGAAGCTATCGTCGGCAAATTTCGGCAGCTTGTCCGTGCCGTACATTGCCTCATCACTTACCAGCACCGGCGGATTGCATTCGGTATAGCCGTGCTCGTGGGTCTGGACATCGAGCATGAACTGGCCGAGCGCGCGGTGCAGGCGCGCCATGTCGCCGCGCAGGAAGGTGAAGCGCGCGCCGGACAGCCGCGCGCCGGTTTCGAAATCCATCCCCAGCGCCGGGGCGAGGTCGGCGTGTTCCTTCGGCGTGAAGTCAAATTTACGCGGCGTGCTCCAACGTGAGACCTCGACATTGTCCTCTTCGCTTGCACCATCGGGCACATCGTCGGCGGGCAGGTTGGGGATGATCTCCAGCGCCGCCTTTAACTGCGCGGCCAGCTGCCGGTCTTCTTCCTCCAGCGCAGGCATGGTCTGCTTCAATTCGGCAACCTCGGCTTTCAGCCTTTCAGCCTTGTCCTTGTCGCCCTGGCCCATTGCCTGACCGATGACCTTCGACGCTTCGTTACGGCGGGCCTGCGCGTCCTGCACCGTGGCGGTGACCGCGCGGCGGCGGGCGTCCAGATCGAGGATGACAGCTGAGACCGGCTCCAACCCGCGCCGCGCAAGTGCGGCGTCGAATGCCTCGGGATTGTCGCGGATATATCGTATGTCGTGCATAGAGCGGCGCTATGCCGCCAAGGCCGCTCTCGCGCAAGTCGTCCGGCTGTTTATCTGGGGCAGCTATTGATGCCGAATAACGAGTAAATCGGACAGGTACTGAAGAGGCCGGTAAGCAGCGGGACCAAGCCAACCCAGCCCCATGCGGTTTGCGGCCCGAAGAACACCATGCCGATCAGTACCAGACCGAGCAGGATGCGGAACGTCCGGTCCATCGTTCCTACATTGTTCTTGAACATCCTGTTTCTCCTTTTCACAAGGCATTCATGCGCCCGGTCGATGGGCAATTCATTGATCTGGATCAAAGCGGGCGACGTCGCCGTGCAGCTTTTTCATCACCGTCCGCGAAAATTGCCGGAACCGGCGGGCCGCCGATCCGTTGAAGTGCCAATAAGGAGAAGACGATGTTCAGCAAGATTATTGGCGCTATCGCCGGTTCGAAGATCGCCGAGAATGTCCGCGGAATTGGCGGGCCGGGCGGCGCAGCTTTGGGTGTGGGCGCAGCAACAATCGCCAAACGCCTCAGCATCCCGGCATTGATCGCAATCAGCGCCGGCGGCTATTTCGCCAAGAAGCATTTCGAAAAGAAGGAAGCAGCGAAAACTGCGACCAAAACCCCGCCGGAAGTGACGCCTTCAGCCATCTGACGCTACACCTGCGCGGGCAGCCTGTACGGGCCTTGTACCAAAACGTCTGGATCGAAGCGGAAATGGTGGGCGCGGCAAGGATTGAACTTGCGACCCCACCCGTGTGAAGGGTGGGAATAGGGGCATTGACGAACATCAATCGCGTTATTTTTATCCGTAACGCGCGCGTGGTTGCTTGCGGTTGCTCTCCGGTGTATTTCATGGAAGTTTCATGGATTGAGGGGGGAGTTGCTAGTGACCGATTTGAGCCGGATTGGCGAAAGGGAAAGACTTAAGCCTCGCAAGGGCGACGAACCCCATTGGCAGCGGCTACGTCATGGCTCCTATCTGGGCTATCGTCCCTCGAAGCGCGGTGTGGGCGGCACCTGGTTCGCCCGTGCATATGATCCAGACAAGTGTCGTTACCGGCGAAAGGCACTGGGGGACTACGCTTTGCTCGTCCGCCACGAGGTGTTCGGTCAAGCGAGAAAAGATGCCGATATCTTCACGCAGTCTGTCGAGAGTGGAGGCGTCGCGGCTCGCACACTGGTGACCGTAGCAGATGCTTGCCACGCCTACGCAGAAGGTAAACCCACATCGGTTGGCACACTCAATCGCACCGTATATTCTGATCCGATTGCGAAGGTGAACTTGGACAAGCTGCGCCGGCATCACCTGCGGAGCTGGCGAAAGCGGTTGGAAGATACGCCTGCGCTGATCACTCGAAATAAGGGCGGCGAGAAGCGGACAAAACCGCGCGCACCCTCGACTGTGAACCGCGACATGGTTCCATTACGAGCAGCGCTGGCACAGGTGATTTCTCCGGGGGCGCCGAACACAGAGGCAGCATGGCAAGAAGCGTTAAAGCCGAATAAGGGAGCGGATAAGCGTCGCAGCCTCTTTCTCGATCGAGACGAACGCAAACGATTGTTAGTAGCATGCGACCCGGAATCCGAACCCTTCGTGCGCGGCATGTGCCTTCTCCCGCTCCGACCCGGGGTATTGGCGGGGCTTCGCGCAGCGGACTTCGATAAAAGGACGCGGTCCCTAACGATTGGCACGGACAAGACCGGGGCCCCCCGTCAAATCGGTCTGCCGCAATCTGCAGCCGATTTTCTGGCCAGCCAGTTGAATGGGAAGTTACCTGCCGCGCCAATCTTTACCCGACACACTGGGGCAGCTTGGAACAAGGATTCGTGGAAGCACCCTATCAAAGAAGCGGTGCGAAAAGCGAAACTACCAGAGGCGGTGGCTGCCTATACGCTTCGCCACTCCGTCATCACGGACCTTGTTCGGGCCGGACTGCCAGTGCTGACCGTGGCGCAACTCTCTGGAACGAGCGTAGCCATGATAGAAAATCATTATGGGCACCTCGTCCGAGATGACGCTGAAAAAGCACTAGCGAGCTTGGCGTTGGACTAAAGCTTGCCGCGTATGCCAGCTCTGTCGGACTGATCATCAGCCTCCCTTCGGGCGCCAAACCGTCTAAGCAGCTATTTGTTCATCAAGCCAGAAACCGGCTCGTGAATGACTGCAATGTTGGACGCTGCCGACACTCTCCTTTTAGGAGTGTGATCGTGGTAAGTGGCCATTCGTTCACTTTTCTTACCGGCTAGCGACCGCGAGCAAACCTAGGGGTGTAGCTATCGATTAGTGCAGCTTCCGCGTATTCTTCTTCGTCAGGGTCATTCGGAAACTCTTCACTCGAGAAAACCGGGAGGGTAAAACCGTAACTCCCCAAGCCGGCAACTTCCTCGTCCAGATCGATACCTGCCGGACCATCAAACCAACTTTCGAGAGTTGTCTATGGACAGGGCTGCCTGACAGCGCTGGCATTTTGGGGATCTGAATTGAAGTTGCGTGTTGCGCTACTTGGTAGCTTCGTAACCTTTCTGGGGAACGTCACGCGGCCCAGCTTTTTAAAACTATCCGTAAGGAATCCGTAGCAGATCGAATCTAACTTGCTGGCGACGATTGCCATTGGGTAGCCGAATTTTGCGCCGTCGTTCTCAGATGGCCGGTGCTAAGGCCGAATAGGACGGCGCATATATGCCCCGTATCGACCAAAACGCAGCGTCTCACCTGTTGCCTCGATTTCTTTGATCTGCGGCAACGCCAAGCGAATATGCGTAACCCCAAAAACAGCATTGCCCATGCTATCCAGAAAGAAGTCCGGAGCCTCGACCCCGTGGAAGAACCCGGGACCGAACACCGGCTCAAAGACCTCAGGATCATGACGGGCGAGCAAGACGAACGCCCACCATCTGGCCAGATCTATCTTGGCAGCAAACAGTCGATTGATATCATTGAAAAACCCATCATTGTACTCCTGCGGAATCTTTTTAAGTCGTAGCTCTACGTTGTCTATCAGCATGCCCATCAGCAGCGCCGCATCACCGCTTGGCCGCAAGGTTGATGGTTTCATTGGATTTCCAAAGGCTGTGATCTTGCACTTCTTTTCATGCTCCCAACCCAGTTGATCAGCGTACCATTCAAGCGAGCCGTGCGGAACGAGCATGAGATGATGTCCCAAACCAAGGATGCGTGAACGGCCATCGACAATCGTGGCCTCATACATCTGGTTCGGCATTTCCAGTCGAGATGTGTCAATCGCTGTAAGCTCGCCCTGTGGCCTATCTGCCAAAACTACAGCGCGCATCGGTACATGGCTGAACGGACGTTCAGCCGGAGTATATACCCAGCCGGCAAATGGCTGCTCGGCACTCACCGACATATTGAAGCCCTGCGATCTCGTAAGCTCTGCAGCAACAACCCGTGGGTCTGATCGGGACCTTGGCCAAGGATCAATCGGCTCTATGACCAACGTAGGGGACGGCTTCGTTCCCGAGACCAACTCATGAGCATATGTGCCAGAGGGCGGCGCGGACTCCGACAAAGGCTCCGATGTCGCAGCAGGCCCTTCAGCCACTTTGGGCCATGAATCGGTCGCATGTTCTTGTGCCGCCTCAGGAGTTTGGACAAGAGCGGCCGCCGAATGAACGTCGGTTAGGGCCAGCGCGGATTGCTCGGCATCTTGCAGCGTCGCAGAAGCTTGAGAGTCGGCTCGCCCCGCGCTCCCGTGCTCGAACAAGTCTCCGCCGGACCCGTTCAAAAGCGCTTCGCCGGCAAGGTCAGGATGAGCGGATTCGGTGGCTGGGTTTGCCGGTTCTGCGGCAGGATTCATCGAGGCTAGCCCCTTGTCAGTTGCTGCCTCAGCGCCGGGCTGGTGAGCCGTGTCCAGGCCGGAAACGAAGTCGACCACGCTGGGGAACATGATGATACCTGAACTGGTCAGGCCCCCACCCATGCCAAGGGCCAGACGGTACCCACGGATCTTTTTTTCAGCGTCTTCGAACTTCTCATCCTGCCACCCATCGATGGAAGACAGAGCTTCTTCCTTTTCTGCCAGCGCACGAAAAAGACGTCTTCGCATATCCTCGAACGGCTCCGCTTCAGGTTCCCCGTGGATTCCAGGTGACGGTGCATCCACAGCGTCGTTACCGGCTGCACCGGCCGCCGAATTGCTCTCGGAATCCGGACCGGTTTCAGCGCCGAACGGATCAACTTCCTGCGATAAGAGCGCAGTAAATTGATCCTCTGCCTGAGCCATTGCGGTGAAGATCATGGCGGGCGTGACGCCGTCCTTGGCGTAGTCCACGAGCAGCTTTAAGACCTCGGCCTTGAACTTCGAGCCGTCCCGAAACACCCGGGAAGAAATCCCCGCCGCATGAAAACCTGCCAGAAGCGGCATCAGGTATTTCGGTATCCGATACCGCCACGATTCCGCAAGCGAACGGCGGCGAACCAGTTCGGATAGCAGGATACTATGCGCCGCCTCATGCTCGGCCCAGCGCTGCCCGCAAGCTGCCTTTGCCCGCTCGTTGATCACCAGCGCATTGAGTATTCCGGCTTCGCTATCAAGCATCTTGGCTACGGTCTTATTGTCCGTGAAGCTCTTGCCATCGTCTTCCTTCGCATCGAAGTTGGTTTTCTCATTGGGCTGGATATAGAGCGGCGAAGCAACCAATTTCATGTGCGCATCGGCCTGCTCGAACCTTTCCGCGAGGGACGCGCCCGAACTGAAAGCCAAGGCATCCGGCACCAGCCGGTCGACTTCGTATAACAGGTTCACGGCCTCTTCAGTTGAGCCGCCGGTCTCCTTCAGAAACGCCTCAAGTTGTTTTTTCCGCTGGTACCGAACCCGCCTGACCTCGGCACTGCTCTCCGCCGCAAGCGTGTCTAGATCAACGGCTGAAGGAACC